>DFGB01000044.1:29201-60035 GCA_002371135.1 Verrucomicrobia bacterium UBA3761 | reverse complement strand
CCGCTTTTGCTTTCACCGCGACAAAAAAAAGTATAAAAGCAAAAAACGTCCCGGCTCGATGGGCAAACCAGCGGCCGCGCTTCGCCGGACGAAGTCACAGGTATAAAAGCCAAAGTCATAGGTATGAACGGACAAAGTCATAGGTATGAACAGCCAAAGTCATAGGTATGAACAAGCGAAGTCATAGGTATGAATCCTGCTGGTCATAGTTATCGTTTGAATTCGACTGCATTGGGTTTGATTCTGGCAAGCGGCGGCTGCCGCTACGCGCGGACTTTGCCTTTAACCTTTAAAGAGCAAACGCCCTCGCCCTCGGGTCAGAGCGAGTGCGCGCCCTTGCCAAGCGCACACGAAAAATGCTAAAATATTACTGTTTGCCGCTTATTGCAAGAGAAGCGACTTTCGTCGCAAGAAACAGCAATGGAGGCAGCGGAAAATAGGAGACTGCATGAGGAAAGTTTGTACGTGCATCATAGCGGCGGCGTTGGCGATTGCTGGCGTCACAAAGACGCTTTGCGCTTCTCCCGTGGAAAGCGATATGGCGCTTTCGGCGGCAGAGGGATTTCTCGCGCACTCTGGCATCGCCAGGCGCATCCTCGGCGCTCGCGGCGTCGCAGGCGTCGAAGAACGCGGGAATTTGTGGATAGCGCACCTATCGCCATCGGGCCACATCGTGATGGCGGGCTCGACGAAATGCCCGCCGGTCGTTTCGTTTTCGGTTGAAGATTTCACCGAGCCCGCCGCCGATTCGCCGTTATACGAGAAACTCTCCGACGCCGACGCGTGGGTCGCGAAGATGGAAGCCGACTCGACACGCGCCGACGACCCGGAGTGGACCTCTCTCCCGGCGGCAAAACCGGCGAACGCCAAAGCGTCCAAACGCCTGCTCGGCGCCGCGCCCGCCGTGGAAAGCGAACCGTACATAGCGCCGCTTCTGGATGCCGCCTGGTATCAGTCGGCGCCGTACAACGACTTGACGCCGCTCGGCGCGCCGTGCGGTTGCATGGCCACGGCGGGCGGCCAGGAGCACCGCTACTGGCAGTGGCCGTGGAGATACGGGAAGTCGCGCACCGTAGCGCATTCCCTAAAAGACCACCCGGACTGCGTGATACGCGTCAACGGTGCGGTGCCGTTCGACTATTCCGCCATGCTGCGCACCTATCCCGGCGAGCCGACATTCCGCGCGGCGGACAGGCGTTCCACGTACGAATGCGCGTATTTGATACTCTGGATGCAGTCGCTCGTGAAGATGTCATTCGCGTCCGGGGGATCGGGCGGGCGCCAGAAACTATGCGCGGAAGCCAGAAACCACTGGTTCGAGCAAGGCAACGTGATGAACAAAACCCGCAACGGCTACGACACGCTCTGGCAGGCGATACGCGACGATCTCGATTTCGGCTCGCCGATCCAGGTGAACACGCCCGGCCACCAGATGGTAATCGACGGCTACGCAATCGAGAATGCCGGTGCGGACGACGAAAAGGATTGGGTGAACATCAACTACGGCTGGGGCAACCCAACGGCCTGGGCGGATTTGCGCACGGAAATCGAATCGCGCCAACTCGCCGATTTCCAAATCGGCTACCGCCCGCAAAAGCGCGTGCAATTCGAACCCGTGCGCAAAGTCAACAAACCTTCTTTCCAGTTCGCCTGGCGAATCCCAAACTGCTACACGAACCACATCGCCGGCTTCACTCTCCAGACGGCGAAACTCGGCGGGACGACTTCATTCACGGACGATTTCAGCGCGTCGAAAGGCGAAGAGGCGGGCCTCAAGATCGAAAACGGATATCTCGCCGGCTATCGCGGCGTCCAGAACAGCACGTATACGTACCCCGGAACCCACTACGCCACGCCAGGCGCGCGCCTCGATTTCGACGTGCAGTACCGCTACATGCGCATACACGACGCCTACGTGGAGGCGCGTATCGACGGCGGCGAATGGGAGGCGGTCTGCCAGATCGACATGTCGGACGGTCTCGACCGGAACGACGGTTTCGACACCCCCGTGCCGCAGTCGGTCGATCTCTCGCAATACGCCGGCAAGCGTATTCAGTTGCGCTTCCGCCTCGTCGACGACAGGTATGCCCACTGGGGAACGAGCGCGGAATCCGACTTCCGCATCGACAACGTAGTCCTCTCCGGCATCAAGGACGCTGACGATGCGACGGCGGAAACGCAGAACATCGCCGCCGCCGTCGACATGCCCGCCAGATACGAAGCGACCCTCGAAAACCTCGAAAGCGGCGCGTCCTACGCCGTCTCCGTGACGCCCCTCATGAAGGCGGGCGAGGAAGGCGCCGGCGCCGTGGCAAGCGCGTTCACGACGACGATCGGCGAGCCGGCCGGCGACCCCGCCATCGAGAGCGTCAGCGTCGTCGGCGCAGGGCTTGAAATCTTGCAAGACGGATTCTTCGCGGAATGCGGCATCGGCCGCGTCAATCCAATCGTCGTGCAATGCGCGAACGCGACTGCGCTCCATGCCTACCCGAGCCACCTCTCCATGCTGCCCGACGAAAAAGTATCCATCGTGCCGTCGGGCCTGTCCGACGGGAAATTCACCGTCTTCCTCGATGCGACGGAAATGGACGGAGAATGGCACGGCAACTCTCTTCTTCTGACGCTCGTCGCGGAAAACGCCGACGGCACCGAAGCGGCGAAGAACCTCATGCTGCGCTTCAACTCCACCCGCCAGATCCTCGACGGCACGTTCGAAGTCGCCGAAGGCGGCGAAACGGACGATCCGGCTTGGTTCTGCGGCGACGAGACAGTCATCGACGCGAAAGGAAAGTCTCTGACGTTCCTCGGCAACGCCTTCATGGGATCCGGCAACGTCACGCTCGTCGATACGGCGGGCGGCGGTTCGTTCACGTTCGGAGGGCTCGATTGTTTCCGCGGCGAGCTGAAATACGGCCCGGATGTGGCCGTGACGCTTCCTGCGGACATGACGCGCTTCCCCGGCACGCTCGTCCTCGCAGGCGAGACGACTCTCTCAAGCTCCATCTCGGCATCCGCCTCGCTCATTCTCGAGAATGATGCGGCGGTTGCGCTTTCCGGCGCCTCGCTCGCCTGCCCTGTGACAGGAAGCGGCACGATTTACGTCTCATCCGGACAGAGTGCGATTACCGGCTCCGTCGGCGTCGGCGTAGACATTGCACTTTCCGGCGGGCGGCTCGACATCGCCGCCGGCATGGAGTCGCAAGTCTCCATGCAGTCGGCCGACGCCGCGCTCTGGATAACCATCGCGGATATCGACGTCGCGTTCGGGTATTCTTCGGCCGTCGGGGACTATTCGAAGGGCGAAATATATCTCATCGACTCCGAAGGCAATTTCCTCGATGCCTACATCGACCATTACGACAATCCCGGCGCATTCACCTACGACGGCACCGCGAATACATGGACTGTCGCGGACGGCGAGACGGGCGGAAATTACAGCGATGTCGGCCGCTGGTCGCTTGGACGCCTCCCGCAGGACGGCGAATATGCGAAAATCGTCAATTCCGGCGGCACGACGATCGTCCTAGACGCGCCGCAAGCCGTCGCGCCCGCGCATCTTCGCGTCACCGGCGGCGGCGCGGCCATGACGTTCGCGGCGCCTGAGGACGGCGAAGGCGCGACCGTCGCCGCGACGATGTTCAGCAACATCGCGCCAGTCGACATCGCAACCGCGCTGTTCCAGCCAGAAGCGCTCGAACCGCAGGCCGCCATCGCGCTTTCCGGCGATGCCTGCCTCGAAAGCGAAATCAACTTCTCCCGAATCTCCTTTATGAGAACGGCCGATTTGCAGAATGCCGCCAAGTGGCGCGGCACGACTACCGTCTCCGGCGCGCTTCCCGCCCCATACAACGCTGCCGATTGGTTCAACCCGAATCTCTACGGCAATGCGCAATCCACCGTGTGCTTCAACGGCGCCTCGGGCTACTTGACGGTCAATACGGAATTCGCCCCGGAAATCGAACTAGTCGACAATGGCAAGACTCCGGCGCTCGACTGGAACAACGGCTCGAGCACTTCGACCGACACATTCCGCTCGATTTCAGGCACCGGCACGTTCAGAACTTCGTCCACGGCGCTCGCCGAACAAATCCTCATCAACGATATATCCGGCTTCACAGGCTCGCTGGACATAAGGAAAAAGACCGTCGCCATCGGAGAGGCGATGCCGGAGGGCGACGTGATTTCCGGCGGCGGACGCCTCTTTGTCGACAGCGCAGCGACAATCGCCCCGGGCAAAACGTGGACCGCGTACGACGGCGTCTACCTCTGCGATGACTGCGACCTGACCGTCGCCGGAACGCTCGACGCCGACATAGTCGTCCACGAACAGGGCGCAACGCTCAATCTCGCCAACGGCGGCTTGATGAAAATCTCCTCCCTGCCGTCGGGCGAATACTCGCCGGCGCTCAACTTCGCCGCCGGTACGCTACGGCTCGGCGCAGATATGACGCTATCGAAAACCGTCAACTTCTGCGCCTCTCCGACGCAGGAAAAATGGACTACGGTAGACACGCAGGGCCACACGCTCACGCTCGGAAAAGACTTCTTCTCCGGCACTGGCGACGTCCTGTTCTCGTCGCCCGCCGACAAAGGCGGCACGGTCTATATCACCGCGCTGCCGGACGACTTCACCGGCACGATAATCCTCGACGGCTCCACGAGCGTCGTCTTCCCGGACGATGGCGATCTTTCCAAAGCCGCGTGCAGGGTAGTCGTCGAAAACACGAACCTCTTCACAACGCCTGAAAAACTCGGCAGCACCATCGTCAGCGTCGGCGGCAAAGTGACGATAGAACTCGATGCGAAATCCGCCGTGGCAGGATGTTCCGTCGCAGACAAGGTGGCGATTCTCGCCGGAGGCACGGTTGAATTCGTCGACCCGGACGGCAAAATACTCGCCACGCTGACCGAGGCAGGCGCGAATGTTGCGTACGAGATGCCGTACAACATCTGGATCGGCGAAGGCGGCGAAGGCAGCCTCGGCGATGTCGCGTTCTGGTCGAAGGGCGTCCTGCCGGCGGAAGGCGAAGACGTGCAGATCTATCTCTTCGAAGATACCACGATGACCATCCCGGACGATTTGCAATTGGACCCCGGCGCCGTCGCCGTGCGCGGGACGGGGACGCTGACGATTTCCGGAACGGCCCGGGACAGCGCGATCCGCCCGGGGGCCCTCGCCAATGAAATTCCCGTCGTCATCGCGACCGGCGCCTTCCAGCCCGCCACGCTGCGCCCGGCCGCAGCGCTGGAAATAGCCGAAGGCGGCCGCCTGGCCGGCGATATCGACTACGCAAATATTTCGCGCATGCGCGCCTCCGATTTGCAGGATCCGGCGAAATGGAACGGCACAGTCGTCGTCGCGTCGCAAATGGCGAATTTCGACTCTGACGATTTTGGCAATGCATCTTCGCGCATCCGCATGAACGGCGCATCGGGCTTTTTCGCGCAAAATTCCAAAAGCGGCGTCGCGCTTGAACTCGTGGACGGAGCGGATGGAACGATCGCGCTCAATCACGACAACGGCTTCGGCAACCATACGGTCGTCATCGACAAGATCACGGGCTCCGGCACATACGCGACGACGAACGCGAACGGCTCCGCCGAGCGCGTCCTGTTCAGGGACGTCGCGGAGTTCACCGGTTCGTTCGACTTGAACTACAAGAGCGTGACGCTCGGCGCGAAACTTTCCACGACCGATTTCTCCAACTACGGCCGCCTCTTTGTGCGCACCGCCGCCACAATCGCGCCCGGCGCCGCATGGCGCGCCAATTACGGCATCTGGCTTGGCGAAGAAAGCGACTTGACGGTGGCGGGCGTGTTCAAGGCGCCAATCACCATAGATGGCGCCGGAGCGGTTTTGACTCTCGCGCCAGGCGGCGTCATCGAGACGGCGAGCGCCATCGCCGCAAGATACGCGCCTGCGCTTCATTTCGCCGCCGGCACATACCGCATCGCCGCCGACATCGAGGAATCGCAGACTGTGGACTTCTGCGCCGCCGAAGGAGCGTACACGACGCTCGACACGGCTGGCCACACGCTCGCGCTGGGCGAAAACTTCTTCTCCGGCTCCGGCGACGTGCTGCTTGCATCGTCCGATGGCGCGGGAACGGTCGTCGCACACGGCATAAGCGACGCTTTCACGGGCCGCATCCTGATCGGCGAAAACACGACGTTGCGCCTCATGCTCGACGAAAAGCGGACGATGCTCGGCTTCCCCGGCGACGAAATCGAATTTGCCGGCGGCACCATCGTCATCGAAGATGAAAATGGCAATATTCTGAAAGAAAGCGCCAATGATGCTTCCTACTCCAATTCGCAGAATTTCTGGCATTCGCCAAGCGGAGAAGGCGCTCTGCTCGATCCTGACTGCTGGACGCAAGGCATCGTTCCTCAGGACGGCGACGACATCCTCGTTTTCACCACGCAGGCGACGACGCTCGTTCTCGACAACGACAAACCTCTGCGCCTCGGCACCGTCGCCGTGCGCGGGACGGGAACGCTGACGATTTCCGGAACGGCCCGGGAAAGCGCGATCCTCCCGGCGGCCCTCGCCAACCATGCGCCCGTCGTCATTGACACAAATGCGTTCCAGCCAGAGGAACTCAAGCCGCAGGCGGCGCTCTCGTTCGGCGAAAATTCCGATGCGATGCTCGATTGCGTAATTCGCCGCGAGTATTTCCAGCATGCATCCGCCCTTCTCGCCGACGCGAGATGGAGAGGCGATTTCATCGCCCAAAACGCAACCGCCGAGAATTTCCCGATGCACGCCTGGGGCAACGCGAATTCGCGCATCATCCTCTCGGGCGTCACGGGTCCGGCGCAGAACGGCAACATCGAGGCCGAAGTCGTCCTCGTCGACAGCGAAGATGCCGGCTTCGCGTGGAATATCAACCCGGCGCCGAACCGCCACGTCAACATCCGCAAGATCTCCGGCTCCGGCACTCTCATGGCATCGCACACCGCCGCCTCGACGTCTGTGACGGAATTCTGGGACGCGACGGAATTCTCCGGCAGCATCGTCCAAGGAGAGACGGGCGGCGGTCGCATTCAAGTCTCCAAGCGGCAAAGCAACATCTGGGGCTCGGCAGACCAGATCCTCGTCGAGCCGGGTTTCGGCATACGTCTCGGCGACGGCAAATCATGGACGCCCGGCACGGGAGGAATCGCGCTTCACGGCATGGCTGTTATCGAAGGCTTCGCCTCTTTCCGCGGCACGACCACCCTCTACAACGGCGCAACGCTGAAATTCGAATCTCTCCCTGCGCCTTCCGCGCCGCTCTCGTGCGAAAACCTTGCGTTCGCGAACGGAACCGTCAGAATCGCGTTCGGCGACGGCGCGACGTTCTCGGACGGGCAGAAACTCGTCGCATGGCAAGAAGGATCTCCTGCGGGGACGTTCGAGTTCGCCACGCTGCAAGAGAACATGATGCTCGTCGCCGAAAACAACGCGCTTGTCGTGCGCGCCGTCGAGGAGTTCCCCGAAGTCGATGCGAACACGATCTCGAACCAGGGGACGGGTTCGGCGAACAATGACGCATCCGGCTTCAACAAGGGCGCAGATACGTTTACAATCACGATTCCCGCCACGGACGGCCTCCCCGCCGGGACGCTCGTGCGGCTTGAATCCATCGCGCTTGGCACCGATACGGGATATTCCAGCCCTCTGAATGTCCGATACATGAAAATCACCGGCGAAGAAGGCATCGTCTCTTCGCAGATTGTGAATGGCAATGGCGCAGACAGCGGCGTGGCCTTCGACGGAACAAACAACGGATGGAAGCAGACGTTCGTCTTCGACGACGACTGCCTGTTGAAAGTCGGCGAGGCGTACACTCTTGCGCTTGCCGGCGCAAACGGCGAAAGCGTCGCCCAGCGTTTCAGGATGGTGAAGAACACCGACGCGGCGAACAACCCGATAGTGCAATCAGCCACCTCCGCCGGCGACTGGCGCATACAGCAGGAAGTCTCCTACCGCAAGGTGCACACGGCCAAAATCGCGGACAACGCCCGGTTCGCGCAGATCGCGTTCAATTCGTCGCTGCCTGCGGACGCTTCGGATTCGTTCTGCCGTTTCATCGGGCTCTACAATGCCGGGGTGGCGCTCGATGCGGAGCGCCGGACGCTCGTCGGCGCCCTCTCCCTGCGCGTCGCAGACGGCAAGAGGCTGACGTTCTACGGCGGCGACATGGGCGTCGCGAGGGGCGCGACGCTCTACGGCGGCGAGGTCGCGCTCGACGGCGCCGTGCTGTCCGTCGCCGGTTCCTTGCGCCTCAAAGACGGCGCGACGCTCCGCGCCTCGAGCGACGCGACGCTCGACGCCGCCGTCGTCTGCGAAGACGGCGCGAACGCCGTCGTCTACGTCGACGAAGGCGCGACGCTGACGATGACAGGCAGGATTTCCGGCGGGGGCTCGATCGTCAAGCGCGGCCCGGGCAGGCTCGTCTTGACGTACCCCGACGGCGCCGGCATGGCGTATCCCCGCTGCGAAGAAGGCGTAGTCGAACTCGGCGGAGCGCAAGTCCACTCGCTCGGCGCGCTGCGCGATTTCTCGACGCTCGCGCTCTACGTCGTCGGCGAAGGCTCGTCGGCCGCCATCGTCCAGACCCGCCTCGAATACGCCGAAGGCTCGACAATCGTCGCAAACATCCCCGCCGGCTTCGAGGCGGTGGATATCATCACCGTCGGCGGCGGGAGGGACGCGATGGCGCTCGATGGCGGTGTCGCCACATACGGCGATGGCGTCTTGCGCGTCGATGGCGACGCCGCCACGTTCGACTGGGAATTCAACGGCAACCTCGCTTCCTCCGGCTACCTCGCGCATGCGCTCACGCCGGATGGCGGCTACAACGCGGCAGGTTCCATCGCATCCGGCGGCAACAGCCTGCTCGTCCGTTCGCATCCATATTACGACAGCAACAGCCATGGATACTGGACATGGGCGGAGGAGTGGACTATCGCCGCGAAGTTCGCCGCTCCCGCCACGGCCGGGACGAATGTCTACGCGCTTGCAATCGGCAATAGAGGCAGCGGGTGCATCGGCCTGGCCTCGTGCGTCGAGGACGGCAAGATGATGCTTTTCCGCGTCGCCAACGCAGATGCGGCGTTCGAGCCGCTCCTCGAATTCGACGTCGAAAACCGCTCCGGCGTCCAGCATCTCTATACGCTATCGAAATCGTCCGGCGGAAATATCGCCGTCTACCTCGACGGCGTTCTCAAGGGCGAGGCGGATATAAGCGGCTTCCCCCATCCCGCAGGTACATTGCAAATCGGCTCGCTCCATGGCGGCATAACCGCCGCGATAGGCATCGCGCAGCCGGCTTCCGGCGATGACGCCGAGATGGATTTCCTCAAGGTGTACAATTTCGGCGTCAGCGATGCCATGCGCTCGAAACTCGTCGCGCGGTACGCCTGCGGAATGTGCTCCGTCTCGTGGCTCGACGAGGATGGCACGCTCCTCGAATTCGACGAGGGCGTCGCGTTCGGCCAGACGCCTTCATACGACGGAGCCACGCCGCACAAAGCCTCCTCTGCCGAATTCGAGTACGAATTCGCCGGCTGGACGCCGGAGATCTCCGAGGTCGTCGCCGACGCCGTATACACCGCCGTCTACAATGCGACCAGACGTTCCTATACCGTGGCGTGGCGCGACGAGGATGGCACGATGCTCGAAACCGACACCGCCGAATATGGCTCTGCGCCCTCCTACGACGGCGCCGCGCCCTCGAAGGCCGAAGATGCGTACTACACGTATTCCTTCGCCGGTTGGTCGCCTGAAATCGCCACTGTGACGCTCGACGCCGCATATACCGCCGTCTACACGCCCCATGCCAAATGGACCGGCGACGGCACGCCGGATTCGCCTTACGCGCTCGCAACCCCGGAACGCATACGCGAAATCATCGCACTCGCCGACGATCCCTGCGCCGACATCTTTGTAGCCGAAGATGGAAATATCACGTCTCAGTCCATCCTTGACGAACTCCCGGAGGGGTATGCGCTGACACGGTCCGGCATCGACGGCGTTCTGAAAATCGTCCGCGTCTTTGCCATCGCATGGCTGAATTACGATGGCGGGATTCTCCTCGAATCGGAATCCGCATACGGCACCATGCCAGATTATCATGGCGCTGAGCCCGCGAGGGAATCGACGCCGGAGTTCGATTACATTTTCGCCGGCTGGGAACCCGAAGTCTCCGTCGTCGCGGGCGATGCGTCCTATACTGCGGTCTTCACGGAGCAAAGGCGCTCCTACACGGTTACATGGATGATAGACGGCCGCAGCGAAACGGAAACGTACGAATATGGCCAGACGCCTTCGCACACCGCACCCGTCAAAGAATCCTCTGCGCAATTCTCCTACGAGTTCGCCGGATGGGATGCGGCGATCGTCCCCGTCGAAGGCGATGCCGTATACACCGCCGTCTTCATGCCGCATGTCCGCTCCTATACGATTACATGGGATATCGACGGCGCGACCGAAACCGGGACGTACGAATTTGGCGCGACGCCCGCGCACGACACCCCGGTCAAGCCCGCCACGGCGCAATATACCTACACGTTCTCCGGGTGGTCGCCGGAGATCTCCGCCGTCGCGGGCGACGCCACGTACACCGCGCGGTTCGAATCCTCGCTGAACAGCTACACCGTCGTGTGGCTGGACGATAACGGCGTCGTCGTCGACTCCGAAATCCTCCCGTACGGTTCGATGCCCTCGCACGGCGCCCTTTCGAAAAGCGCCACTGCGCAATACACCTACGCCTTCGCAGGATGGTCGCCCGAAATCTCCGCCGTCGCGGCCGACGCCGCGTATACGGCGGTGTTTTCCTCGACGGTGAACGAGTATGACATCGTCTGGCGGAACGACGACGGCGCGCAATTGTCCGTCCGGCGTCTCGCGTATAGCGCGATGCCGGTCTATGACGGCGAGACGCCCGTGAAGCCCTCCACCGCTCAATTCTCGTATTCGTTCGCCGGATGGGATGCTGCGATCGTCCCAGTCGAGGGCGATGCCGTATACACCGCCGTCTTCACCCCGTCGCTCCGCTCCTACCCTGTCGAATGGCTGAACGACGACGGCACCATGCTCGGCTGCGAACAAGTCCCGTATGGCCAGACGCCCTCCTACACCGGCGACGTTCCCGCGAAGGCCTCGACCGCGCAATTCGACTACGAATTCGCCGGCTGGCGCCCGTCTCCCGAAAGCGTCGACGGGCCCGCCGCATATACGGCTGTTTTCAACGAAAGGCTGCGCTATTACACCGTTTCGTGGCTCGATCGAGACGGCTCGCTCATCGAAGCGCAGACGCTCGCCTTCGGCGAAACCCCTTCCCATGACGAGCCTGAGGACATCCACGTCTTCACGGGCTGGAGCCCGGAAATCGCGCCCGTCTCCGCCGACGCCGCGTACACCGCGACCTTCGGCGGGGAAATCATCCTCTCCAAACTCACGGGAGATTACGAAGCCGCAGACGGCGATGTCTTCACCGGCGAGACGCAGCATGGTCTCGTCATTCCGGGCGGCGCCGCCGTCACCGTCAACGGCGTCTGCGTCAAAGGCGCCGGCGGCTCGGATGAACCAGCCCCGGAGCCGGTGTTCGCGGAAAATTGCATCGTCGAGACGGCGAATTTCGTTCTCGAAGACGATGGCGTCACTCTAGTCGCGTTCGCCGAACTCGCCAACGCCGCCGTCGGCGCAGATGTCACGGAGGACATGGTCAAAGTCTATTCCGCGGAAACCATGGATGGACTCGAAACCGCCCTTCCACTCGACCAGGGCGTAGCCGTCGAATCCAAGAGCGCCGTAAAGACCACAATCAGAATAACCGCCCCGCAAGGCGCTAAAAGCCGCTTCTTCAGGGTCGAATACGGCAAATGAGGCAGGGAGGATTTTTCGATTGCTTCAAACCTCTGTGCATCTCTGCATCTCCGTGCCTCTGTGTTAAAACTTGAAAGGAAGGCTTGAAACAATCGAGCCTCCCCATGTGCCTACTTGCTTGAAGTGGCGGAAAATGGTATAATGTCCCCATACGAAAAATCAAGGAGGTCGACAAGGCGATGACGAGCGACGGGAAAGACGTTGAGACATATCTTGCCAGAATTCGCAAAACAATCGAGGAAAGCGAGAAGTTGATCTCGCAGACCGAGCTTCGCATCGCCGAAACGGACCGGCTCCTTGAAAGCCAGGGGCTCACGCGCGAGCAGGTGATGGCGATGCGTTTCTCCGAAGCGCAACTCGACGCCGCCAACGAAGAGCTTCGCCGCCGCGGCATGACGCCGCTTGAAAAATGGGCGCTCAAAGATGCGCCGGAGCCGAAAACCGTCGCGAGCTACGAAGAGGAGTACAACTCCCGCGACCTGGGCGGCGGCGCGGGTGCGAACGACGAACTTGAAGCGCGACAGAAGAAATTTTCCATGTTCATGAAACCTTTCCAGATCTGACGTGTATCCAGTGAGGAAGAAAGGAGCACCAACATGGCTACACCCGCAATCGACACGACCAAACTCGCAACTGCCACCACCATATCCACGGGAACCGACGGCGCGCCTGCCGCCGGCAATACCCCGGTAAAGGTTGCAACCATCCTCGGCTCGACAAATCTCGAAGTGACGTCCGGCGCGGCGACCGATCTTGAAAAACTCGTTTCCCGGCTCAAGGCCGAAAGCGACGACAAGAAAAAAGCGATGGCGCAGATGCGCATCGCCATGCTCGTCACCGTCCTCAAGTCGATGTCCGCCAGGATTACCTTGCAGCAGCAGACGGCGTTCGTCAAGATGGAAATGCTGAACGACGAAATAAAAAGCGCAAAAGGCGAAATCAAGGACGACGAAACGAAGAAAGCCGCCGCCGAAGTCCGCAGCGCGGAACTGCAAATGCAGATAGAGGCGCTTGAAAAGCAGATTGAACTCGCCGTCAAGCAGGGCGAAGACCACAGGCAGCAGGTCGCGGAACTCAAGCGCCAGAAGGCCGAAGAAGACGAGAAGATAAAGACTCTTGAAAACGCCATCTCCTCGCTGAAGGCGCACGTCACCGACCTTGAAGGCCAGGTCGCCGCCTGCGCCGACTCGATTGGCGCTGCGACATTGAACGAAGTCGCCGCCGCCATCAAGGCTGCCGCCGGCGAGCAGAAGACCTCCCAAGACAAGCCGGAGTCGAACGCCGACCGCGAAAAGATCGAGAAGAAACTAGAGCTCACCGACGTCGCCGCCGCAATACGCGACGCCCTCGACAAACTCGAAAACGAAATCCGCGAGGCCATCGAATCCAACCAAGTGACGATGGTGTGAGTCCCAAGTCCCAAGTCCTAAGTCATAGAGGCCATAGATGTCCTAGATACTCTAGATATTCTAAGTCTCTTCCCTCTTCCCCCTTCCCTCTTCCCCCTTCCCTCTTCCCTACCAAGGAGACCAACCCATGAACAAAGAAGAAATCGACCAGGCGACACTCGAACGTATCAACGAGGCCGCGGATGCGTTCATCAAGGACAACGCCACTCTCAAGGAGATCAAAGGCATTTCCAACGAAGAGCTCGAGGCTGTCTACGCTCTCGCGTTCGGCTACTACCAGACCGGACGCTGGGACGACGCCGGCAAGCTCTTCCAGTTCCTCGTCCTCTTCGACCATCTCAACCAGAAGTACTGGATGGGACTAGGGGCCGTTCAGCAGGTGAAGAAAGATTTCAAGAGCGCTATTTCCTCCTACGCTTACGCCTCTTTCCTCGATCTCGACAACCCGAAGCCGCAGCTCCACGCCGCCGAATGCTACCTCGCTCTCGGCGACAAGACGAACGCCGCCAGCGCCCTCGCCGCTCTCGACGAGTATTGCCCCAAGGACACCCAGCTCGGCCGCGAGTATCGCGCCAAGGCCGCCGAACTGAAGAAGATGGTGGAAGAGTGAAGCCCTGAACTTCGTTCCGTTTTCCTGTAACTTCCCCTGTGCCCAAAGTGTATACAGGGCAGAAAGGAACAAATACCATGTCAGACGCAATCACACCAGCCAACTCCGGCGTCAACGTCAAATCGCCCCTGTTCACGCAAATGAACAAGCCGCAAGATGTCGCGACCGGCAACGAAAAGGCCATCATAAAGGACGTAATGGAAATACTCGCCGGGACGAATTTGAACGTCACCCGGAGCAATGACACTACGGCCACCGGCAACGCCGAAAGGAAAACCACCGGCGGATCGAACGTGCCTTCGCTGGATAATCCAAGCGATGTAAAGCAACTTCAGGAAAACCTGGAAAAACTTATTGCCTACTTGAAGCTCGACAACGACGAGCGCCAGTCCGAGATGGCCAAAGACCGCATCGAGACGAACAAGGCTTCGTTCAAAACCGAGCACGACGGCCGCACGAAAAAACTTCAGGAAACAATTGAAAAGATGGACAAGGCCGAAAAGGCGAGAAAGGCCTCGCGCATATTCGGCTGGCTCATGGCCGCGATTGCGGTTGTCGTCGCCGTTGCGGCGTGCATCGCGACTGGCGGCATCGCGGTGGGCCCCGTAGTGGGCGCGCTTGTCGCCGTCGGCCTCCAGATCGCCAACGAAACGGGCGCGATGGACGAGTTGAACAAAGCTGTCACCGACTTCCTTGTCGACAAATGCGGCATGAAGAAGGAGGCGGCGCAGATTGTCGCGGCAATCGCAATCACAGTCGCGATCATCGCGGTCTCCGCCGGCTCCGGATTCGCGGCAAGCAAGGTCGCCGCCACGACCGGCCTCCAGCAGGCCCTCTCGCACACCATCAACGCCTCTGTCCAGGCCATCGCCGAAACCGCGACGAAGGTCACTTCGCTCGTCTCCAAGGTCGCCCAGCTCGGCAGCATCGGCGCCGGCACCGCCGCCGCCGTCACGGGCTACCAGGCCGGCATTTCCAGCTCCGAACTCAAGGAAACCGAGAAATTCATCGCCGCCATCAAGCAGCGCCTCGAAGAGAGCGAAGAGGAACTCCAGGCCATCCTACAGGCGATCCAGAACAACATCGCCAACATCGCCCAGCTCCTCGATTCCGCCACCAACACCAGCGAGGAAATCGCACAGCACATGGGCCAGATGGCGTAATCCAATTGGCGGCCGGGAGTTGATGGCCGGCAGTCCCGCCACAAACTCCCACCCGCCGACTTCCAACCACCGACCTTCAACTTCCAACTTCTTTCAACCATGAGCATACAAGTAAATTCAGGCGCGACAGCAGTCAATTGGGAAGCGCTGCTCTCGAAACTGGGCGACGTCCAGCAGACCACCGACGCCGCAGGCAAGACGTCCTTCACCGTCACCATGCAGGTCGGCGGCGAAACGAAAACCTGCACCTTCGGCATTCCAGACGACCTCGAAATCCCCAAGACGATCGACGACGCGGCGATCAACTCGCTCTGCGACAAGCTCCTCGCCGGCAAGGACCTCTTGAACTTCTCCGACGCCGACATCAAGGAGATAAGGGACAACCTGACGAACATCTTCAAGGAGCTTCAGACGTCCGACGCCGCGCCCGCCGCATCCGGCGCTTCCCTGAAGAAGACGATCATGTTCGACCTCTACCGGATGATGGCCCTTCTCGTCGAAGTCGCGCAGAAGCAGCGCGACGCGGCCCGCGAACAGCGTCTTGCCGAGAACATGCAGATCCAGAGCTCGATTCTCGCCCAGGCCGAGCAGCAGCGCACCGCCGCCGTCACCGCCATGATCGCGAGTTTCGCATGCTGCGCAATCCAGCTCGGCGCCTCCGCATACGTCATCGGCAAGGAAACCGCCGCCTTCAAAACGCAGGTCAACACCCTCGAGACGAGCGGCGTGAACGCCGCCAAGGCCGGCCTCTCCGAAGTCAAGACCGAACTCGCGAATTTCGAAGGCGACGTCATGCACGGCGCGAAGAACAACGTGCCGCTCACCCCTGAAGCCCGTGACGCCAAAATCGCCGAGCTCAAGCTCGAAGTCGCCGCAGGCGAGAAAAAGCTCGACTCCGCCTACGAGGCGCGCCGCAGCGATCTCGACTACATGCAGGCGACGCGCGACTTCGCGAAGTTCGAGACATACAACACGATGCTCAACGCCGCCGGCCAGGTCGTCCAGGGCCTCATCAGCAACGTCAACCAGATCATGCAATCCAAGGCCACCGAAAAGGAAGCCGAGCGTCAGAAGGCATCCGAAGACCTCGACCAGACCAAGGACCTGTTCGGTCAGGCCCAGGAACTCGTCAACGAAGTCATCAAGCTCATGCAGAGCGTGATTGCCGCCGAATCCCAGTCCATGCGCGACGCGATCCAGGTCTGAGCCAGAAGCGCTGGAAGTTCTAGAAGACCTGGAACTTCCAGCGCCATTCCCTCTTACCTCTCCTCTCCAGCTGCGCTAAAGCGCGGTCCTCCCGCTTCCTACTTCCTACTTCCCACTTCCTACTTCCTACTTTGGCCGCGCAGCGGCCTCTTCCCTCTTATGGCAGGCATGATTGTTCCAACCGAGATTGGCGGCGGCTCCGTATACGGCGTCAAGCAAGTGCAGTATTCCGTCGACGGCGAGGCGGGCCAGGACTACATCTACGCGCTCACAAAGGCGGCGTTCAAGGAATCCGTCGCCATCGAGGAGGCGGCAAGCGCCTATTCCGAGGTCGTCCGCCTGAGGCAGAAAAAGACCGAGGAACTCGGCTGGGTTCTCGCCATCCTCGCCAAGGCCCTCGCGACGATGAACCCGAAGTCCAACGACAAGAACAAAAAAAGCGACTCGGACTCGAATCTCGTCACCGCAAGGGACATATGCAGCAAATACGGACTCTCGCTTTCGCTCTCCGGCTCGCAGGTGACGTTCCAGAACGCATCCAAATCGCAAAACGAGGTCCAGTACGCCCTCGACGTAGAAGACAACAACCTCCAGCAGGACTCCGTTTCCATGCAGTCGTATCTGACCAAGCGCGACAACGCCTTTTCGACCGCCGCCAAGCTCGTCAAGAAGGTTGTCGACTCCGCCGCCAGTACAATCGGCAACATGGGCTGACAAGGAGGCGCGGCTTCAGCCGCGCAATGGCTCGTTTCACTTCATCGACGGCAGGACGATGCCGCGGAGGATTACCTTCTGGCACGCCAGAAACACGACCGCCGTGGGAATCGAAACGAGCACGAACGCCGCCATCACGCACCACGGCTGATGCGCAAAGGTCTGCGACATCTGGTACATCCACACCGCGAGCGTCCAGTGCGACTCCTTCTGGCAGACGAGGAACGCCCACTCCCACGATGAATACGCGTGTATGAAACTGTTCAACGCGTTGACGGCGAGTATGGGCGTCGTCATCGGCAGAGTGATGCGCGTAAAAACCGTCCACTCTCCGGCGCCGTCGATTGCGGCGGCCTCGTAGAGTTCGCGCGGCAAGGCATCGAAAAAGCCTTTCAGGATGAAAATCGACATGCCGCTCGCGACGCCCGGCAGCACCAGCGCCGCGAAGGTGTTCAAAAGCCCTAGGTCGCGGATGAGCAGAAAGCCCGGAATCGCCGTGACTGCGGCCGGGAATGCAGTCGTCGCAAGGAGGAAAAGGATTATCTTCTCCGTCGAGCGCAGATGGAAGCGCGAGAGGGCGTATGCCGCGAGCGGGTTCACCGTCAGCGACGCTAGGAGCGAGAGGAAGACTAGAATGAGCGTATTCGCAAACGCCCTTCCTCGCAAGAAAAGGTATTGCCCCACAAGCGCGTAGTTGGAGAAGGCGTCGCGGAAGAAATCCCGCCAGCCGTGGTCGAGGAACTGCACGGCGAGCGCGTTTCTGAGTTCCGCCGCGTCTTCGGGCGAAATATTCCTTGGGATGGTGCGCGCAATGTGATCGCCCCGCGAAATGGCCCTTGCGAGATACATGCGCTTCATCTCGTTCCACGTTTCGCGCTTGGCATCGTCCGGCGCGTTGGGACTCTCGCGCGCTTCTGCCGTGAAAGATACATCGAAGAACGACTTGTGAGGGACAGGCCACGCGGCGTTCAGCGCGTCTAGGGTCTTGTATTTGCCCTGGACGAAAGCCGGAATGTCGCGCGGGTCGACGCGGCACGACGTGGCGCGATTCGTATCGGCGTGGAGCCGGGCGAGATAGGCGTCGGCCCGCGCGATGCCGGCGGCGAACGCCGCCGGCTCGCGGTATGGCGCCAGCTGCCGCGAGGCGAACTCTTTCACGCCGCTTGCGTCGGCGGCCACGGTCTGCCATGTAGTCCACTCTTCCGGCGCGTCGTCGTAGACTTCCCGCGGGAAGACGGGAAAGATCGTTGCGACGCTGCGGACGAACCGGTCGGACTCGGAAAACAACGCCCGCGTCGCCACATCGTGGCGGTTGTAATCGTACGCCGACGACATGCTTGCCGAAATCATCACGGCAAACGGATACACCATCGTCGCCGCGCCCAATGTCAGCGCGGCGTAGATGAGGCCAAGCACGAATCGCGCCTTGCCAGATCGTCTTTCCGGTTCGAGTATTATCGCCATTCTATTTCAAGCCCGGGCGTTTCGGCTGCGGCGTCTTCGCAAACTTGACGAAACGCCTCCGGCGCGTTCGCCGAATTTTTGAACTCGATCCTCCACTCTGCCCCATATTCCGTCAGCACGTCGTACAGTGCATCCAAGTTGCTCCCGAAATGCGGCGGGACCGGCAACACGGAGGCGAAGCGCCGCATGATAGCGCACTTTCGCTTCTTGCCCTCGAGATCGACCGTATATGTCGTTTTCACTTCTTCGCCCCTTTCTTGATTTCTTCGAACGTATTGTAATGATCCGGCGTGTAGTATATGCGCTCGCCTTTGGTGGTGAAGACAATCCTCTTCGCGCCGCGCGAACGCCCTTTAGTGTCGATATCGCACTCCTTGTAGCTGCCGTTCGGGAGAAGACGCTCGTAGTTGCCGAAGCGGTCCCCGCCGATCGATTTGCCGGGCGCATACGGCTCCAGCGGTCCGCCATGCCAGCCAAGCTTGCGCGCCTCGGCCTTGGTGATGTAGTTTTTCGGCAGCGCTCCTTTGAACTTGCGGATGTATTGCGCGACTTCGTCCTTCGAATCATACTCGCCGTCGCGCACGACCTCTACGGCGGCGGACACCGACGGCGCGTCCGCCGGCTTGTCCAACGCGCCAAACCCCACTCCCGCGCACATCAACGCCGCGACGGCGAACATCGACGCCGCCATGATCTTGCCTGCTTTCATAACATCGTTCCTTTCAATACCGCTTTGGTCGTTATTATACCAAATTTCCGCCCTTCTGGATAGTGCCCACTTGACTTTGCACGCGCCAGTGTGATATAATACGCGCCGAAAACCCAATGGGGGTGACTTGGTTTCGACGTGACGTGTGGAAGCCCGGTCTCGCGTCGCGGATTCTCGTTGGCCGCGTTATCAAACGAGAAAAAAACGTAATTGCGAACAACGATTACCGTCTCGCCGCCTAAATAACGGCCGCGATGTCGAAGCGCAGATGTCTGCTAAGCGCCTAGGCATAATTTCAGCAGGCCACGCTGCAGGGCTCGCCGCCCGGGTGCTGCAGGGTGCCGAACCGGACGGATGGAGACGGCTAAGCCCGCGGGTCGGCGTATCGTCTCCGAGACTAATGGCCTGATACACGCGTAAACACTTGGTCGATGCCGCTGCGGACGGGGAGTTCGACTCTCCCCCACCTCCACCATTTTTTCACGGGAGGGTCGCGCTTCAGCGCGATCTCGCACAAGGAGGCGCGGCTTCAGCCGCGCTTCTCGTTTTCGCGCCGGTGCAACGCCAAGGAGGCGCGGCTTCAGCCGCGCACTAGAGAATCGATTGTGCATGCGCGGCTAAAGCCGCGCCTCCTTGGTGCTCCAACCCCCGCCCACCTACCCGCCTCTCAAACAACGAAAACACCGCCTCGCCCGGACATCCGAACGAGGCGGTGTTTTCGTGTATATACGCTTGACGCGCTTGTATGCCGTTATTCGTCGTCGCTCGCTTCGATGGTGTAGTAGAGAACGCCATCGGTCGGCAGAAGAGCCGTGAAGTTCAACTTGCTCATGTCGCCAGTGTACTTCACCTTCTCCGTCGAAGCGGCTGCGGATTCTTTGCCCTTGCCGTCAACCGCCTTCACGCGGTAATACAGCCCTTCGATGAGGCTCGACTCGGACACCGCGAACGTCACGCCGCTCGTCGTCACCGTCACCGGCGCCTCCGCCGTCATGTCGATCTCCGGCTTCGCTTCAGCCTTCCACGAGCAGGTGAACACCCTCGGCGAGGACTCATTGTCGGTCACAGCGCAGTACGCCGCATCGACAGGATTGACACTCGTCACCGACACATAGTTTCTGATTGTCAGCGTCGAGCCAGGGCGCATCAACACCGGCGCTTCCACGGGTGTCTGCGTGCCGCCGGAGCCAATTACTACATTGCCCGCGACAGTCAGTCCCTGGCCTGTAATCTTGGTGTTGCTGCCATTGCCCGTGTGCAGAGTTCCGCCTGTTCCGAGACCCGTAACTGTGCCGCCATTGAATTCAAAGCCGGCGTCGGAGTAGTTGTCCATGTACACTCCCTGTCCAATGACTACATCGCCATTGAACACAGGACGATAGTGTACATTTTCCCCGCCCCACACTTGGCGGAAGCGCCCGTTCACAGTGACCGTTCCGTTGTATGTGTTGACCGCTCCAACAGTAAACATCCAACCATCGACCGTCACATCGCCATTGAACGTGAACGCGCCATTTGCAAACGTAGTCTGCTTCTGTCCGTTGCCATCACCATCATTGCCGGTCGTGAGAACGACAAGGTCGGGAGCAATCGTGACTGTCGCACCAGTGTCATTGCTGACGCCGATGTTGTTCAGCTTGAGTGTTCCGTCGCCTATGATTGCACCAGACTGGATAGCCAGCCAATTTACGGTGTCCGACTGCTGCTGAACCGTGACCGTGCCCTCCACCGACATACCGGCGCAAGGACTCCAGCCAGTCAGAATAACGGTGTATTCTGAATTGGCCGCAGGGAACTCAACAAGCGTCGTCTGCCCCGGCACACCCTCTGGATCCCAGTTCGTCGCCGTGCTCCACAAGTTGTCGCCGTTCTCAACAGCGTTGCCAACCCACACCGCGGCGGATGCGACGGTGACGCCAGTAGTATCGACCGTAACCGCCTCGTTGTAGGTGCCGGTGATGGTGCCGCCGGACGTGACGACTGTGCCGGTCGTGCCGGTATACGTCACCGTCACTTCCGTGCCGACAGGGACGAGATACACATTTGCCGTATCGGACACGGCGACCGTCTGCGTATCTCCGTTCGAGTCGACATACGTCACGGCGACCGTAGTGCCGTCGACCGCAGGCACCGTGAGCGCGACCGTCGTCGCATACGCAAGCGTCATCGTGCCGTTCGCAGTATCGCGGCTGCTGACGATCGTGTTCGCGCCAAGCGTGTAGTCGCCCGTGGGCAAGACAACCGAACCAGCCTCAACCGTAATCGCACCCGTGAACGTCGGAGCCGCCGCAAGCGTCAGCGTGCCAGCGCCCTTCTTCGTCAGACCACCGCCGACAGACTCCGCATCGCCGGAGAGGACGGGATAGATTTTCGTGGCAGTTGCCGTATCGACCGTGAGACCGCCAGCCTTGACGTTCAGTGTGATCGTGTGCGCTTCTGATGTATCCCATGCAGTGCCCCCGATGACATCATCATTACCATAGCCTGCGCCGTACTCGGTAAGTGTGCCGCCATCGAAGTTCATGGTGTATGAACCATCCGCCGTGACGCGGCAGAGATTGAGATTGCCGCCGGCATCGACGTTGATGATGGCATTATTGCCTGCCTTCAGCCAAAGGGCACCCGTGCTGTTGCCGATATTGACCGTGCCATTGACGTTCAACGTGCCGCCGTCGAGAACGAGGTCGTTCTGCGCCGTCGCCGTCGCGTTTGCGCCGACCGTAAGGGTTTGTCCTGACAGCGTAAGCGCGGCAGGGTTGCCTGTCCCCTGCGTGACAAGCGTTCCGCCCTTCACGTCGATCGTCGAGCCGGACGGCATGGAGAACGAGCCGCCCAGCGTCAGCGTCGATGTCGCACCGACCTTCGTAATGGTCATGGTCTGGCCGGATATCGTACCCGCCAGCGTGCTGTTGTCGTTCTTGCCAACCTCGACATACGTCCCGGCGTTGACGTTCTGGACCGTCGTGCCGGAGGCAATGGCAAGGCTGCCGAGCTTGACCGGCGCATCCGCCGTCGTGCCGGAAACGCTAATCACGCCGCCTACGCCATCCACATTTGCACCTGTAAAGGAGTAATCGGCATTTTCACTGCCCGCGCCAACAGAGTATATACCATGCTGGGCAGGATTACTTGCAGTGCCGAAGTTCACCGCACCAGTGAAATCGCTGGATGCCGAGCTCTGAAGCGAGAAGGCCTTGCCTGTCGCATTCAGTGTGCCGCCGCCAGTGATTGGGCCATCGTAGATGAGACGCACATTGCCTACAGTAACGCTGGATGTCGTGCCATCCTCCAGTTCCAGGGATGTATTGGCGAGTGTCGTGTCAGCGGACACTACGCTTCCACCAAACGAGCCATTAAGCGTGCCGCCAGCCAAGGTCAACTTGCCCCTACCAGCCACATTATCGCGAGTGCCATTTGGTGTATTATACCGGCCACCAGCTTCGATACGCAACTCACCCGTGAATTCGCCGAGAGAGCTGTTCTTGGCCGTGGTGAATGTCGCACCATCGCATATGACGAGCTTGCCGGCACCTGTAATCTTGAGCGCATCGCTCACAGTGCGGTAGTCACCCGGCGTTGCCTCGACATACACAGTCGCACCCTGCGCAATCGACATGCTTGTCGTCGCGGAAATCGTACCCGTCGTATGCAGTTCGCCGGAGGTTACCTTGATGTTGCCACTACCAGTTACGTCGCCAATCGATACGCCACTTCCCGACTCGGCAACTTCCACTGTGCCGGCATTGGCTATCGCAAGCCCAGAGAACACGTCGGCGGCGAGCTTGGCCGTGCCGCTGGAGACAGCCACTTCCAGGCCATCGGTGGTCGCCTTGCCTGCGCCGGTGAACACGAAGGTGTTACCGGAGCCAGGGTCGATTGTCACAGATGCGGGTGCAACATCCGAGGGGATGCTTACCGTCATCTCCGTGACACCATCAAACGAGGCGCCCGAGAACACGACCTTGTCGCCGGACTGGAACGTCGCAGGTGTCTCGCCAATGAGCCAGGCATCCGCATCAGTCCAGTTCGCATTGTTAGCGCCGTTCCAGACGAGCGTCGGAGACGTGACTGTAGCAACATACGCACCCGTCTCGGAATTATACTCCATCGTCGCGGACTGGCGGCCGCCAAAGCCTGTAATCTCGATGCGGTCGAGCGTATCGGCACTCGGAGCCGTCGTGAACGTGCAGATTGTCGGCGTCGCGCCATCCGCCCAATTCGGGTCGGCCTCGAACTGGATCTTCGCGCCCTCGGCGACCGTCACAGCGCCGTTGAACGTCGTCCCGACAGGCACCACGAGGATACCCTCGCTGACCGTCGTCGGGCCGCCAATCGTGGCAGTAGCTGCGGACAGGGTGAGCGTTCCTGCGCCCTTCTTAGTCAGGCCATACGGCGTATCTGCGGCGGTGAGAGCCGTTGCCCATTCGTTGTCATAGCCCCTGTCATCAAACACGACCGCCGCAGTGGAATCGGACGAGAAGTGCGACGATGGATCGACTGTGATTCCCTCTGCGACGCTCAGCGCACCACCCTGGAATATGATTGCCCCCGGGTTGGCGTCCGTGGAGCCGATGATGTACGTGCCGTTCTGAATCGTCATGCTGCCGTAGAAGCCGCCGCCAGTGTATGTCATATCGGCAGTACCAGTCTTGACGAGGTTGTTGCAGTAAGACGATGCGTAGCCGATGCTGCCGCCGAACGAGCAATCCTCGTTCCTGCCGCCGACAGTGATGGTCATGCCGGAAGTACCGTGATTCCCAGAAGTGCCGCCAAGATAAATGCTACCATTAATTGCTCCGACCGCAAAAGTTCCAGCCATCAAACTAAACGGGTAAGAGCCGCCACCATTATTGTTGCGAGAACTAAAGGTATACGATGCAGTCGCACTGACTTGTGCTGCTGCCTTGAACTGAGTAGCGTCTGAATCACCAGAAACAACCCACTCGCCAGCAAACTGAGAAGCATCGCCCGATACTGTTAGCCCATGGAATGGACCATTATCAATCGTCACAATTACCTTGCCAGTACCTGACAATGAGCCCGCAATATCAAATTTAGCACTGTAATTGTTGCTATTGTTCTTGCCCATATAGAAGCCATTCACAGTTCCAGCGGCAATTTCAACATCAGAGGAAACTGTCAGGCCATTGGCATCGACCGTTTTGCCATTCTGGTACGCCCTCAACGTCGCACCAGAAAGAATGACCTTTGAGCCGGAAATCGTACGGGCATAGAGTGTGCCGCCGCCGGTAAGCGTCAAGTTGCCGGAGAGTGTGACGCCGGTCAAATAAGCGCTTCCGGTGAGCGTGATCGTCGCCGCGTTCGGAACCAGCACGTTGTCGGTGTTCTGGCTGTTTGCTGCGCCCGACGAACCCGGATACCCGCTTGCGAGGCCCCAGTTGGCGGGGGTGGTCCAGTTGTTGTCGGTGCCGGCGCCGGTCCAGATGTAGGAGGAAGTGGACCATGTAGTCGTGCCATCGGCGACGGCAGGGGCGATTGTGTAGCCCTGGACGACGACGTTGACGCCAGTCTTGTCGCCTGCATATGTCGCATGCGTTCCCGGCGTCAGATACGCGGTCTGGAGCGTCACCGTGTCGCCGGAAACGGCATCGGCAAACGCCGCCTCGGCGGTGGTGTAGCCCGTGAGCGTCCCTTCGTGGTTCAGCACCGCGACGGCGACAGCGGGGGTGATGACGTATTGCTCGGAACCTGAATCCCAGCCAGACGTATAGGTGTAGTAGGGGTTTGAGGGGACAGTGATCGAGACAGCGGTATCATTTTGCGCGACAGGACCAGTGAGCTGGATTTTCGTCGTCGAATTCACTTCGTAGTCCGAATAGTCGAACGTGAGAGAGCCGTCCTCGGTCATGGTGACCGGGCCGCCGGAAATGTCGAGAGCTCCTGCGACAATGGTGGTGGGAGCGCCGATGACTGACGAGCCGGCCACCCTGATCTTGCCGGTGGATTCGCCGCTGAACTGGAACGTCGCGCCTGTGCCGTTCACCGTAATCGCTTCGTAGGATACGTTGGAATCGAGATTGACGCCAATCGTGGTTGCGACGTCGGTATTGACCGTGAGGGCCGCGCCAGCAGCCGGAGTGCCTGATGTAGTTGTCACCTCATCCTTCGTGTTCGACCAGACATCAGAATTCTCGGTTTCGTCAATCCAATCCTCGTTAGCCGCCGTGAACGTGCGCACCGCCGAGCCATTCGGCGAGACGTAGGGGTATTCGGACGGGTCGGAATACTGGTTGATTTCCACCTGCGTCAGAATACGGTCATAGATGCGAATGCAGTTTACGTAACCGGTCGTATCAGTCGCATAGCCTTCGGCGGGCGAGGCGCTAGACGTAATACTCTTGAGGACATATTGCGAACCGTCTGTGTCGGTTTGGGTGACTGGATGTATCGCGCCATGGAAGTCCGAGCCAACCTGAACACCACCCGAAATCGCAAGGACAAAATCAAGCGGAACCGTCTTCCACTTGATGCCATCGAGATAGATGGTGAAAGTTGTCGTTGATGCCGTGTCATGCTTCGTTACCACATAGACATGCCTTGCGCTGTCGGCGTTCGGCACGGTCATGGTAGTAAGCTTGGTGACTGTCGAGCCCTGGTTGTATGCAACAAACGCTTCGTTGTCATTTGCCGTTCGCGCGATAATAATGCCGTTCACGCCACTATTGCAACCGCCGATGTGAAGGAACATGGCGTTATCCTTGCACGCGGGCATCTGTCCGACTACAGCGACCGTCATATCGCTTTGGAAGTCTCCCATGTTGGCGATATTCCACGCGTCGGAAGTTCCAAGCCACGGGGTATCGTAAACCATGATTCCCGTAGTCTTGTCCGCCGCAGAATTGTTATAGTTGCCTGTCGCCGGACTACGCACAACAACGTTATCTGTCGTGTATGCCATGGAAACAGTATTCGCAAAGGTGGCATCGCAGTACGTCGCCGCGCCATCGATCTTTACCTCGCTCGTCAGCGTTGCCGTTGTTCCATCAACCGTGGCGGAGACAATCGTGCCGTCAACGCGCTTTACCGCGACGCTCGCGCCCGTCGGGACGTTTTCGACAGTAAGAGAACCTGCGCCATATTCTGCCTTGGTCTCTTCGACGAGATATGTCGCGCCGGAAACGCTATAGCCCGACAAATTCCTGGCAGAACCGGCGTTGGCATAAACCGTGCAACCGTCAGGCAAGGTTATCTTGGTCATGTCAACCGTCTTGCTTGCGCCGAGATTGAGATACAGGGCGGTCAAGGACGTGCAGCCTGAAAGATCGAGGGTAACCAAATTCATGTATGTGCTTCCAGTCTCTGCCGGAATCGTGAGCGAAGTAATGGCTGTGTCAGTAACGGAAACCGTCCCACTCATGATACCCAATGAACTACCGATAGAAGAACCAGCTACTGTTCCAATCGTAGCGGACGAGCTGAAAACGTAAGCAGCCGTATCAGTCGTCGTAATCGTCGGGACGGACGCGCCTGAACCGACGGTCAATGTACCGCTAACGACTATTCCACCTGGAGCGGTCCATGTCTTTCCTGCGGCGACATTGACAGTCGCTCCGCTCAACACGTGAATTGTTCTTGCAACCTTAGTTACAGCAGTTGCTCCGAACTGAACATTCATGCCGTTGCCAGAGCTGCTCGTTATGTTTATCGAGCCGGCAAACGATGAACCATCCGCAAATTTGAATCTCTCGGAGGGGTTTGATTCGTCAGCGAATGTTCCACTACCTGACAGCGAAGGCGCCGTAGTCATGCTATTGCTACCACCGTCATTCTTGCGCAACGCCGGGTATGTCGTGTCATTAACCGTCAAATCCTCGAGTATCCAGCCAGCAGCAGATGTGCAACCACCGAAATAACCGGCGACACCGTTCCACTTGATTTTTGAATTTGCGCTTCCCCACGCCTGCGGGAAAAGCTGGCGATTTCCTCCAGTAGCAGTATTTGCATAATCATACTGTATTGTAACTGTTCCCTCCCATGCGCTGTCTGTAAGGACAAGCGATGGATTCGTCGCCGTGGTCGTAGGACGAATGCCAACAAATTTCAATTCGCCATCGCCATACACAGTGCCGACAAGGTTTGCAGCAGAGACAGAAACTGTGCCGCCCTTGATGATGATGCCGTTGGCGGCAGTAATCGTGTTTGCTCCAGAAAGCGTGAGCGTCTTGCCATCGGCGATGTCGAAAACGATGCTTTCGAGGCTGACGGCACTGTCAAGCGTTATTGTGCAATTTTCTGAGACAGTGAGCACTACAGGCGTTGCACCAGCCTCCGTCCAGTCGGCGGCGCCGTTTGTCCATGTCAGGGCACTCCAGTTTTCATCAGCCGACGCTGTTGCCGTGGCGACGACGAGCGTCTCAACCTCCTGCACAGGGCGCCAGCCAGCTGAATGCACATTCGGCATGCGAAGAGCATACTCCACCGCGTCAGCCGTCTTGATTAGATACGAGCCGCCGGGGTTATTGGATGTCTGCGTTCCGTCTGCCTTATAAAAGCTGGCATCATAATCGGTTCCGACATTGACCATCAGCGGAGTTGCATTAGGGAATACATACTCAAGAGGCTTGCAAGTGGTCGAAGAATCGTACGCCAGCAAGTAAGGCGTAGCATATGTCGAAATCGGGGTAGAAGAAACGCCGTTTACCGTCACCGAGGCAGAGTCATAGTCGGCAGTCCATGTTGTAGTGCGGGAGCCGATCTTTATTGCCTTCACCTTGACGAGCGCACCTGATGTGGCCGTCCCCTTGGCTGGGATGTTCATTTTCCATGTTGGCTGCGCTGCATATCCGCCAGAAATCGTGTATGTGCCCGACGTAGTTCCTGTATTCTTGTACTCCACCTTGCGACCAGCAACGAGCGAAACGTCGTAGATGCCATAGCCACCAGCGGAGGCGGAACTCGCCGGTGTTCCCGTTGACGACGAATAATCTTGCCCCAAAGTTAGCGTTGAACTGTACCCTGTCGCAGACGCATATGCAGTAATGTCATCGCCAGATTGCTGGAACTTGACCACGACGCCCTTGGCATATATTCCAGTGCTGCTCGTCCCATCAATCTTCTGGAACTGTACTGTCAGTACGCCGTTATCCAGACTTGCTCGATATACACCTGCCTCACCTGGAGATGTAACATAGCCGCCGCCCATGTTGCCCTTCAGGACATACGTCGAGCCGATGTCACTGAGGTTGACGCCGGAGAACACCGTCGACGGGTTCGCCGAATCCGTCGATATGTATCCCGAATAACTAAGCGTTGCGGCCCAGGTGGTGCAGGCTGCGAGGGCGGAAAGCGCCATCAGCAGCAACTTTGGTTTTTGTAGTAGTTTTCTCATGGGATTTCCCTCTCTCTTGGTGTTTGTTAAAATGCGAACGCCGGCGCTAGGGGAATGGCGCTTGGGTTGCAAAAACGGAAGTTCGTTAGAGCGAGGTTTTCTCTGCAAGCGAAAACACCACCGGAGCGGGCGATAAAGTTCCGCAGGGTGGTATTTTCAGGAAATGACGCAGAGACGGCGCAAGAAAACAACAACACGCTGGCAGTACGTACTGCCAGTACGATGTCCAATGCTATCTCAATAGCCGACATTGTGCTACCTCTCCAACGATGAAACTAGTATAGCACATTTCGCGTTGAGACGTCAATAGTGGAATTTTCGAGGGGAGGGCGATAAATTAAAGACGCGTGAAAAGCATGGAATTATCGAGGGATCAAGAACCGGCAAGCGAAAATTTTTTGCGCTCTGCGAGGACGGCAATTCCGCTCGGCTTGTTTTCAAGCCCCGCGCCCCCATTTGGGGGAAGCAGGAGGGCCGCGCTTCAGCGCGGCCCAAGTAGAAAGTAGGAAGGAGGAGGTCCTCCCGTACGAGTATTGCGACAAGGAGGCGCGGCTTTAGCCGCGCACCCCATTTTGGTTCTAACGCGGCTGAAGCCGCGCCTCCTTGGCGCTGAAGTGCGACCCTCCCGTGCGGGTATAGCGACAAGGAGGTGCGGCTTTAGCCGCGCACCACATTTTTGGTTCGAGCGCGGCTGAAGCCGCGCACCCCATTTTGGTTCGAGCGCGGCTGAAGCCGCGCCTCCTTGCGCTGAAACGCGACCCTCCCGTATTTCCTACTTCCTACATCCTACTTGCGCGTCCGCAATGCGGACGCGGGCGCGCCACCATACGATGGCGTTCAACACGGCGCCGAGCGCGAATGCTCCGCCAGAGTAGCATAGATGCATCAATGGATGACGGTTGATTTTGAGAACGCAGAACGGCATGTCGAAAAAGTAGTCCGGCCAGTCCGCCGCAAGCGCAATCGCCCTTATGGCCGGGATGCTCTGGAAGAAAGCGAACAGCGCCACCGCCGCGAGCGGCACGAGCATAGGCGAAATCCGCACCTTGCGCGTGACGACATACCACAGAAACCGCACCAGGAGAATCACCGAAAAGACATACATCAGCACCGTCGCAAACGCATACTCGAATTCGACTTTGTATATCATGCCATGTGCGTCCAAGACCTTGTGGCCGATGCAGTATCCATCGACGAGAGGCTTGGCGAGGGGCCAGGCGACTGCGACGACGAAGGCGAGAGCCGCGGCGAAGAACATGCCATTCGCAGCGCCCGTGCCGAACGGCCACGCGAGCAGGCGTTTGAGCCTCGTCTTGGGCCGTCCTGCGACCATGCGGCGCGAATAGCCTTCTTCCTGCGCCGACGCGCCAAGGGCGAGCAGCACTGCGCACGCGGCGAATGCGCAGAGGTAGTCGCTTGCAACGACAATCCACGAGTAGACCTTGAACCCCGGCAGGAATACGAGCGAAACGACATACGCGCCCCAGCCGATAAAAGCGAACAGCACCGCGACGCGCAAGGGTCTGTCGCGCTCCATCACGACCGGCGAGAACGATGCAATCGCAAAGCCGCGCAGGATGCAAGAAGCCGTGACCGCCACGGCGACAAACTTCAGAAACCCAGACGATGAAAACCCGGGAATCCCTGCACTCGAAATTGCGAGCGCAGGCAAAAGCATGGCGCCGCCGAGCACGAGCACCACGGCGAATACGAACACACGCAACCTGTGGCCAATGCGCAGAACGCCGAGAGCAAGGGCGGCGTGGGAGGAGAAAACGGCAATGGTCGCCGTCGTCGCGAGCGTCGTGAAAATCGACGCGAACGAAATGCCGTGCAACAGATACGAAAATACGCCAAACGGCAAGGCGGCAGTCGAAAAGAGCACGATGAGCGAGAACGCGCCGCGAAGTTTGCCGTCGATTATCTCGGCCGGCGCGAGAGCCGTCAGGAGCGTGAAATCGACGGCCCGCTTGGAGCCTCCGCGTTCTTTGTCGATTCGCGCGAACACATTGCAGGGGATGACAATGGCGCAAACGATCATCAGTATCGCATTTATGAATGAGAAGACGACCGCCCCCGTCGACTGGTCGATACCGGCATTGAACGCAGGGACGGCATAGCACACGGCGAGGCATGCGCAAAGGAAACCGACGAGGCTGCTCGCAATCGTTTTCGATCGCGTCAGCTGCCGCAGTTCTTTGAGTGTGAATGGATTGAGAGTCATGAAGAGTCAGGAGTTAGTAGTTAGGAGTTGAAAAGTTGAAAGGTTGAAAGCACTACCATGCAATAGGTTTTTATCGCAGAGACGCTGAGACGCAGAGTTTCCAAGGGTTTT
>DFGB01000044.1:0-29024 GCA_002371135.1 Verrucomicrobia bacterium UBA3761 | reverse complement strand
ATAAAAATCTATTGTATGCTATTGGGTTGAAAGGTTGAAAAGTTGAAAGGCCATTTGGCATTTTGCATTTTACATTGCATTTTGGCAATTGGTCATTTATGTCTCCAGATGCGACAAGACGAGTCCCTCAAAAAGCTCTTCTACGTTTAAAACCGTTGACTCCTGAAATGGCAAAATGAAGAAATGATCGAATCCAATGCCAAATGTAAAATGCCAAATGCCAAATGTTACTGCACTTCGCCTTTGGTGAGTTCCATGAAGACGCTTTCAAGATCGAGGTTCTTGAGCGAGCCCTCGATTTTTCTCACGAGCCTCCCCTTCTCGATTATCAGGCAGCCGGTGCAGATTTCGTTGAGGTCGGCGAGGATGTGGCTGGAGACGAGGATTGACTTGCCCATTTCCGCGAGGCGCTTGGCGTATGAGCGAAACTCGATGCGGGCGCGGGGATCGAGACCGTTCGCGGGCTCGTCCATTATGAGGAGCTGCGGGTCGTTGACGATGGCGCGGGCGAGCGACACGCGCTGCTTCATGCCGCGCGAGAGCGCGGAGAGGACTTTGTTGCGGATCGGGGTGACGAGAGTGAAATCCTCCACCTCGCGTACGCGGCGCTTGAGTTCGCGTCCCTTGAATCCGCTGGCGCGGGCGAAGAAGTCGATGTATTCATGCGCGGAAATGTCGCTCTGGTCGGGGAGATAGTCCGGCATGAAGCCCACCTTCGCGCGGGTGGCGTCGGGGTAGTCGACGACGGAGAGGCCGTCGACGAGCACGTCGCCGGACGTAGGTTCGTCGAGCGTCGCCATGATATTCATCGTGGTCGTCTTGCCCGAGCCGTTGGGGCCGACGAAACCGAGGATGTCGCCATCCTTCATCGTGAAGGAAAGATTGTCGACGGCGACGGTGCGGCCGAAAATTTTGGTGAGGTTTTTTACTTCGACGATCATAAGAGGGAACAGGGAAGAGGGAAGAGGGAAGAGGGAAGAGGGAACAGGGAAGAGGGAAGAGGGAACAGGGAAGAGGAATTTTCACTCTGCGTCACTGCGTCTCTGCGATAAAAAGGAGACGCGGACGGTGCGGAAGCGGACGGGCCAGAGGATGGGGGTCCAGCCGCCGGAGAATTCAAACGAATCGCCCTTCAATTCGATTCTGGAACCGGCGCAGCGGCCATCGCCGCTGAAATACGAGACCAAGCCGTCTGAAGGCATGCGAATGGGCTTCGAGAGCGGGAATGGCGCGACCATGACCGTATTTTCAATCACGACCTCGATGCCGGTAGATTCATCCCGGGCGGTATCCTTAAAGCGTTCCACATGCGGGATGACGCCGTTTGCGAGGATGATAACCGCCATGACGGCGAACGAAAACGCGACTGCGAGAAGCGGGAACAGCCAGAGGATGTTGATGCGCTTGTTCTTGCGGGCGAGGATGACGATGGAGACGGGTCCAGCGACGATGACAAACGCGGCGAGAATAGCCAATATGGCGAGGAAAGGAGTATCGGCGATGTGCTTGAGAACGCTGACCTTGGCCTTGACGTCGCATTCGAGGAGAGGTTGCGCGGCGAGAGTCTGGCGGCGGAAGCTCTCTTCGAGAAACTCTATGAAGCGCGGCCAATCGTCGATTCCATTCTCGCCGGTGAACCAGATTTCGCCGAAGGCTATCTTGCGGGACTTGAACGCCGCGCCTGCCCCTTCCGGAGCGGCGCCGACGACGATCACGGCGCCGCCCGACGCCGCGTAGCCCATGAGCGCCTTGCTGGCGGCCTCGGGGAGCGCGGCGAACTCGCCGGCTGTCAGCACCGCCACATCGCGAGCGCTGTAGTCGCGCCAATCATCAACCGCATCGAACTGGACGGTATTGTACCATATCAGATGGCGCACATAGCGGTTCTTCCGCGCGAGTTCCTTTTCCACCTCCTTCGCGGTCATGCCGTCTCGCAACAGCATCTGCCTTTCGTAATTTTCGCGCAACGCGGCCTTGAGGGTTGCAGAGACGCCCGGAGACACGGCGGCGCGGATCGGATCATCGTCGAAATCAGCGACTCCGACACTCTTCTTTGCAACCGGGGCATCGTACTCCCAATCGCCTTGGTAGATGCACGTCAGGCGAGATTCATTTACTCCGTCGAAAAACTTCCAGTATCTGTCGTCGGAATAGGTCTGAAACGACGCCTCGCCGAAACACGGGATGCGCGGACGCCAAAAGACGGTCCCGCCGGCGGGGACGTAGACCTCCGCCTTGAAATGCATGGCCTGCGGGCCGCTTCCGGCGAATATGCGATACGGGCCTACGCGCATGGGGAGTTCGAGCGTGATATGGCGCGCCTCGGACCCGGGATTGCGGAAGGTCATTTCAACGGGCAGGTTGCCGTGCAGATATTCCACGGCAGAGCGCGAAAAGCGGCTGTCGCAATCACCATCGCCGCCAAGTTCGCCATACAGCGGCGAACTCTCCGGGAATTCGACCTCGACGCCGCTTGGCAGCGTGAACACGGCTGGGCCGGCAAACGCGAAACCCATGGCGGCGCATGCCGCCGCGAAGGAAAGAATATTGCGTGTGATCATAGGCAAGAGGGAAGAAAAAAGGAGGAAGTGGGAGATAAAGTAGGAAGTAGGAAGGAGGAAGTAGGAAATAAAGTAGGAAGGAGGAGATTAGCGGGGATTCTAGATCTTCTAGAACATCTAGGCTTCTAGGGGCTAAGGCAGAGGCGACTATTCCAATCCTTTCAGGGTTTTGATGAGTGCGGGCGAGGTGGAAAGGAGGGCGATGCGCTTTGTCTTCGAGGTCTCGCCGGATTTGAAGACGACCTTGGATTTCGGCAAATCGAAAACGTCGGCGAGAGTCTCGACGAGTTCCTTGTTGGCCTTGCCGTCGACCGGCGCGGAGCGGATGCGCACTTTGAGCGCGTCGCCCTCCACTCCGTCGAGGCCGGGCTTCGAGGAGCGGGGCTTGGCGCGGACGTTCAGGACGACGCCCCCGGCGGTCTCGGAGAAGAAGCTCATTTCTGCCTCCTGAACGAACGGACGCCGAGGACGAAGAACAGGACATACGGGACGATCGCCGCGAGGAACGGCGGGACGAAGCCCATATCGGCCGCGACCATGCCTGCGATGACGAAAGCGTAGAATGCGAAGAACATGCCAATCGCGGCGAGGATGCCCAGGAACACGCTCTGGCGGCCCGAGGAAACGCCCGCCGGAATGGCGAAAAGCGTTATGATGATGCAGGCTAGCGGCGACATGAGCTGCGCCCACGTCTCATACGCGCAACTGCGGCGCGACGATTCGGAGAGTTCCTTGTTCGTCTTCAAATAGCGCATCTTGCCGCGCACGGAATTGTATTTCCAATCGCGGTTCTGCGCCATGATATCGGCCGGACGCTCGCCGAACGCGGCGAAGACGCGCAGCGGAAGCTTGTCGAGGTCGGGCGTGGGCGTGGCGGTCTCGCCGCCGGAAATATCGTAATGGCGGATGTTCGGCTTGGAGAACCACCATTCGCCGTCCATCCAGTCGGCGCGTTCGGACGTGAGCAGGAACTCTCTCGCGCCGCCGGGGCGGTCTTGCACGACCTTGACGCCGGAGAGGTGGTGCCCGTCGGGGTCGAGGGAAGTATCGGCGGACCACGTGCGCTCGCCGGCGGCGTTGCGATAGACGATCGAGCCCGAACGCGCCGTCTTTGCGAGGTCGAAATGTTCCGAACGAAGGCACTTGGCCCACTGCGCGGTGCGCGGGACGTAGCTCTCGTTGACCCACGCGACGAAGACCGTCATGGCGAGCGCCGTCAGGAGGATGGGCGCGGAGATGGCGAGAAAGCCGATCCCGTTCGCCCGCATGGCGATGAGTTCCGAGTGGCGGCAGAAATTCCACATCGTATAGAGCGCGGCGAGCATCAGCGCCGCCGGCGCCAAGTAGTGGAAGAACGGCGCTATGTAGCCGAGGAAATACCGCACGCCGAGCGTGAACGGCAGTTTCGCCTCGACGATGCGCGAGAACGAACCGAAGAGTTCGAAGAGCACGTAGATCGCGAGGAACCCCGTGAGGCAGTAGAAAAGCGGAACGAGATATTCGCGCAGGATGTAGCGGAAAAGAATCATGATGGGGGGTGGAGGGAGAGGGGGATTTAAAGCATGGAGAACAGGAGAGACAGGAGGTAGTGTCTGGTTCAACCTTTCAACTTTTCAACCTTTCAACCTTTCAACTTTTCAACTTTTCAATCGGCGAGAGCGCCAGTGAGATCGGAGACGGCGGAGAAACCGTGGCGGGAGCAATATTCGAGCATGCCGTCGTATACCTTGCGGACGACGCCGGGGTCGGAGAAAATCGCCGAGCCGAGGGCGACGGCGGAGGCGCCGGCGAGCATGAATTCGACGGCGTCGCGCGCTTCGTAGACGCCGCCCATCGCGAGAACCGGCAATTTTACGGCGCGGTGGGCGTCGTAGACGAGCTTGACGGCGGCGGGGTGGATGCCGCGCCCGGAGAGTCCGCCCGTCTTGTTCGCGAGGACGGGCACGCGCTTTTCGATGTCGATCGCCATCGCGGGGATGGTGTTTATGAGGGAAATCGCGTCCGCGCCGTTGTCTGCGCAAGTCTGCGCGAACGGCGCTATGCTGCCGACGTTCGGGGCGAGCTTGACGATGAGCGGCAGCCGCGTCGCCGCCCGGACGCCGGCGACGAGGCGCCCGAGAACCGCGGTGTCGTGGCCGAACGTATGTCCGCCGGCCTTGACGTTCGGGCACGAAACGTTGCACTCTATCGCGGCGATCGACTTGCGCCCGGCGGCCTCGAGCCGCGAGGCGACCTCGGCGTATTCCTCCACCGTCCCACCCCAGATGTTCACAATCATCTTCGGGCCGCCGGGGAAAAGCCTTTCGTATTCATCGACATGGTGCGCGAGAAACGCGTCGATGCCGGGCCCCTGGAGCCCGATTGCATTCACGAGGCCGCCCGGCACTTCGACATGGCGCGGCATCGCGTTGCCCGGCCACGGGTCGAGGCGGACGCCCTTCGCCGTTATCGCGCCGAGGCACGAATAATCGACGGCGCCGGCGTATTCCGTGCCGTAGCCGAACGTCCCGCTCGCCGTGGCGAGGGGGGTGGACATTTCAAGACCGCCGAGGTTGACGCGTGTATCGATCACCATACGAGCTCCTTTGCCGAGAACACGGGCCCGTCGATGCAGCAGCGGGCGTTGCCGCGGACGGTCTTTTGTATGCAGGCGTAGCACGCGCCGACGCCGCAGATCATATGGCGGTCGGCGGAGATCCAGCCCGGGGCGCCAAGCGCGAGCGCCCGGTCCGCGACGGCCTTGAGCAGCCCGTCCGGGCCGCACGTGAAAAACTCGAACTCCTCGCCTGCGGCGCGCAGGCGGTTTACTTCTTCATCGAGCGGCGCGGTGACGAAACCCTGTACGCCGCGCGAGCCGTCGTTCGTCGCGATGCGCACATCGACGCCGAGCGCCGCGAAGCGGTCCAGCGCGAGCAAATCGCCCGCCGTGCGGCCGCCCACGAACAGAATGCACTTCTCCGCGCCAAGGGTTCTCGCGAGGAAGTAGAGCGGCGCCACGCCATACCCGCCGCCCACGAGCAGCGCCTTGCCGCGGCACGCGAGCGGAAAGCCGCGCCCGAGCGGGCCCAGCACCTGCACTTTATCGTCGACCTGCGACTTGCCCAGCGCGGCCGTCCCGCGCCCCACCGTCTTGTACAATACTTCGACCACTCCGTCCTCGGCGTTGAAAACGGAAAACGGCCTGCGCAGCGCGCTCTGTTCGAGCGACGGCACTTTTATGTGCACGAACTGCCCAGGCGCGACGGCAGAAGCGACCTGCGGCGAGCGCAGGACTAGATGCCGGTATCCGCCGCCAATGTCTTCGTGCGCAAGAATTGTGGATGTTTCGTCAAACATTGTCGAGTTGAAAGGTTGAAAGGTTGAAAATCATATAAGGGACGTGCTTGCCCAAGGCCGTAGCGTCAATGGTGCGCGGCTAAAGCCGCGCCTCCTTGGCGCTAGACCCTCGCCCTCGCTATATGTTGAAAGTTCCATGACAATTCAATAGCATACAATAGATTTTTATCGCAGAGACTTGAGAGTCGCAGAGATTATGGATTTTGTTGGTGTTATTTCATATGCACAGCGCATAGTTCTTTCATTTTGGCTAAAGAGTGTGTTGATTTGACGTCTCATGAAAAATGCGAAAAACCCTTGGAAACTCTGCGTCTCTGCGATAAAAACCTATTGCATGGTAGTGAAGTTGAATCGAGAAATTCCCCGATGCGTCCGGCGAAAAAGAAATTCCTGCTGCAATGCTTCATGCTCTCTCTCCCGGCCATCGTATTGGTGGCCGCGGGAGTTGTTTTTGCCAGCATCGCATGGCCTTTCTTAATCGCCAGCGGCATCGCCGGAAGGCCGCTCACCGTACTCCTGTGCGTTTTAGGCCCTTCGATTCTGATCTTGATCCTCGCCTCCAGCGCACTTTCTATCTACAGCATTTTCTCGTACGCCAAATCACGCGACGATTTCGTCGCTGCGACCGTCCACGATTTCGGGACGCCGCTCGCCGCGCTCGAAATGGCAGTCGGCCGCGAAGACGCAACGGCGGGAAATCTTGTCCGGCGTCTAATCTGGCTTGTCGACAACATGCGCGATACCCGGAGCGGCGTCGAAGGTAAAATGCTCTATTGCGAAGAAGTCCGGCTGCGAGAATTGTTCGATTCGGCCTACAGCCTGTTTGCAAGCGATTACCGCGCCCGCCGAGGCAAGGATATCGCAGTCTCGGGAGATTTGTCGCTTGAAGTCTCCGCCGACCCGGCCGCGACAGAACGAATCATATGGAACATACTTGGCAACGAACTCAAGTATGCCGTTCCATATTCCGATGTGGCCGTCAGGATCTATAGCGGCGACGGATGCGTCTCGCTAGAGATTTCGGACCACGGCCCCGGCATGTCGGCATGCGAAATGAAACACGCTTTCGACCGCTACTGGCGCTCGAAAAAATCGAAGCGCTCTGGCATAGGCGGAACCGGGATCGGGCTTGCCGTTGCGCGGGAGATCGCCGCCGCAATGGGCGCGACGCTCAGCCTCAAGCCCAACACCCCAACGGGGTGCATCTTCACGCTGGCATTCAAAAAATCGCGCAGCGTTTGAAAGGCCCGGCTATTGAACGAGCGACAGTGCGCGGCGCCGGACTTCCGGCTCGCCTGATACGGCAAGAGGCCGCACTACGGAAAGAAATCCATCGCGGTCGCCTGCCTTTTTCAATGCATCGGCAAGGCGGAATTTCGCCTCCGTATCTGCATAGAATCGCTCGGGCGCGGCGATGGAAAGCCTGAGCAGCATTGCCGCCGCCTTGTATTCCCCCGCCGCCAAGGCCGCGACGCCGAGCGATTCGAGTATCATGCCCCGGCGGTCCAGCGACGGATTTGCGGAGTAGTCCGAACAGAGCCGCGCGATTCGCCGCGCGTCGTTTGGCGCCATGCGGCAGGAGAGCGAATAGGCGAGGACTTCCAGCGTTTCGGACCGCGGCGAGATGGCGTAGGACTTCTCCAGCAACGCAATCCCTTCGTCCATGCGAGAGAGCCGGGCGCAATATTCACTTCCGACATGGCGCAACGCGCGCCAGTTCTCAGGTTCGAATTCGAGCGTGCGGGCGAATGCCGTATAGTCGTTGCGGTAGGATGAAACAACCGGCCACGCGATCGCCGCACATGCCGCACATGCGACGGCCATCGCGGCAATCGCGCTTTTCCTGCGCGGCAACGCCACGACAAGGAGCGCAGATATCGCCATCGCAGGGAGGTATGTGAAGCGATCGGCCCGAGCGTGTTCGCCAAACGCCCCGAACAAACCGGATACCGGCAACAGCGCGACAAGGAAGAATGCCGCCGCATAAGACGCCATCGCCCTATTTTTCCGCACGGCGAATGCGAACAGGACTGCGCACAGCGCGAGCCCCGCGATCGCCGTCGCATCGAAAGTATTGGATAGGTAGTCGAAATGGACGGCGCACGGCAAGAACGTCTGCGAAAGATGCATTGCAATCGCTGAAAGAAAACGCACAAGACGCACCGTCAGAGGGATTGAACCAAGTTCGATTGCCGCCATGCCCTCGGGATGCGCCTGCGATGCTATGGCGGCAAGTCCCGTCATGCCGCTGACAATGCAAAGCGGCACGTATTTTGCAAGAGAAAGGAATGCTATGCGGCGTTGGGGCGGCCGAGTCCGCATCTCGATCAAAAACGCGAGCAGAGGAAAGCATACCGCCGTCGGTTTGGAAAGACACGCGAGGACGCAGCACAAAAAGCCTATTGCCTTTTTCCGCGACGACCATGCCATCAGCCCGAGGAGCGTGAAAAGCGTCCACAACTCCTCCTTGCGAGATGCAATCCACGCAACGGCTTCCACGCGCATTGGATGCAGCGACCAGAACAGCGTCGCAAGCGCGGCAAGAAGGATTGCAGGAACGGCATTGCAATACCCTTCTTCGCGTCTTGCAAGATGCAGCAGCGCGAAGAATAGGATTGACGCATTCAGCGCATGCAAGAATGCATTGCCAAGATGATGGACTCCCCACCCGCCGCCGAAAAGCGTGACGTCCGCCATGTATGTGGCGAACGTAAGCGGCATCCATATACCGCCATATGTTACACGCGAGAAAGCCTGAGCGATGTTCGCCAGACTCAGCCCGGAGACTGCGAACGGACAGCCTGCCGTATATCCCCAATCGTCAAGCCGCAGGTATGCAAACTCCCCTGTGCGGAGGTACAGGGCGAGAGTGAGAGCGAACACTCCCGCCGCCGCCAGCCATTTGCAGGCCTTGCTCAACCTTCGCCTCTGTCTTTCAGTTGACGCGCGCGGTATGCGCGGACCGAAATGAATTCGAATACGCGTTTGACATGTTCGCGCCAGGTCTGGAACAGGGCGTAGAGGCCGGGGACGAGCAACACGCCGAATGCGACCGATGCCGCCATGCCGAAGAACTCCGTTATGCCGATCGCGTTGCGGCTGGCAACGCCCGCGCCGGGATAGCACCACTTCGGGAAGAAGAGGTTCATGCACATCGGCATCGTACCGAGAAGCGTCGTCAGGGCGGTCATGAGAATCGCCCTCAGACGTTCGCTCGCGGCCGCGCCGGCAGCGTCGACGATAGAATATCCTTCTTCACGCTTGTCCTTTGCAAATTCGACGAGAAGAATCGCGTTCTTCGAGGCGAGCCCCACGAGCAGCACGAGTCCAAGCTGGGCGTACACAGACAACGACAGCCCGAAGAGCTTCAAGCCAAGCAAAGCGCCGAACGTGGCGACGAAGATCGAGAGCATCACCGGCAGCGGAATCGTCCAGGATTCATACTGCGCCACGAGGAAGAGGTAGCCGAAAAGAACGGCGAGCGCGATAAGCGGAGCCGCCGAGCCTGCGTTGCGCTGCTCCTGGAAAGTGATGCCGGACCATTCGTATCCATAGCCCTCGGGCAATTCACGTTCGAGAACTTCGCGGACTTCTTTGATCACCTGCCCCGAGGCGATGCCCGGCATGGGCATGATCTTGAGACCGGCCGCAGGATACATCTGGTAGCGCGACATGATGCGAGGGCCGACCTCGCGCGATATAGTGCCGAGCGAACCGATCGGCACCATCGCCCCCGTATCCGAGCGCACATAAAGGTTTTCGACCGCCTCGGGCGTTGCGCGACCGGCCCAGTCGGCCTGCACCGTCACGCGGTTCACCTGCGTGCCGAGGTTGACGTCGTTGACGTATCGCGAGCCAAGGTAGTTCTGCATGGTCGCGTATGCGGTGGCGACCGGGACGTGGAACATCTCCGCCTTCGTGCGGTCGATTTCAAGACGCAGGTGCGGCGTTGTGGCGGTGAAGCCCGAAAATGCCACCATCACCGAATCAAGCGCGTTCAACTTCCCCAGAAGCGCTTTCTTGACATCGTCCAGGGCGAGCGGGTCGGTCGACTCCTTCGATTGTATGCGCACGTCGATCGAGTTGTCTGCGCCGAGGCCGGGAATTGCGGGCGGCGCAAACACCTGCACCGTCGCCTCCGGGATCTGCGAAAGGCGCTCTTTTACGGTCGGTATCAAGTTCTTCACCCACTGCTCCGGCTTCCGGCGCAGCGACCAGTCCTTCAGGTCTGCGATGAGCGTGGTTTCATTTTCGCCGCGGCCCGCAACCATGGAAAAGCCGTTGATGGACATGACGGAGTTCACCTCGTTCGTCATCTCCAGAAGCGAACGCACAGCCCGCATCGACACCTCGCGCGAACGGGTCATTGTAGAGCCTTCAGGAAGCTCCATGGCGACGAACAATACGCGCTGGTCTTCGTCAGGCAGGAACGAGGTCTGCGTGTTGCGGAACATCTGCATCGTCATCAAAATCGTGAGCACGAGCAGCATGGCAGAAAGTATGAGCCGGCGGGCAAGCGCCTTCGAAAGGAAGACGAAGAAACTTTTGAATTTTTCGATGAGAGTATTGAACCAGGCGAGCGGTCCGTGCTTGTACGGCCTGGCCTCGCGCAGGAGAAGCGAGCATAGAGCAGGAGCGAGCGTCAAGGCGCAAAGCGTCGAGAAGCATACCGCCGCCGAAAGCGTCACTGAGAATTGCTGGTAGATGCGGCCCGTAATGCCGCTCATGAAGCCGACGGGCACGAAAATGCCCAAGAGCACGAGCGTAGTCGCAATAACGGCGCCTGTCACATCCTTCATCGCCTGGATTGTCGCCTCCTTGGCGTTGTAGCCGCGCGTCTCGATGATAAACTGGACGCGCTCGACAACGACGATACAGTCGTCCACCACTACGCCGATTGCGAGCACCAGGCCGAACAGCGTCAGAATGTTGATCGAATAGCCCAAAACGGCCATGAGGATGAACGTCGAACAAATGGAGACGGGGATTGTGACGCACGGGATGAGCGTCGCTCGCCAGTCCTGGAGGAACAAATAGCATACGAGCACGACGAGCACGAACGTGATGAGAAGCGTCTCGACGATTTCCTTGATGCACATGCGCACGTATTCCGTGGCATCGTATGGAACGGTGAAGTCCATGTCTTCCGGGAATTCTGCCTGCAGACGGCGCATTTCGGCCATAAGCTTGTTCATCGAGCGAATGGCGTTCGCGCCGGGCTTCTGCTGGACGGCGATGTTGATCGTGTTGCCGCCGTTGAGCTGGCCGGAGAAGGAGTAGTTCTGTTCGCCGATTTCGACGCGTGCGACGTCCTTGAGCTTCACCACGCCGCCGTTGTCGTCGCGGCGGATGATGATTTCGTTGAACTCCTCGGGGGTCATCAGGCGGCCCTTGGCAAGAAGTGAATAGGTGAACGCGCCATGTTTCTGCGTCGGCGAAGCGCCGACCGCGCCAAGCGACGCCTGGATGTTCTGCTTGGAAATGGCACTGATGACTTCCTCCGAATTCATCGCCTGCGCGGCCATGCGCTGCGGGTCGAGCCATACGCGCACTGCCAGCTTCGGACCGTAGATCGTCGCCTCGCCCACGCCCTCCACGCGCAGAAGAACCGGCTGGATGTTCTGGTAGGCGTAGTCGGAAAGTTCAAGCCGCGAATGCGTACCATTTGGCGAGCGTATCGCCAGGAAGCCGAGGAAGTCCGTAGACTGTGCGCGGACCCTGCCGCCAAGCTGCTGGGCTTCGGTAGGGAGTTTTGCTTCGGCCTGCGTCAGGCGGTTCTGCACCTTGACGAGGTCCATGTCGCGATTGGAGCCGACTTCAAAGGAAACGGTCAGCGAATACGTGCCGTCGTCGCTGGATTCCGACGCCATGTAGATCATGTCGTCCACGCCGTTGATTTCGTCTTCGATTGGCGTGGCGATGGTGTTCATCACTTCGCGGGCGTTCGCGCCTGGGTAGGTATACGAGACGCGGATTTCCGGCGGGGTCAATTGCGGATATTGGGCGATGGGCAGGTAGAAAATCGACATCACGCCTGCGATTGAGAGCACGATTGCTATGACCATCGCGAAGCGCGGCCGCTCCACGAACGTACGCGAAAACGTCTTTATCTCATCTACTGCTTTGCGAATCGAAAGTTTCATCGTTTGATTCTTCCTTCTAAATTATTTCCCATCGCCCGCCCCGGTCGGATCCGATGCGTTTGAGTTTCCCTGATTCTTTGAGTTTCTTTAGATTCCATTCGACGCCGCGGGCCGAGCGTCAGTTGCCAGCACCATGTCTTTCTGCGTCGCCCGGGGATTCGCCTTGAGAAACGCAAGCAATATATCACGTGTTTCCGCCACAGTTTTCTCCACAGTCCGGCTGGCCGGTTTTATGGAGAACCTGGGAGGCGGCTCAGTCTTCCACGCTTGGCTTGAAGTCGGGGTCGATATCTTCGTTCGGAGTGGGCGCGACTTCGACAACCTTCGAGCCAGGCATCAATTTCGCCACGCCGGAAATGACGACCTTCTCCCCTTCTGCAAGGCCTTCTGTCACGCCGACCCAGCCGAGATGCATCTCGCGCGTCTTGACGGGACGCTGCTCGACCGTGCCATCGTCTTTGACCACCCACACCCCGACATTGCCGCCGGGAAGATCGAATATCGCCGTCTGCGGGACGGAAGGATAACGAGGCGGATTCTGCATGTCGACGAGAAGCGTCACATATGAATTCGGGATCAAGAGGCGGTCGGGGTTGGGGAAATTGAGGCGCATCTGTATGGTAGCCGTGGAAAGAGACATTTCGTTGTCGTCGAAGTCGAACGTGCCCTGCTGGTCGTATTCGCTGCCATTGGGGAGAAGAAGGCGCATGCGGAGTTGTTCCTCGGCTTCGCCGCGTTTGCGCGCTTCGCGCCAGGAGACGTAGGCGCGGTCGGTAAGAGGGAAAGATACGCGCATCGGGTCGATCTGGACAATCTTCGCGAGCGCCCCCTTCGACGGCGCCACGTAGTCGCCGACGTGCGCGGAGGTCTTGCCGATCTGGCCGGAAATGGGCGCGATCACCTGCGCTTTTTTGAGGTCGTATTCCGCAACGACGAGATTCGCCTTCGCCTGCAACACGGCCGCCGCGGCCGATTCGCTCGCCGCCTCGGCGTTGTCGCGCTCAAGCTGGGTGATGCCGCGCTCGTCGGCATTCTGCATGCGCTCGTAATAGCGCTTTGCGCGGCGAGCCTCGGCTTCCGCGGCCTCCAAATCCGCCTTGCGCTGGTTCACTACCGCGCGGTAGCGCTCGTCGTCAAGCACATACAGAAGATCGCCCGCCTTGACGGTATCGCCTTCTTTGAACTTGATTTCCTGTATGTATCCATCGACCTGAGGCAAGAGTTCGACTTCCTGCACAGGCTCTGCATGTGCGACGAATGCTTCCGGTTTGTTGGAAACGCGCATGACTACATTCGTGACGGCGACAGTCTGCGGTGCGCCGGCCATAGCCGCGGCAGGATTGACGCCCTGTTCCTGATGCTTCGGCGCAAAGTCCTTCGCCATCCAACCGACGACCAGACACACGCCGCACGTGACAATCTGCGCAACAACAGCACCGATTACCGATGCCGTGCTTTTCTCATCCTTCTTTTCCATCGTATATGCCCTTTTTAGAAAAAATTTCACAAATTATACCATTTTTCCGCGCTCACGGTCAATAGGGCAGAAAAATGCTTGAAGAGAGTATTGGCAACATTTCCCCAGGCGCTCCTGTTTATCCTGCCCTGCCTGGATTTACCGGAAATCGAAAATACCGGCGAGCGTCCCTTTGCAATACTGCCAGGCGATGTCAAAGCGCATGTTCTTCATCGCCACCATCCCATAGTACACCGCCGAAAGCGGGGCGAAGACGAACATGACGCTCAAAATTTGCAGAAAGCCGAAATGGCGGCGCGCGAAACGAAGCCGGTTTCTCGCAAAGCAATATGTCCTGTAAGGTTTCTCTATGCCGAGCTGGCGCAATTCAGGCACGCACCCCGGTTCTAGAAAGCCAAGATGCGCGGTCCGCGCCTTTGTCGCGATCCAGCCTTCATGCCCCGCTTCGATTATGCGCCAGCCGAAATCCGACTCTTCGAATATCTGCACGTAAGCCTCGTCGAAACCACCGACTTCCCTGAACACTTTTGCGCTCACCATGAAAGCGTTGGGGCTGTACGTTGTTTCATAGTCGACCTTGCCGGCGGGGACGCTTTTCACCGGGATGCCCGGCATTGTATCCTTCGGCTGGGATGTCCAGCGATTGAAATCGCTGCCGAGGGTCCAGACAAGCCCCGCCTTGCCCAGGCGCTGATGCACGGACATTGGGGCGACAAGCCCCGCCTTTGGATGGCGGCTGAAGCATGCCGCAAGTTCGCGTATCATGTCGCTTTCGACGATGTTGTCATCATCGAGGAAAAGCAGATATTCGCCGGTTGCGATCTCCGCCCCGCGATTGCGCGAATACGCCTGAAAAGAGTTTTTCGCGTTGCGCAGGTATTTGACTCTGCCATCCGCGCCAAAGCGCTCCGCAATGCGCTGAGCGGTGTCGTCTGGAGAACAATCGTCGACTACGATGACTTCGAGCGCGTCCCAATCGCTTGCAAGAACGCTTTCGATGCATTTGACTACCATCTCGCCGCGATTGAACGTCGGGATTATGACGGATATTTTCATTGTTTTTTGCAGTCCTAAGTCCTAGGCCCTGAGTCCTAAGGCCTGCGTCCTGCGCATCCACAGCTGAAAGTCTGGAATATCTAGAACTCCTAGATTATCTAGATTTTCTAGATAATCTAGACTTGGAACTTTTCCTCATTGCGAAGACGTGAATTGCTACCGCGCAAGCCTGTACCGCGGCGCAGCCGGATAGCCACCAAATGAAGAAAGAGAGACGCCCTGCATCGAGCGAGGCCATCCAATCGACGGCCGCATCAGGGAGAATGCCGCGGAAAGCTCCATAGCCCGTGAGCACGACGAGCGCGCCGTTTTCGACGAGCGTCAACGGCACCCAATACAAAAGGAACTTGAACCGCCCCGCGGCGGTCTGGCAAGTGTAGAACGTCCCATTTGCCGCGCATATCGCCATGCGCAAAGCGTTCAGTACAAGCAGTCCTGAATACGGGATGTAATCGCGCCACAAAGGCACAAGGCCGAGAAACCACCTGCCGGAAACGGCGAGAACGAGCGTCACGGCGAGCCCGGCCGCGTACGAGCCGAGGAGCACCTTTGCGAGCAGGCTGCCTTCGCCTTGCCCCTTTTGCGACGCCTCCACCGCCATGGGGAACACGACGGCGCTTATCGCGAGCGCGGCGTACGCCGTTATCTCGCCAAGGCGGGAAATAATGTAGTACGCCGCCGACTCTATTTCCGGCAGGCGCTGGCGGAAAAGCAAAATCTGCCATGCCCCGAGCAAAGTCCCTAGAGCGACATAAATGCCGATCGGCAAAGTGTAGGCGGCCATCGCCTTCACGTCGGCCCTGCCGAGCGGCGCGCTCTTCACATCGCGCCCCAGTTCCTTTCGCAGAGATATGCACGAGACGGCGACCGTCATCGCCGGGGCGGCCATCTGCCCGAGGATGTACCCGGAGAGCGCGCGGAACGGCATGGCGACAAGCATCACGACCAGCCTGAACGGCGTTGATATCGCGTGGCACACTGCCATCGCCCCGTATCGCCTCAACCCTTGCAGCGCGTTGTTGAACACGCCTGAAAACGGGACGAGCAGACCAGCGCAAACTATCAAAAGGCCGAGCGACCCGTCGGCGACCGAAAGCCGCTCGAACAATGCCGGAAGAATGAATCGCGAGGCGAGCGCCGCGAGAATAAACGTCAGCGCAGTGCCGCAAAAAGCAATCGAGAGGAGGCGTTTGACCTTCCCCTTCTCGCCATTCGCGGCGTAAATCGTGAGCCATCGCGAAAACGGCACGACAAGTATCGCGAGCGGCAGACCGAATACGCTCCCCGCCTGCAGAAGCGGCAGCGCCGCTCCGAGTTCCTCTTGCGGCACGTATTTCGGCACCAGCCAGAGGCCTATGAACGCCTGGATGAGATCGCCCGACCGCGCCGCCAGAAACAGCAGCATCGACCACCACCACAAGTCTCCGAACTTGTCGCGAAACCGTAGTATGAGATTAGTCATCTTTACCAAATAGTTTCATTACACAATCTTGAATCCTCTTTTGCCACGATGGCGTTCCAAAATAGACTATCGTCCCCACAAAGCAGTTTTTGGGATATTTTCGCTTCAAATACGGCAAATGGCGATACAATCTCTCCGTGGCTCTGCTTCCCGAATGGTGGCAGCATTCGACAGGTTCTACAATCGAGCGAATCCCATAGCCCACTTTGGCGGCGGCGCAGAAATCTTCCACATAAAGATCGAACAGGAGATTCGGGTCGAATCGCAAATGATGTTTCGCGACAAGCGACGAATGCACGACAAGACAGCAGCAATCGAACGCCTCGACCTCGACAGGGGATTTTATTTTTACCGCTGGATTCCATTCAGCTTCCCCCACCCTATTCGTTTCTGTCATATTGCCGTAGACTCTCTGCATGCCAAAGCCGCAAAAGCCTTTGCGCACGCCCCCTACGACACCATGAAGAGAATTTCGATCCCACGAGTCGAGCAACGCCGAAATATCCTCTCTCAACTCGAAATCTTCGTGGCAAAACACAAACCAGCTATCGCGCGAATAATCGTATCGATCCAGAAAACGGTTGTAGCAGACTGGTATGGGGAAATTTTCCGTACGGTTGTCTATAGTAGATAGTTCAGCCTTGACGAAAGGATTCCCCTCAATGCACTTTTTGTACATTGCGAAGTCCCTGACGACGCTTACAAAACTGCAATTCTGTTTCACCCCACTCGATTCTCCTTTGCCGCAATGCACCTCTCTGCTATATCCGGCCGCGCACCTGCAACATATTTCTCGATGTCTCTATCTAGAAGCCCATACTTTTTAGCATAGGGAATACCGGTCGCGTGCAGGCACACGACATTTTTGATCAACCCTTGCCGGCGGCGCAGTATCACATGAAGGAACCCGCACAACGTGCCGTCTTCGCCCCTTGCCATAGTGAAATTGAAAAGATGCAGGAATGGCGCGAAAAGTTTGTAGTGCCAGCGTCTGAATGCCGTGCACCACCCTCCGACCGGGCCTTCTTCGATCACCCTGTCGCCGCGCACGTCATCTTTATACTGTTCCGCTCCGGGTTTTGCACCCCATGTCATTTCATCTTGCACGACATTCAACCCGATGTAGCCATAATCTGGGAATGCGTCGAAATACTCTACAAACGCCTTGTCGAAATCCTTCGGCAGTCTTATGACGTCATCATCCAGTTCTACCATGTATTTGCCTTTTGCCATGGCAAACAGTTTTTTGTATCCGTTGAGTCTGTAATTTATCTTGCTGCGCACTATGCGCACGGATTCTCTGCCTTCATATTTGTCCAAAATCCCCGACGTCCAGTCTGTCGAGGCGTTGTCCATGATGATCAACTCGTAGGGGTATTCATTGGAAATGTTCTCGAAAAACGATTCAAGGCACATTTCAAGCATAGGCGCTCTGTTCCAGGTAAGCACCATAAAACTCAATACCGGTTTTTGCGTCTTCATATTGTCAGGTTCTAAAAGATTTTTCAAGCAGTTCGAGCGACTTGAAACCGTGGAAGCCGAATGGCCGCTGCGCGGGCATGGAGATTGGCACGAGCGCGTCCCATGAAAACGCGAGAGATTCCTTGCCGGTCGCGAAACGGAAGCGGCGGCGGTACGAGCGCTCCTTGCGCACGAGCGTCCCCGTGTAGAAGATGTCCTCCGACGCCGCGACGCAATCGCCCAAGGCGTGGTACTTCGCGTTCCAGAATCCCGCCGCCGCTTCGCATATGGCGTGCGAGCGAAGAGAAAAGCCGCCGTTCTGTACACGGTAGTTCGTCAATCGCGAGACGAGCTGCTTCCACCACTCAAGTCCTATGTAAGGGGCGCCTATAAAATCATACTTGCCGACGAATTCCTCGAGTCCCGGCCGCAGCGGGTAGCCGTCGTTCTGGATCACGAGCACGCAGGGAGTCGAAAAGCGCGTATGCAGCTTGCCGTTCATGTCGGCGCTCATGGAAAATATCCTGCCCGGGACGAGCGACGGCTCCACCTGGACTTCGAGATTCGGGTTTTCGCGGGCGAACTCTTCGACGCAAAGCGCCCGTTCGTTGACAACGAGAACGGATTTGAGTTTGCCGCAGTGTTTCCACGTTTCTTCGAAAGCGCGGGCTATCTTGGCGAATGCCGCCGCATACCCTTCTCTCTTCCAGAAGTGGTATGCAAGAACGGTGACCGTATCTTCAATCGACATAGAGACGCTCGAATGCATATGCACCGTGGAAACCAAACGGTTTCGCGTCCGGCGGGATTGTATGATAGCCGCTCAATCCGTCCAGCGCAAAGGCGGCGGCGGTTTTTTCCGATGGATAGCGGAAATGCAACCAGGTCGACGGCAGGGTTTTCAAGATTGTAGTATAATAGTAATCCTCGCCAGGGATAGACTCTAGTGAATAGATTTTCGTGAAGAGCGAACGCCATTTGCTGGCCGCATATTCGCAAAACCGCTTCGACCGTAGCGAGAAACCGCCGTTGAAGCTTCCCATCCCGATGGCGTACGCAAGTTTTCTTTTCCAGCCGTCGGAGATAATCGGCGCGCCGAGGTAGTCGTATTTGCCGAGGAAATCGCCAAGGTTGCCGCGCAGCGGGAAACCGTCGTCCTGTATTATGAGGCAATATGGCGTTTCAAATCTCGCATGCAGGTTTTTAATGCAGTCGAGCGACATTGTTTTGATGTTTCCCGGCACCAGCCCGGGCGCGATTTGGAGGTCTATATTCTCCTTGTGCCGGACGGCAAAATCGCGGACGGCGGGGAAGGCGGCGTGGGCGACAATCACGGTTTTCATTTTGCCGAGGAGCGCCCAAGTGTGCAAAATAGAGCACTTGATCCACTGGAACATTTCATCCTCGCGCCCTTTTGGCGGGAATGTATACACGACGATGGTGACTTCACCAACGTGCCGCGAAGTTTCGAAGCGCGCGTCCGCCAGCTCTTTCAGTCGATTCAATTGCCACGTGCGCAGGTTCATCATGCTCCTTTTACCGGAACGCATCATTTCTTCTCTTTGGCGCCGATGCCAAGCGCATTCTGGACACTGACGATTGCATTCCATGGGAAAACAGCGAAAATCAACCCTTTGAACCCTTCAACCAGCCGCACTGTGAACGGCGGCAGCGTGCGCTTTGAAAGATCCACTGCGATTCCATTGTCGCGGCAGACGGCAAGGCCGAACTTCTCCCAATACCCTTTGTGGACTGCATCGACAAAGGGAAACTCCTTTTGCGGCACGACAAGCAGCGGTCGCTGTTCGTCGCCGACTTCAAAACTGCCACGTCGCTCGAATTCCCATATGCTCGATTTTCCCGTTGCGAGCTTCTTGAGAAATTCGCGATTCCAGATACCAGTCTGGGTAGCGATGCAGTACGCATTGTTCTTTGCATACTCAAGCAAACCTTCGTTTGCGGGCTTGGAATTGGAGATGCCGGGTTTAGGATTGGGGATGAGCCGCAAATTTGCGGCGTCAAGCCGTTTCGCCTGCTCAAGCCGAAACAATATCAGTTGCGTATCGACTTTGCTTTCCAGAAAATAGTCGTCGCAGAGCATAATCACATACGGAGTCGAAATTTTATCCAGCGCCATTGTCAGGCGGGCAGGCCAGCTCGTTCTTTCGCCGCAAACGATAGTGCGATCGAATCCGGCTATGCCGCATCCCGCGTCCGTTGCAAGCACCGTTTCAAACGGGCAATCAGGCCAGAATTTCGCCCAGAGCGCCGCAAACGGACCGAGGACATCGGCATACTTAGCGCAGGAACAAACGAGGACGGTACAATCTTTGCTTTTCATAATGCTCACGCTCCGTGAAGTATGCATATATTCACGCCAGACCCTATGGGGCGTCCTATCGCAAACGCATTGTTTTGCACAGAGACTATATATTTAGCAACGAGGAATATTTTACCATATTCCCGCCTGTATTATCAAGTGGCGGACACGGCAAGGGCAACAGCATTTACTTTTGACTTGACCGATTTTAACGCAAGGCAAGCGAACTTTGCGTTAAAATCGGTCAAGTCAAAAGTAAATGCTGTTGCCCTGCAAACATAAACTTCGTCCTTGACATGAAGTCTACTCCAAATGGTATAATATCCGCGACACGAAATCAAAGATAGACAGGGACTATTGCGCGAAAATGAGCAAGCGGACTGAATATGCGGCCGAACGCGAAGGCCTGAAATCCGGCGACACCATCAATACCAAGTCCGAACGCCGCCGCCGCGAGACCGGACGATGGGTTGAATTTTGAGAATCTAGAAGGAAACAAGAGATGCAATACGTGAAATTCGGCAATACGGGGATGGACGTCTCGCGCATCTGCCTTGGCATGATGAGCTTTGGCAAGCCCGGCAAGGAGAACGGAGTTTTCCCGTGGGCGAAAGACTACGAGGATGCGAAGCCCCTCTTTAAGAAGGCCATCGATCTCGGCATCAACTACTTCGACACAGCGAACGTCTATCAGATGGGTTCGAGCGAGGATATCACCGGGCGGCTCGTGCGCGACTTCGGGCTCGACCGCGACGAGATCGTCGTCGCCACGAAAGTGCATTTCGACATGCGCCCCGGCCGCCCTAACGGCGGCGGTTCCTCGCGCAAGAATATCATGGCGGAAATCGACCACTCCTTGAAACGCCTCGACATGGACTATGTCGATCTCTACCAGATCCACCGCCTCGACGCGAACACGCCGATGGAGGAAATCATGGAAGCCCTCCACGATGTCGTGAAGAGCGGCAAGGCGCGCTACATCGGCGCGTCCACCATCTTCGCATGGCAGCTCGAACGCATGCAGCAGATCGCCGAGAGAAACGGCTGGACGAAGTTCGTCTCACTCCAGCCGCAGTACAACCTCATCTACCGCGAGGAGGAGCGCGAGATACTTCCTCTCTGCCGCGACCGCAAGATGGCAGTCGTGCCGTGGAGTCCGCTCGCCGGAGGCCGCTGCGCCCATCCGTGGGGGACGAAGACGACCCGCAACGCAATTGACGAGGTATCGCCGATGGTCTGGGGCGCGACGGATGCGCTTGACAAGGTAGTGGTGGATAATCTGGAAAAGATCGCCGCCGCCCACGGACGCACAATGGCACAGGAGGCTCTTGCATGGATGCTGTCGAAGCCTGGAATCACCGCGCCCATCGTCGGCTCGACGAGCGAGAAGCATATCGAGGAAGCCGTTTCCGCGCTCGACATCCAGCTTGGTCCCGAGGAAATCGCAGCGCTAGAAGCGCCCTACGTCCCACATATAAAGACAGGCGCGTTCTGATGTCTGTCATGTAGGGTTTAATCTCACGCGGAGGTGCGGAGATGCGGAGAAGTCGTCTCTATACTGTTCGTTCATGTTGTCAGTTTAATCTCACGCGGAGGTGCGGAGATGCGGAGGTGCGTCTTATGACTGAGAATGAGATAACGCAGGATATTCTTGATTCATCAATCAAGATTCATAGACAATTCGGCCCTGGAATGCTGGAGTCCGTGTATGAGGTCTTACTTGCGGAGGAACTGAAGCGGAGAGGACATAAGGTGGAACGGCAAAAGCCCATTTCACTTGAATATGAGGGGGCATTGCTAGATACCGCTTTCAGATTGGATATGCTTGTTGACGGAATGGTGATTGTCGAACTTAAGTCAACCGAGCAAATGCATCCTGTATTTGCCAAACAAGTCAAGACGTATTTGACTGTGACGGGACTTCATGTCGGCGTCTTGGTTAACTTTGGCATGGAAAAGCTGAAAGACGGCTATTTGCGGATTGTGAGAGACTATTCAGGGCCGCGTCCATCCGAGCAAAATCTCCGCATCTCCGCCCCTCCGCGTGAGATAAAATAACCAAGAATAACCAAACAAGAAAGGAACAAGACAATGAAAGAAATAAAGACAACGGCGGATATCGCCAATGCGACTGCGATCGACATCGGCCCGCTTGCAGAAATCAAGGATTACGTTCTTGAACTCGGCCCCGATGTGAAGATTCCCGGCAAGGTGTTCGGCGGCACGGCGGTCAAGGCCGGAGGCGCGGACTTCTCTCTGCAGGTTTTCGCGCCAGGAACGGAGGGCGGGTTCTACCACACCCACAAGGAGCACGAAGAACTTTACTTCTTCCTTTCGGGCGAGGGCGAGTATCAGGTCGATGGGACGAACATTCCTGTAAAAGAGGGTTCGGTCGTGCGCGTCGCTCCCGCAGGCAAGCGCGCCGTCCGCAACACCGGATCGACGCCGCTCACGATGCTCTGCGTCCAATACAAGGCCGCAACGCCAGGCAGCGTCACTCCTGCCGATGGCACGATTCTACCCGAGCCGGTCAAGTGGTAGGCGTAAGAAGGAGACTCTTTGTCAATCGCAGGAGTTTCTGTACCACGCCGTTCTGTGATCCATTACATTATTTGCGCTTCCGCTCTTGATGTTGAGTAAACTCAAAGTAGTACACCGCGAAATCTGTCTCACGCGGAGGGGCGGAGACGCGGAGTTGTGTCGCATTACAGAACCTCCGCATCTCCACCCCTCGGCGTGAGATAAAATAACCAAACAATCAAGGAAAGATAAACAATGAAAGTGCTGATGCGCAATGGAAGTTTCAATCCCGATGGTTCGACGAACGCCGGGCTTGAGATCATGGCCGAAGCGTTCGCCGGCGAGGGCGTGGAATCGGAAATCGTCACCGTCGGCGGCAAGCCGATAGCAGACTGCATCGCGTGCGGCAAGTGCGCCGAAATGAAACGGTGCGTCTTCGCAAATGATGGCGTCAACGAGTTTGCGGAGAAAGCAAAGACTGCAGACGGCTTCGTTTTCGGAACTCCCGTCTATTACGCACATCCATCGGGGCGAATCCTGAGTTTTCTCGACAGACTTTTCTTCTCCAGCCGCCTTGCCAACGGATACGAGAATCTGCGCCACAAGCCTGGAGCGGCTGTTGTCGTCGCACGTCGCGCGGGTACGAGCGCATCATACGACGTTCTCAACAAATACTTCGGCATCTCGCAGATGTTCAATATCGGCAGCACCTACTGGAACGAGTTTCACGCGATGACGAAGGACGACGTGCCGGAGGATGGCGAAGGCGTCCAGACGCTTCGGAATCTCGCACGCAACATGGTGTATGTGATGAAGTGCCTCAAGGCCGGGCGCGAAGCTGGCATTCTGCCGCCAACCGCAAAAGAAGAAGCACTCACCAACTTCGTGAGGCGATAACCGTATTTTCACTATCATGTTTCTACTTCATCGTCCTTCTCCGACCTCTCGGGCCTCACAGGGAGATTTTTATTGCATGACAATGTGTATTTCTGTCGTCCTGTGATTTGCCGGCGATGCGGTGAAAAGGCATGGCAAAGCTGCCATCTATCCCGAACGATTGGATTTTGATATAATATAGCGCGTTGCGCAAATGGGAAACATGCCAGAAATTCAAACAGAACTGGTCGGGCGGACATTCCGGCATTTCAAAGGCAATCTCTATCGTCTTGAGGGATTCGCAAAGAACTCAGAGACGCTTGAGGAGATAGTCGTCTACCGTGCTTTGTATGGCGAACGCGGCCTGTGGGTTCGTCCTGCAAAGATGTTCTTCGGGACCGTCGAGCGTGATGGAAAAACCATGAAGCGATTTGAACTTGTGGAGGATCATGCGTGATAACGATTGTTCAAAGCGACATCACGATGCTTGAGGTCGATGCCATCGTAAATGCGGCCAATCAGGTCATGCTTGGTGGTGGCGGAGTTGACGGCGCAATACACCGCGCGGCGGGCAAGGAGTTGTTCAACGCCTGTCTCAAGGTTCCAGAAGTGCGTCCGGGCGTGAGGTGCCCGACTGGCGAGGCAAGAATAACGCCGGGCTTCAGACTTCCGGCCAAGTTTGTCATACACACGGTCGGACCGGTGTTCCGCGACGGACAACACGGCGAGCCGGAGAAGTTGGCGAACTGCTATCGCAATTCGCTCGCACTCGCCGCAGAGAACGGCTGCAAGTCCGTTGCGTTCCCCTGTATCTCGACAGGCGTTTACGGCTACCCGATCGAAGACGCCGCCAAGATTGCCATCCAAGAAACACGAAACTTCCTCAAATCGCATAGATGCATCGACGTCGTGTTCTGCTGCTTCTCTGGATATGACAAACGAGTCTATGACGAATTGCTGAGAAAATCAGAATCGACCTATGAAAGAAAGGTTGACGTGACATGTTCTATGGAAGCGAACATTCCGACTTGAAGCCGGCGAACGGCGAGTATGCTTTCGTTGGTTCGCTCGACGGTCTCTACCGGTTGCTGCTTGGCTGCTGGCGGCGGGAGACGTGCGCACCGCGTATGCAGGAGAAATGGAGCGAGTCCAATCCAACCTGCGGGCAATGCTCCATTACGGCATTTCTCGTACAGGATATCTTCGGGGGCGAAGTATATGGCGTGCCGCTCGGCGACGGCAACTACCATTGTTTCAATGTGGTGGGAGATGCCGTGTTCGACCTTACGAGCGAGCAGTTCGACCATCCGCTCGAATACACGCTGAACTTCCCGCAGAAGCGCGAGACGCACTTCGCCAAGGCGGAGAAGAAACAACGCTACGATCTGCTGAAGCTTGCACTTCTGCAACAGTCGCTGGAAGTGAAATATTGCCGCGAAGGTTGTTTTGAGGGCATGAATATGCAGTTCAGAGACAAAGTTGTCGTCGTGACGGGTGGAGCGCAAGGCATCGGCAAATGCATCGCCGAGTGCTTCCGCCACGAGGGTGCAACCGTCCATATCATCGACAAGCAGGATGGACCTTGGTTCGTGGGCGACCTTGCCGACAAGGCAACACTGGAACGATTCTCGGCTGACGTCATCGCGAAGAGCGGCAAGGTCGATGTTCTCGTCAACAACGCAATGCCTCTCTTCAAGGGCATCGACGAATGCACATACGAAGAGTTCGCATACGCGCAAGCCGTCGGCGTAGTCGCGCCATTCTACCTTGCAAAACTCTTCAAGGACAACTTCGCCGAAGGTGCGTCCATCGTCAACATCTCGTCCTCCCGCGACAGGATGAGCCAGCCGCAGACGGAGAGCTACACAGCCGCCAAGGGCGGCATCGCCGCACTCACGCACGCGCTTGCCGCCAGCCTCGCCGGACGCGTTCGCGTAAACTCAATCTCGCCCGGCTGGATAGACACGACAGGGAAAACCTACGCTGGTCCGGACGCCTCGCAACATTTCTCGGGGCGCGTCGGGATTCCTATGGACATCGCAAACATGGTTCTATACCTCGCCTCGGACAAAGCGGGTTTCATCACGGGCGAGAACATCTGCATCGATGGAGGCATGACCCGCAACATGATCTACCATAACGACTTCGGATGGAGATTTACGAAATGACAGACCTGACGGAAAAGACGCTTGCGACAGAGCGCAAGTACACGGGGAAGATTATCAGCGTCGATCTTCTCGACATAGAATTGCCCGATGGACGCAAGGCGAAACGCGAGGTAATCCGTCATGGCAACGCCGTCGCGATTCTCGCCCGCCGTCCAGACGGGAAGTTTGTATTCGTCAAGCAGTACCGCAAGGCGGCGGAAGAGGCGCTCGTCGAAGTTATCGCCGGAGGACTTGAACAGGGAGAGGACCCGATCGAAGGCGCGAAACGCGAAACCGCCGAAGAGACGGGATACGATGTGACGAGTATCAAGTTCCTCACAACCATCATCTGCACACCCGGATACTGCGAGGAGCGCATCCATCTCTATTTCGCGGAACTTTCAGAATCGGCCCATGCCCAAGCCCAGGACCCGGACGAGAATGTGCATCCCGTAGCCCTATCGGAATCGGAAGTCGAGGACGGCATTCGCAACGGCACAATCTTCGACTCGAAGACCCTCTCCGCCTGGCTCTGCTGGAAACTTGCGAGGTAGCCGATGGGAATGCCCCTGGCCGCCAAACTCTGCGAGTTCGACTGCCAGGAGGAAATTCGGCTCACGGCGTGAACCAAATTTACAAGAAGCAAAACCAACCTCCAGGAGCGACAAAATGAACAAACTCATCATAGGAGCAATAATCATGACAACAGCAATCGCATCGGCCACGACAGGCACAGCCCTCCCTCTGGATCAGGAATGGGACAAGACGTTCCCGAAGTCGGAAAAGGTCGAACACTCGAGAGCCACATTCAAGAACCGCTTTGGCATCACGCTTGCAGCGGATGTATACAAGCCTAAATGCGCGACGGGGCGGCTCGCGGCGATTGCCGTGTCAGGTCCGTTCGGCGCGGTGAAAGAGCAGGCGAGCGGTCTCTATGCCCAGACTCTCGCCGAGTACGGATTCCTCGCTATCGCGTTCGACCCGTCCTACACGGGCGAATCGTCCGGCGAGCCGCGCTATGTCGCTTCGCCGGATATCAATACCGAGGATTTCCAGGCGGCAGTGGATTACCTTGTCAGTCGAGACGACGTCGACTCCGGGAAGATCGGCATATGCGGCATCTGCGGCTGGGGTGGGCTTGCCATCAACGCGGCGGCAATCGACACGCGCGTCAAGGCGACGCTCGCCTCCACGATGTATGACATGACACGCGTCACGGCAAACGGATACTTCGACGCGGAAGATTCCGCCGATAAGCGCAGGGAGAAGCGCGTCCAGCTGAACACCCAGCGCAATGCCGACTTTGCGACCGGAAGGGCGGAGCTCGCGGGCGGTGTTCCCGATGTTTTACCGGACGACGCGCCACAGTTCTTCAAGGACTACCACGCCTACTACAAGACCCCGCGCGGCTACCATCCGCGTTCTCTCAACTCGAACGGCGGTTGGAACAAGACGAGTGCGCTTTCGTTCCTCAATGCGAAACTGCTCGCCTACGCTAACGAAATAGAAAGCGCAGTCATGGTAATGCACGGCGAAAAGGCACACAGCCGCTACTTCGGAGAGACGGCGTTCAAGAAGCTCTCGGGCGACAACAAGGAACTCGTCATCGTCCCCGACGCGAGCCATTGCGACCTCTACGACGGAGGGGGCAAGAACGCGATTCCATTCGACCGCATCGCGGCATTCTACAAGAAGAATCTGAAATGAAGATTTGTTCCGGCGCGGCAATCGGTGACGGAGGAATAGCCGGCGCGGGTTAGGTGGTTGCAAAAGACTTGCCGCCGCGCACGCTCGGCGCCGGAGTTCCGGCAAAAGCCATCCAAAAGCTCCAAAAGGAGACAAAATCATGGGCAAGAAAATATTGATCATCTCGGCATCGCCGAGGAAGAACGGCAACAGCGACATCCTGTGCGACGAGTTCGCCAGGGGCGCAATAGAGGCGGGACATGAAGTCGAGAAAATCCGCCTCGCAGAGAAGGACGTCGGCTACTGCACCGGCTGCTACGTCTGCACGAAGCTTGGCAAGTGCTGCAAAAAGGACGACGCGAACGCAATAATCGAGAAGATGCTTTCAGTGGATTCAATCGTCCTCGCCACCCCGGTCTATTTCTATTCGATGGATGCACAATTGAAGGCGCTCATCGACCGCACCGTGTCTCGCTGGAACGAGTTCGGGCGATTCAATGGCACGGAGTTCTGGCTCGTAATCACCGCCGCAGACACGAATCGTGAAATGATGAACGCGACACTTGAGGGGTTGCGAGGCTTCATGCGCGACTGCATGGAAGGCAGCATCGAGCGCGGCGTCATCTACGGCACTGGCGCTTACGAAAAAGGCGAAATCCGCTCTCTCCCCGCGATGCGCGAAGCATACGAAGCGGGATTGAACGCCTGAAAAGGCAAACAATGGAGATTACGCTCAAACTGCGCTCTGTGGCACCCCGAGAGGCCTGCGATTAAGCATTCAATTCTGATCGCGCCTTCAAAAGGAACCGACGGTGGATTTTATTGTGGTGGGCATAATAAGTTCACTATTTATCGCAGAGACTTGGGAGAACGTAAAGTTCAGGCGGTCTTTTCTTGCTCTCGGGCCTCTCGGGTCTCTGAGATAAAAATACTGACGAAAACTTTGGCCGGCACAATAATCATGAAAAATGACAATATACTCTGTGCAACTTGAGTGCCTCTGTGTTAAACATTGATGCGGTTTTGGACTTGCCTGAGTTATTCTTTTACAGTCCCTTACGGAGATGTAGACATTATGAAAACCGGTATTGTGCTTGAAGGCGGGGCGATGCGCGGGCTGTTCACGGCGGGCGTTCTCGATGTTCTCATGGAGCGCGGCGTCAAGTTCGACGGGCTTGTCGGCGTATCGGCCGGCGCGTGCTTCGGCTGCAACTACAAGAGCGGGCAGATAGGCCGCGTCATCCGCTACAACAAGCGCTACGCCCGCGACCCGCGCTACTGCTCGTGGAAATCCCTCCTGACAACGGGCGACCTCTTCGGGGCGGAGTTCTGCTATCGGACGCTCCCGATGGAACTCGACGTCTTTGACGCAAAGGCGTTTGAGGCAAATCCCATGGAGTTCCACATCGTCGCGACAGACTGCGCGACAGGCAAGAGCGTGTACAAGCGCCTCGACAAGGCTGACGAGCGTGCTTTCGATTGGATACGCGCCTCGGCGTCTATGCCGCTCGTCTCGCGTCCTGTGGCGATTGACGGCGGGCTTTATCTCGACGGCGGGCTTTCAGACGGCATTCCGCTCCGCTACTTCGAGTCGCTTGGCTATGAACGCAATGTCGTTGTAACGACGCGCCCGCGTGGATACCGCAAGTTCCCGAAAAGGCGAATGTGTTTTCTAAAGCCGCTGCTGCAACGTTATCCCGCCATTTACGAAGCGCTGAAAAGCCGACATGTCTGGTACAACAAAACGCTTGAATACATCGATGGGCGCGTCGCGGCAGGCAAGGCCGTCCTTATTGCGCCGGACGAGCCTCTGCAAATCTCGCGCGTCTGCCACGACCCGGCCGTCATGCAGCGCGTCTACGACATCGGCCGCAAAGCCGGAGAAAACGCCGAGCTGACATTCTCTTGATGGCAATCGCCCGCGAAACCGAAACCATTGAAGACACTGTTTTTGTACAATGGCATGCAATAGATTTTTA
>DFGB01000011.1:329-49581 GCA_002371135.1 Verrucomicrobia bacterium UBA3761 | reverse complement strand
TGCGACTCTGCGATAAAAATCTATTGCATGCCATTGCAAAAAAATGTCGAATTGCTCTTTCGCTTTTGCGGCGATTATAGTATCATTCACGGTGTAGCTCCTTTTGCTGGTTGTGTTTTGCTGTCGGTATTATACCGAAAATCAGAGGAAAGGAGCTACTCTTTTTTTTACAAAAAAACGCGCGAGGCCACGACAAACATCGAGTGGCATCGAAAAATGGGTAAACTCCAGAGGGAGCCGTGGCTTGACGCCGTCGCGCGTGAATGCTATAATGGTGTGCATGCAGTTGTGGATGTCCGGCCCGACGGCCAAGAGAGATTTTCGATTTTTCGATTTACGATTTGAGATTTACGATTTATTTCAAGCCTTCCTTTTTAACACAGAGGCACAGAGGGACACAGAGAATTTTTCGACCTTTCAACTTTTCAACTTTTCAACCTTTCAACTTTTCAACTTTTTCTCTGTGCCTCTGTGCCTCTGTGTTAAAAAGGGATGCTGAGAGCGCAAATCTCAAAACGTAAATTGAAAAATGAAAAGTCGCATGCTGAAACTCCTGGTCGCTGTTTTGCTTTTCGCCGTCCACTTTGGCATCGCGGGTGCGGAGCGGCCGGTGCCGCGCGAGGCGCTCGCCGCGAGGCTTGCCGAAGGTCCTGATGTCATTGCGATAATGCACTTCGGCCTCAATACCTATACGGACAAGGAATGGGGATACGGCGACGAAGATCCGGCGTTGTTCAATCCAGATAAGTTCGACGCTGCCCGCATCGCGTCGGAATGCAAGGCTGGCGGCATCGTGCTCGTAGCCAAGCATCACGACGGCTTCTGTCTCTGGCCGACGAAGACGACGCCTTATAATATATCGAAGTCGCCGTTCCGCGGCGGCAAGGGCGACCTAGTGCGCGAGATGGCCGAGGCCTGTCGCGAGGCCGGATTGAAGTTCGGCGTATACGTTTCGCCTTGGGACAGGAACAATGCGGACTATGGGACGGAGCGCTACGTCGAAATCTACCACGAGCAGTTGCGCGAACTCGCGTGCGGCGACTACGGCGAAATTTTCGAGGCGTGGTTCGACGGCGCGAACGGCGGCGGCGGCTTCTACGGCGGCGCCAAGGAAACGCGCACCATCGGCCGCGACTACTACCGCTTCGGCGAACTCTTCGCCATGATCCGCGAACTTCAGCCGGGCGTGACGATATTCGCCGAGGACGATGCTTCCGACTTCCGCTATCCGGGCAACGAGCGCGGGATGCTTGCGCCCGATTCGCGCGCGACGGTGGTCGCCTGCGGGGGACTTGAAAACCGCAAGTTCCTCAATCCCGAATACCCCCGCTATAAGAATAAAGGCAAGGCGGACGGAGAATTCTTCCGCGTCTGCGAGGCGGATTTCCCCCTGCGCAAGAGTTGGTTCTACCACGAGAGAGACCGCGGCACTGTGAAGAATGCGGCGTATCTCGCGAAAATCTATTGCGGCACGGTCGGCAACGGCGGCACGATGAACATCGGCATCGCGCCGCGCAAGGACGGGACGCTCGACGCGGAGGACGTCCGCTCGCTGCGCGGTTTCAAAGCGATGCGCGATGCGCTGTTCGCCAAAGAGGCGGCGGAGGGCGAGCCGTTCAACGTCGTCGTGCTACGCGAGGATCTCGCCAACGGCGAACAGGTGGATGGTTGGCGAATCCTCGCCGGCGGCCGCGAAATCCTTTCCGGCGAGGCGATAGGAGCGCGGCGCATACGGCTCCTCGTAAAGCCTGTCGCCGCGAATGACGTCCAACTCGAGATAACGCGCGACGGCGGCAATGTCCTGCCCGTTGCGATGCAGCTGTATTTTGCCGATCCCGCGCTCGTCGCGGCGATACGCGGCGCGAATGCCGACAGCGGCGAAACCGATACCGCCAAGTGGATGGAAGGAAAGGAAAAAGAAAAATGAAAAGGGCGTTTGCCGCCGCTTGCGCGGCCATGCTCGCTCTCGCAAGCGCGGGGCGCACTGTGAACATCACGCTTTGGCGCGGCGAGACGGCGACGAAGATTTTGCACGACTATGCGCGCATCGGCGAGGCGCCGGACGGCTTCGACGTCAAAACTGGCGTCGCCCGCGAAATCCGCTATCTGACGAGGCCGTTCGGCACGCACTACCAGACGATGGCCGACAGGGTCGAATGGGGCGCGGACGAGCCTGGCGTGAAGGTCCTCTCGGTTTGCGCTCCGGCCGATGCAAAGCCGGGCGTCTATTGGGCTGGCGACCTCAAAATCACCGTCGTCGACCGCGTTCTGCCGCCGCCGCGGGAATGGAAATACTTTCTCGACCTTTGGCAGCATCCGTGGGCCGTCGCGCGGTATTGCGGCGTGGCGCCGTTCTCGAAGGAGCATTACGCGGCCATGCGCCCGCTGTGGGAAATGCTCGCGCAGGCGGGCGGCAAAACTCTCACCGTCACGCTTCTCGACAAGCCCTGGGACAACCAGTGCTACGACCCGTATGGCACGATGATACGCCGCGTCAAAAAGCGCGACGGCACATGGGCGTTCGATTATTCCACCTTCGATGAATACGTCGCCTTCGGCCGCAGCTGCGGGCTGGGGCCGGTGATTTCGTGCTACACGATGTGTCCGTGGGGATACATGGTCTCGTGGGAAGACGAGAATGGAAGAGCGCGCAAAGTGAAGGCGATTCCCGGCACTCCGGAGTTCCGGGAATATTGGGGCGAGTTCCTTTCTTCGTTCGCGGCGCACTTGAAGGAGAAGGGCTGGTTCGAGGATGCCGTCGTGAGCATCGACGAGCGCAGTCCCGAGGATGTCCGCAACATCGCTTCTCTCATAGCCGAGAAGGCGCCCGGCCTCAAGCTCGCCCTCGCGGGCAATCGCGCACCGTCGCAGTTCGACGGCATCCCCATCTACCACGCCTGCTTTGGCCTCTACTATTTGACGGACAAACTTATCGCCGAGGCCGCAGAACGCCGCGCGCAAGGCATGGTGACGACTTTCTACGTCTGCTGTTCGCCGGACCATCCAAACACGTTGTGCCACAACGAACTCGAAGAAGCGTTCTGGCTCGGCGTCTATCCTGCGATGGCGGGGCTTGACGGCTTCTTGCGCTGGGCGTGGAATTCGTGGCCCGGGGACCCGATGCACGACGCCTCCTACACGGGAATCGGCAACGGATGGAAAGCGGGCGATACATACCTCGTCTATCCCGATGGCTCGCCGTCTCTCAGGTTCCTTGAACTCAGGAACGGCATCGTAGCCGCGGAGAAAATCCGCATACTCGATGAGCAAGGGCTCTTCGCCGGCGAACGTGCCGCGCTGGCGGCGAAATTCGACCGCGCGGCGGCGCTTGCCGGCAACGCGCCTTTTACCGCTCTAAAACGTGAAACCATTGAGCTAGTGAACAGAAAATGAAATACAAGACGAAATTCCTTGCCGTCGCGGCGTTGACGGCTTTGTGCGCCAATGCGGGAGATTGGCGCGAGTTGATGTGGGAGGAACCCGTCGCGCTGCGCGAGGGCGTCGTCCTCCGTGCGTATGGGTTTTCGTATCCGCGAACGATGAAGGCGTATGTGGCGCGGGTGAATCTCGATACGCCGGGACTTGGGTTCGTCGCCACGGAACGCGCACCGGACTGGGGGCGGCCGATCGTCGAAGCGACGAACATGACTTGCTTTGCCGAGACGGCACTTGAGACAACGAGCGATTTCATGGTGCGCAAGCGCGCGGAAGGGCGGAATATCGAGCTCGCGTTCAACACGACGCCGTGGGAGCCGTTCCCCGCGCCGCCGGGTTGCAAAGATGGCGATCCTCTCGGCTGGTGCGTCTCGGACGGCGTCGAGGTCTCCCGGCCGGATTCGCACCCGCTCTTCATCGTCCGCAAGGACGGCACCGCCGACATCCTCGCCGCGCCGCCGGCGGGCGGTCTTGACGAAGTCGCCTTCGCCGCCGCGGCGTACGACTTGATTCTCACGAACGGCGTCGATGCCGTCGCCGTGAACCGCCCGGAGGTCGAAGGTCCGGAGCCTCGCCTCGCGCTCGGCCTCACGCCCGACAAGCGCACGCTTGTTATCGCCGCCGTCGACGGACGCCAGGCTGGCTACAGCCTTGGTGCGGACATGGCCGACTTGCGCGCGCTCATGCGGCTTGAGGGCGCGAGCGACGCCGTGAACATGGATGGCGGTGGCTCGACTTCTCTCGTCGTCTGGGACGCGAAGCGCGGCAAGCCTTGGATGCTCAACCGCCACGCGGACGAACGCCGGCGCGCCAATGCCGTCAATTTCGCCATCGCGTTCGACGCTCCGCCCCCGTCGCTCGAAGTCGAACGCACGGCTTCCGTATACCATTCCTACGAGTTCAACCCGGTAGTCGACACTCCCGCGCCCGAAGGCTTCGCGCCGTTCTACATCGCGCACTACGGCCGCCACGGGTCGCGGCGGCTTACGGATTCGTTCGTATCGAACACCCTCGACGCGCTCATGGCCGCGGCGAAAAACGACAATCTGACTGACGAGGGCGTGGCGCTCTTGGGGGACGTCTGCAAAATCGACGACGCGCACGAGGGCATGATCGGCCAGATCTCCGAGCGCGGCGCCGCCGAGCAGCGCCAGCTCGCGCGAAGAATGGCCTCGCGTTTCCCGGAGGTCTTCAAAGGCGAGCGGCGCGTCCGGTGCCAGAGCGGCGTATACCATCGCGTTCTCTTGAGCCAGACGAATTTTACGATGGCGCTCAAGGATGCGGCGCCGCGCCTCGACTTCGATTTCATAACGGGCGAAAGATTCCAGCGCCTCGCCAACGGACCGCACTGGGCCCGCGCAGGAGACGGAAGCGAAGTTGCGATCAATGCGGCCGTGGATGCGTTCGCGCGCGCGACGATCGACCCGGTGCCGCTTGTGAAGAGAATCTTCCGCTCCGGCGACGCCGGGTGCGATGCGCTCCAGTTCGCACGCGATCTTTTCACCGTCGCTTCGGATTGCCAGTGCCTGCGCACCGAACTCGGCGGTCTTGACATCTACCGCTATTTCACGCAACAGGAAATCGCCGCGCTTTCGCGCGTGCTCGAAGCAAGGCACTACGCGGGAATGGGATGCTCGGTGGAGTTTGGCGACACGGCGCTCGCCGGCACACGTGCACTCGCGCAGGATTTCGTAGAGCGCGCCGACGAGGCGATCGCCGATTCGCGTATCGCCGCCGATCTGCGCTTCGGCCACGACAGCGGACTTTGGCCGCTCGCGGGCTGCCTCGGTCTCGAGGGCCCGGGCGAGAGAGTGCCGTTCGTCGAATCGAGCCGCCTCTGCCCCGCCTGGAAGTGGATGTGCATGGCCTCCAACCTCCAGCTCGTATTCTACCGCGACGCGAACGGCGAAATTCTCGTCAAGGCGCTTTACAACGAGCGCGAAATGCGCATCAAAGGCTTGACCCCGCTCTCCGGCCCCTACTACCGCTGGCGCGACGTGGAGGAAAAGTTGAAAGGTTGAAAAGTTGAAAAGTTGAAAGGACTGGCGAGACTGGCGAGACTGGCGGCCACCCGTCCCTTCTGTCCCGCCAGTCCTTTCAACTTTTCAACTTTTCAACCTTTCAACCTTTCAACCTTTCAACTTTTCAACCTTTCAACTTTTCAACTCTCAGGCGAATATGGTATAATATCGGGCATGAATATCGACGAACTGAACAGGCGTTTTGGCGCGCCGGGGCGGATTGTGTTCCGCACTGGGCATTGCGGGTATCCGCAAGTGGCGCTCGCGAACAAGTATGGCGTCGCGGAAGTCGCTCTTCTCGGCGGCAACATCCTTTCCTACAGGCCCACGGGGCAGAGCGAAGTGCTGTTCCGTCCGGCGAAGCGCGACTACAATCGCGGCGAAAGCGTCCATGCGGGCTGTCCCGTGTGCTGGCCGTGGTTCGGCAAATCCGGCGAGCCCGGGACGAAGCCGCACGGCTTCGCTCGCATCAGTCTCTTTTCGGTTCGCGGTACGACTTACTCCGACGAAATGACGGAGATTACGCTCGGCCTCAAGTCGTCGCCGGATACGCGTGCGATGTGGCCGTATGATTTCGATCTTGAGTTGAAGGTTTCCGTTTCGATGAAACTCAATCTCTCGCTCAAGACGAAAAACACCGGCGAGGCGCCGTTCGTGCTCACGGAGGGTTTCCATCCGTATTTCCTCGTGGGCGACCGCGAACAGGCGACGCTGCGCGGCGTCGATGCGCTTTCGTTCGTCGACGCGCGCGACATGTCAGAGGGTGTCTTCGCCGGGGACTTCCAGGCGAAGGAAGCCTCCGACCACGTGATTACGCTGCCAGAGAGGCCGAAGCACGAGTTCGCGTTGCTGGATCCCGTCCTCGACCGCGCGATCGCGCTCGTTTCGTCGGGCAACAGGAAACTCGTCGTGTGGAATCCCGGCCCGGGCGCGGGCCTCGCCGACCAGGCCGAGGATGATTGGAAGAAGTTCCTCTGCGTGGAACCGGCGACGCTCTGGCGCGACGCCGGCTTCACCCTCGCCCCCGGCGAGGAGCACACCTTGCTCGCCGCAGTGCAGGCGCAACTGAAAATAGGAAATTTTAAGTAGGAAGTAGGAGATAATACGTACGCCCCGACTGAACAGCAAATTTCCTACTTTCTACTTCCTACTTCCTACTTAAAAATGTAAAATGCCCATGAAGCCCACATTTCTCATCGGCTGTCATCTTTCCGCGAGCGGCGGATATACAGCGATGGCCGAAACGGCCGTATCGATCGGCGCGAACGTATTCCAGTTTTTCACGCGCAATCCGCGCGGCGGCGCGGCCAAGCCGATCGACAAGGCGGACGTGGCCGCGTTCACATCGTATGCCGCGGCGAACGGGATCGGTCCTATTCTCGCGCATGCGCCCTACACGCTCAACGCCGCCGGCGCCGAGCAGCGCGTAAGGGATTTCGCCGAGGCGACGATGGAGGACGATCTAGTCCGACTCGAAGAGACGCCCGGCGCACTTTACAATTTCCATCCCGGCTCGCACGTCGGCCAGGGCGCCGAGGCCGGCATCGACCTCATCGCTTCGATGCTCCAGAGGGTGTTCGCCAAGGCCTCCTCGCGCCTCGGCAAAATTTCGACTACCGTCCTCTTGGAGACGATGGCCGGCAAGGGCAGCGAGGTCGGGCGCAACTTCGAGGAGATTCGCGCCATCATCGACAAGTCGGGCCTGCCGCTCGGCGTCTGCCTCGATACTTGCCACGTCTGGGACGGCGGCTACGATATCGCGCACGACCTCGACGGCGTCCTCGATACGTTCGACCGCGTCGTCGGCCTTGAGCGTCTCAAGGCCATCCACCTCAACGATTCGATGAACGCGCTTGGCGCGCACAAGGACCGCCACGCGAAAATCGGCAAGGGCAAAATCGGCGCGGACGCGCTCGCGGCCGTCATCAACAATCCGCGTCTTGCCGCGCTGCCGTTCTACCTTGAGACGCCGTGCGACCTGCAAGGCTACAAAGAAGAAATCGCTTTTTTGAAAGGACTGAGGAAATGAAAAAGTTCACCGATCCCGCGAAATTGCAGAAGTGGTGCCGCGAGAGGAGAGCGGCCGGAGCGAAGATTGCGCTCGTCCCCACGATGGGCTACCTCCACGAGGGGCACGTCTCGCTCATCAAGGAGGCGGTCCGGCGCGGCGCGGACGAGATCGTCGTCTCCGTCTTCGTCAACCCGGTGCAGTTCGGGCCCAACGAAGACTACGATAAATATCCCCGCGACGAAAAGGCCGACTGGAAGAAATGCCGCGAGGCCGGCGCGACCGCCGTATTCTTCCCGACGCCGGCGAACATGTATCTCGACAGGCATTCGGTGTATGTGACCGAGGAGGATCTTTCCCGCGGGCTTTGCGGGGCGCGGCGGCCGGGGCATTTCCGCGGCGTGTGCACGGTCGTCGCCAAGCTCTTCAATCTCTCGCATGCGCATTTCGCGGTGTTCGGACACAAGGATTTCCAGCAGGCGCAGATCATCAAGCGCATGGTGCGCGATTTGAATTTCGATTTGGACATCGTCGTCGCGCCTATCGTGCGCGAAGAGACAGGGCTTGCGAAGAGTTCGCGCAATACTTACCTGAGCGCGGCGGAGAAGGAATCGGCCCTCGCGATTTCCAAGTCGCTTTATGCGCTCAAGGGCGGCGAGAGGGCGGCGGCCGCAAAGAAGAAAATCGCCTCCGCCCTCGAAAAGGCCGGGCTCAAGACGGACTATGTGGAAGTAGTTGACGTCGAGACTTTGGAGGACGCTAAAACCGTCGCGCCGGGGACTTGCGTGCTCGTCGCGGCGTATTGCGGCAAGACGCGCCTCATCGACAACCGGGAGTTTTGATGCACACGGCGATGCGCGTATTGCAGGTCGCCGCGGTGATAGGGCTCGTCGTATGGGCGGCGGCGCTCGCAACGCCGCCCGGCCGTCTGCCGATCGCGCTCCGGGCGCTCAGGAAGTCGCTCGGCGCGAACGCCGCACCGGATGCCCCCGTTTCGTTCCCGCGCCGCTTTTGCGCGTTTCTCCTCGTCCTCGCCGCCCTCGCCGTCGCGGCGCTGTGAATGAAAGGGGTGCTGGCATGAACAAAAACGAGCGCATTGCATTTCTCGATTATCTTCGCGTCATCGCATGTTTCATGGTGATGGCCATACATTCCGCCGAGCCGTTCTATCTGGGCGGCGCGGCGCCCAATGTGACGTTTATCGCAAGCCGCTGGGATTTATTTTGCGTCACCCTGACCGAATGCCTGTGCCGCGTCGCCGTGCCGCTTTTCGTCATGGCTTCGTCATATTTGCTTTTCCCCGTGACGCGCCCCGCGGGCGAGTTCTTCCGGCGGAGGCTCGTGCGCGTCGCGCTGCCGTTCGCGTTGTGGTCGGTCGCATACGTGGTTGCGGCAGGCGGCGAATACGGACGCCTCGCATTCAATTTCCCCGATGCGGCCGGACACCTTTGGTTCGTGCCAATGCTGCTCGGGCTCTACATACTCATGCCGCTTCTTTCGCCGTGGGCGATGAATGTATCGAAGAAGGAATTGCAATGGTGGCTCGTCGTCTGGTTCTTCACGACGACGTTCCCGTTCCTGCGATCCTTGCAGGAGACCGTCTACGGCGCTCCGTCCTTTGGCGCGGTGCCGTATCTCTACGGGGAATGCCCCTGGAACATGTTCGGAGCGTTCCATTACATCAGCGGCTTCATAGGCTACATGCTGCTTGGTCTGTGGTTCAGAAAGTTCGCCGCCGAAACCACATGGGCGAAGACGGCGGCCGCGGCCGTGCCTCTCTTTGTCGCCGGCGCGGCCATCCTCGGCATTCCGTTCTTCTCGTATGTGGACAAGTTCCCGTACTCGGCGCCATATGCAAACGCCGTGAAAATGGAGACGAGCATCGAGTTTTGCTCTGCTGGCGTCGCAATGGCCACGCTTGCGGTATTCATGCTCGTGCGCAAGATGGATTTCCGCGGGGCGTTGTACGGGCGCGTCGTGCGTCCTCTTGCCGAGGCGAGCTACGGGATGTATCTGATGCACATGTTCATCCTCGCGCCGCTCTCCGCCGCGTTCATCCCGAGGCTCTCCACGCCTGGCGCGATATTCTCGACGGCGGTGTGCACTTTCGCAATTTCGGCGGCCGCGGCCCTGGCGATCAGGAGAATCCCTTGCATCGGCAAATGGATTTGCTGACGGAAACGGAGAGGATTTTTCGATTCTTCGATTTGTTCCAATACAGAGTTGCGGAGTTGCACAGAGGTCTGGGCGCAAATCGAAAAAACCGGAAAATTCCCTCTCGGGCCTCAGCGGCACTGCGAGATGCGTTGTTCGGCGCGTTTTCTGTCGGCGCCGGAGAGATTCTTCAGGTCGTCGAGATAATATTTCACGGCTCTTGCGCGCAGTTCGTCGCGCACGCTGCGGCGCCGCCACATGGCGCTGTTCTCCTGCGGCTCGTAGTCCCACCAGAAGTCGGCGTGGGCGACTGGCGAGAAGCCGCCGGCAAGTTCTTCTTGCGCAATCCTGCCGACGTCGCCGTCGAGCCTCGCGAAAAATTCGCATGCTCTCTCCCATGTGTCCTGGCGTGGGTTTTTCTCGCCGGACGGATGGAAATCGAATCCGGAAATCACAATCAATTCCGCGAGCGAACGGATGGTGTCTTTGTCCTCCGGCCGCGTCTTGTGCGCTTTCATCGCTTTTATGCAGCGCTGCATTGCGAAGAGCTCCGGCGCGTCGGCGGCAGTCGCGCCTTCTGCCGCGCCTGCGGCCAGCTCGAGCACGGTCTCCGGCTCGATGGCCGGAAACCACACCAAGGTTATCGCAACCGCCTCGGTGGCCAGGTCGTAGCGCTTTGCACGCGCGAAATACGCCGCCGCCTCCTTCATGAGAAGATATTTCGCCGCCGGGTTTTTTGCGGCGTTTGCGAGTCTGACGGCCTCTTGCGCCACCTCCTCCTCCGCAGTCTTGCCGTCCTTCAGTCGTGCGGCGAACGGCGCCATTTGTTTTTCTACGAGCGCAAGCGCCGCCGCCGTTTCCGCCTTTCCCGGCATGGCTGGCGCGGATGGACTGCGGACTTCTTCTTCGCCCCCGCCAACCGCCGCGAGCGCCGCGAACAACAACGCGGCCGATAATGCTGCAAGCCTTGTATTCATCGTGTTTTTCATCGTCGATCGGTTGAAATTGCAAATGCCCTCGCTGTCATTGCGTAGGGCTGGAGGGTTCCGACAGACGGGGCGAGTCCATGTCCTCGAGCACCTGCTTGAGGGTCTCGCGGAGTTTCGCGGCGAGGCGCTTGCGGATCTGGTAGAGATTGTCGCGTGAAATGCCGTAGAGGCGCGTCACGGTTTCGGTGTCCTGGCCTTCGACGGCGCTTGCGACGAATGCGGCGTAGTGCGCGCTCTGGACGCCGGGCTTGATGCGCCTGAGCGCCTCTTCGAGCGCGGCAGACTGCCATTCGCGCTCTTCGAAATCTTCGTCGGCCGCCGTCATGCGCGCCTTGGCCTCTTCCATGAACGACGCCTTCAGCTCGACGTCGCGTTTGCCGGCTCTAAGCCTGTCGTTGATGCGCCAGCGCGTCAGCGCCGAAAGATACGATCTGAAGCGCCCTTTCTCGCGGTCGTACTTGAAAGACGGCAGATTCCTCGCGAGGTCCGCGAAGACGGTTTGCACGATGTCGTCGGCGTCGGCGTCGGCGAGCCCCTTGGAGCGCGCAATCGAGAAAACGAAGCCCGCGTAGAGGTCGAAGAGCCGCTGCCACGCTTTCTCGTTGGCGGTGTCCGCCACCGCCGCGAGGACGCTCGATCGCGTCGATTCGTTGTTGAAATGCCTGTAGGTCATGAATTTCTATTCCGATACCCGTTGCGCATCTAGCAAAATGCTGATTTCATTTTGTGTCAACCCGAATCCAGAGTTGATGTCAAATTGCCCCGTCCAGCCGGGAACACATTCTTTGTCCCATTTTTCATCCCCGTAAACCATTCTCCCGATTCTGTAAATCTCTTGTTCCAAAGCCATTCCCTCGGACAATATCTTGCGTCCCTTTTCCAGAATTTCGTCAACTTTTTCCTGCAAGGCGCCGTCGGATGCGCCAGTTTTGCCCGCCTCGCTTATCAGTCGTTTTAATCGACCCCGTTCCACGTAGATTCTTGTCGCTAAATCACGCGCCAGCTTTTTCAGTTCGAGAAGTCGAGGCTGATTTTGCCGCAGCTCGTCAGTTTCCGCGATGACCTGGATGGGGCGACTTCCCCATGCTGCCCTGAAAGAGTTTTCCTTTTCGAGTTTTTGGGGATCGGCCGCCGTTTCAACTTCATGACACAGCCTAACGGCTATTCTATTCAACCCCAACACTTCTTTGGTCAACCCATCAATCCAAATTCCGGCATCCCTTATGTATTTTGCAAATTGCGCCTTCTCCTGGAGAGGATCCTGGGAGGTTGGTTTGTCGCTTTCGACCGGCGAGCGTCGTATGACAATGATGGCTGACGCGACGATTGCCAAAATCAGTGCGAGTACGATTTTGGTTGCACGCGCCCTCGCAATCGTAACGACTGCCGCTTTCCGGCGGAGAGCCAGCAAATCCTTCAGCAGTGCCTTGGCAGACCGGTAGCGGCGGGAAGTATCGGGATCGGTCGCCTTGTTGAGGATGCGCCACCACGCGGGGAAGAGACGCGCGCCGCTATCGGCCTCCTGCGCGGGGCCTTTGTCGAGGTCTTCGACTCTTCTGCCGAAACTCGCCGCCTTGAGCGTCAAACCGAGGCTGTAGATGTCGCTGGCGGAATTGGTGAATTGTTCCGGTGGCACGTAGCCTGGCGTACCGACGAGCGACGCCGCCTGCGCCTCTTCCACGAGCAGCCCGGGATCGGAGAGGACGGGCTTGCCGTCGATGTAGATTACGTTCCCTGGCTTGATGTCGCGATGCAGCAGGTGGTGGCGTTGCAGCGTGGCGAGCCCATTTGCGAGTGCGATGCCGAGCTTCACGCATTCATTGAGAGGAAGCGCCTTCTCGCCTTCGATCACCTTTGCAAGCGTCTTCGGGCGGTATGATTCGCTCGATGCATCCTCGCGGTCGAATTCGTCGTCCGCGAGATCCATTACGGAATAGAACCCCCAGTCCTCTTCGACGACCTCGCGCATCCCGACAAGCCCTTCGGATGCGGATACCGACATATAGAGCTTCGCTCCGCGCAATTCGCGCGCATAGCGTTCTTCTTCCGTGCCGGTGCGGCGGCAGAGTTTAAGGGCGGCGCGCCTCCCATCCGATGCTTCGGCAAGATAGACCACGCCATACGCGCCGCGCCCGATTTCGCGCAAAAGCCGCCACTTGCCGCACATTTCGATTTCGCGCGCCGCTTTGTCGTTTTCTGTCTGCGAGTAGTCCATGGTGATTTGTTTTTTCCAGAGTATTATATCATATAATGAGGGAAGAGGGAAGAGCGAAGAGGGAAGAGAGAAGAGGTAAGAGGGAACACACGTATTTTGGATTTTGTGATTCGGTTATAGAAACGGCAACATTTATCGCAGAGACCCGAGAGACCTGAGAGTACTCGAGAGAATGCAATTTTAGTAGGTTTTCTGATATCTCTGCGACTCTGCGCCTCTGCGATAAAAATCAACCTCAATATTTGCCGGAGCAATAATAGGCTTGTTGTCTTGCCTGCTTGAATCTGCTTTTCTTGTCAGATTCCCGTTTCCTGAGCGTATATTACAGTGCCATTAGGCGGACACCCGGCTGAGAGAGCCCGGGCGGATCTGCGGGCGGAAGAAAGGTTGTCGGGAAAAGGCCGCGCCATATTCCGTCGATTTATTCCGCACGCAGGTCTGATTTTATGGTATAATATTGTCTGCCAAAGCGAAATGGGGCATCCCCGGATCGCGGCGGCAAATAGATTTCCCGCGCGGAAGCGGTTTCGCGAAACCGTTCCTGCGGACATGGGACGCGTCGGATGGAAGCCTGAGAAACTTCACCGGAAAGACGCAAGAGAAGGGTTACTGCCCTCATAATGCAGTTTCGCCTCCTTCGGTGTATCTTTCCGGGCTCTCTCAGGCGCCTCATCCGATGCACCGGAGGAGGTTTTCGTTTTCCGCCTTTTCCGGCATCTATCCAGGGCGCAAGCCCGAGGGAGACGTGGAAAAGTCAAACATGAAAGGTTGAATCATGAAGAGAGCGATATCAATAGTCATGATGATTGCCGGAGTTGCGACGTGGGGGGATGATCTTGCATCGTGTCGCAAGGCAGCCGAGCAGGGAGATGCCCGTGCGCAAAGCCAGCTTGGATGGTTCTATGGTTCAGGAACGGGAGTTGAACAGAATTATGCAGAGGCGGTCAAATGGTATCGCATGGCGGCGGCGCAGGGGGATGCTTATGCGCAGCTCCAACTTGGATGGCATCATGCCAACGGTGCAGGCGTGGCAAAGAACTCTTCGGCGGCCGCCGGGTGGTATCTCAAGGCTGCGGAACAAGGTTATGCCCCGGCGCAATATGAGATAGGCATGTGCTACTATGGCGGACAAGGCGTCGAGACAAATTACCAAGAAGCTTTCAAGTGGCTCAAGGCGGCGGCGGAACAAGGGCATCTGAAGGCTCAACAAGATCTTGCATTGACATATCGTTTTGGTGGGATAAATGCGGAGAAAGATCCTACGGAAGCGGCGAAATTCGATCGCATGGCGGCGGAGCAGGGGGATCCCTCGGCGATGTATTATACGGCAGTGGATTATCGTGACGGCGAAGGAGTGGAAAAGAATGTCGCCGAGGCGGCGAAATGGTTTCTCATGGCGGCCAAGCAAGGGCACGATGGCGCTCAATACGAGTTGGGACATTGCTATGCCAAGGGCGCGGGCGTGAATAAGAGCAACACCGAGGCTGCAAAGTGGTTTCGCATGGCGGCCGAACAGGGGCATGCCATGGCCCAATACGAGTTGGGACTTTGCTATGCCAATGGCACTGGCGTGAACAAGAACGACGAAGAGGCTGCAAAGTGGTTCCGCATGGCGGCCGAGCAGGTGGAAAAGGAGGCAATTGACTGGCAACGTGAATATGGGTCGAAGTATATCCACTACACTTCTGTAAAACCATTTTACTCGCTTGGAATTTGCTATGCCGACGGCATAGGAGTGAAAAAGAACGAGTTGGAAGCCGTAAGGTGGCTTTGTAAGGCGGCGGAAAATGGGGAATCCGAACTTGGCGAAGAACTCTATGGCAACGCATGCCGCAAACTGGTGGGATTGTACTGGTCGGGCGAGGCGAGCAACATATTCCTGGCGGTGAAGTGGTGGTGGAATGAGCCTGCAAATTGGAGCCATTATGCGGTCTTCGCCATGCTTGCCGTCGCCGCCTATTTAGGCGGTGCTTTAAGCGGCAAACGAAGCAAAGAGAAGTCTTTGAAAACGGATGATGGAGTCGAGACCGGTGCAAAAGCGTAAAAAGGAACCAGATATATGAACTTGTCGATTTTAGCAGTGTCCGGTGTTTCAGATGACGTTGCAAATGCGGCGCTCGGAGTCGAACTTGCAGGAAGAATACTAGTGTCGGTAATTTTGGCGTATTTGGTCACGCTGATGCTCCGGATTGCGTATAAATTATTTCAAGGTGCGCGTTCAGTTCTGTTGAATGGAGAGTGGCGATCCGAAAAAATCCGCTTCAGTCTTGACTCTGTGCCATGGTGGTTCATGCTTCTTGTATTTGCCACTCAAATTGCCGCCTTCAAGGAAGGATGGCGGAACATCCCGGGGCTGATGTGGTTTGCCTTGATTATATGCGTAGCTGTAGTTTTCTCGCTATGGAAAAAACAGCGGCACGCCAAGAAGGCGAGTGCGGCGAGCGCACAATCGTCAGAATTCACTTTCGCGTGTCCCCATTGCGGGCGGCACCTAAGTGCGGATGCAGATATGGTCGGCATGCAAGTCGCCTGTCCCGCTTGCCAGAATAATCTTACCGTGCAGCGCCCCGGCGCGGCGCGCGCAAGGCTCGAGTAACCGAAGGAATTGAAGCCAAACAAGAGCAAGGGTTGTTTGATTGCAGTGATACTTGTATTGGGAGTGTTGTTGCTTCTTTTGATGTTCTCGCTATTTCCTGCTATAAGTGCCGCGATTTCAAAGCAGAACAATGCAAAGGCTGCGGTTTCAGATAATATTTCAGATAATATTTTCGACAACAGAGCGGGAAAAATCAAAGAAGCCCTGCAGTGCCTTGCAAATTATTGCGAGACCCCTACCGAAAGAAGATTGCAGGCGTTGTCTCAAAGCCTGGAGAGTTGCCCGCAAGATTTTCAGGATGCGGTCAAAGACCTTTTTATTTCCCTGAACAAGACATACGAAGATATGATTTCCAAGCAGGAGCAAGAAGATGCCATGGCAGGAACGATATTTCTTGGGTTGCTGGCTGGAGCGGTCAGCAACAATCCAGGAGACGCTATGTCAGCCGGATTTCAAATCGGCAATGCTATCCAAGGCGAGATGCAGCAGAAATCACAAAAGCGCCTGGAACAAGAGATAGAACACAAGCTGGCCGACCTTATTGATATTGCGCGGAAATACGGCGTTGATTTGAACGATTAGCAAGGTGTGCTGCAACCAACAGAGGGAGCACTACCATGAATATCAAATCCATCCTATCAAGGTTGGCGATCTCGGTAATTGCGATTGCGCTTTCAGTGAATACCGCTAAAGCTTCGATGAATACCGGTGAAAATGTACACCTTGCCAATAGGTGCTTTAATGGCGAAGGCGTGAACAAAGATCCCCAAATGGCAGTGAACTTGCTATATGAGAGATTGGAAGATTACGGCGTCGCTGCCTATGAGCGGCGCAAGATCTATGGTAGATTGGCTCGCTGCCACATTATTGGCGAGGGGGGGCCTGGGAATACATTCATGGCTGCGATATATTGGATCAAAAGCGCTCTACCTCTACCGTCCCCCTTGCAAAATCTCTTAACCTGAGTCTTCTTTTTTGCCATTGTAAGTATTATGCTTGGATGTATCTGTCTTCCCATCAAGAGAATATTCTCATGAGATTCTGCCGGACGGGCAGTATAAAACGTGGTACGGGCTTTAAAGAAGTTTTGTTGCACTATGAAACGATATATTAGATGCGCGGCGCATGTTTTGCTGTGCGCGGTTGTTGCGGCGTCGGCGGCTCCACCAAGGAAAAGTGCGCAACATGCGGTGGAGCGGGCAAGGTGTTCAGCGAAACGTTCGCCGTACGTGTTTTCCGCGAAACCTGCAATGCCATTGCAGACGCCAAAAGTGGCAGAGTGGATTCTGTAAAAACCGCCAAATCGCAAGTCAAGGCAAAAGAAATACAGCAACGTAGCGTCGTACCCAATGAAGAAGAAGTGCGCCGCAAAGCAAAAGAGGAATTCGCGAAACAATGCAATACATCAGGCGGTGCTGCCGAAGTCGCTTATTGGGGAACCAATTTCAGCATTGTGGAAAAAGTTGTTGGAGGGGATAATTTCGTAATCACTGATTATCTTTATGCTAAATCCACGGGGTTGAGTTTTGCGGTCCTGCCTTCTAATAGTTCACGTTCCAAATGGTATGAGGCTGTTGAAGTATGTGCCGTGAAAATCAAGGAGTGGGTTCGTGTGGCGAAAAGAAACAAGGTGGAACATGTAGAAAAGGAAATCCCTATAGTCGGCATAAACGTAAAAGCCTATTCCGACAGAGTGACGTCAGGAAGAGGACAACTCGAACTTTTCAATAAGACAATCCGCGCTGATTACTCTCAACGCATCCCGGAAAACGTGAAATTCATTGGTTCAGTGAAGGCCGCTTACGCTAATTCCTTCGAACGCTTTGACGTTTCAATAAGAATGATATGCGGAGAATATTTCAACCATGAAATATTCTCTATGCATGGGACTGTCGAAGAGATAGACAAAAAACTTATTGAGTTTCTTATATTTGCCAATCCCGAGTCACTAGGTGAGGCTCGCAAAAAACAGGCAGAGAAAGAAGAACTGTTCCGCTGATTTTTGAATTGTATTGTCTTAATAGGAGACTGATTAATGGAAAGACTCGATAGAAAGGCCATACGATTTTTGTTGCTGACCATGTGCCTCACCGCGTTCTGCGGATGCTCGGAAAATAACGAGAAGTCTGCGGCACAAGAACAAGGAGGGCGTACTTGCCGGTATGTGATGGACGAGGACACGGCGCGGCTAAAGCGCGAGTTCGAGGAGGAGTGGCTGAAGCATGTCGCGGGATACACCAACTATACGACCGTCGGCATGGCGGAAGATTGCGCGGATATGGACAGGTTCATCAAAGAATGGAAGCCGCGCATTCTTCGCAACCAAGTCTACAAAGTGAAGGACAATCGCCTGCGAGAGATGATGGTCTCAAGAATGCTCAAGGCCGATTCCATCGAGGCTCTGTATTATGGCTTGCTAATCCCTCATCAGGAGATATGGGACAGGTGGAGCGCGTATGACGAGAATGTCAATGCCTGCGGCAAGTTGGGCGAGCGCGAGGTGCGATTCGTCAATGGCCGGGCGCGATGGATGAGTGATAAATTCGACGACTGTGAAATGTCGGCGGTCATCCTCGAAGACTGCGTGTGGCCGATTGGCGGACACGATGCGTTTGCCTTTGTTCTTGTGGACACATCCCGCAATTTCGACAATCCCGGCAAGATTGCGAGCGACTCATTGGTGGAGTACTGGCTGTGCCGTTTTCAAGGAGGTGTGTTGACTTGGTCTGGCAAATTGCCAGTCAAGGATGTCCTATGGGAACCGAACCTTGAATATGCGCCGTTCGGCCGTGCCTATACGGTTATAATCAAGGATGACAAGGCGAATGTGGTAAACTGCGTGTCGGGCGAGGCTGTTCTTTCCTGTCCGGTCGGATGCAGTTGCGACAAGGCTGCGCAAAAGGCGAAGATCAATCCTTATGATTATGTTGTTCGTGACGCCGATTTGTTTCTGCATGATTTCAACGATTTCCTTAACGCCTATCTGGATGAAATGCGAGCGTTGTTTACGGACAAAGACTTTCTAGCATCTCTCTGCACCGAGGGGGCGATGCCTAACACAAGAGAATATAAATCCAAGTTCAATATAATTTATACCGATGGACGAACGTTCTTCAGCTATCGGGCGGAATGTTACAGGTACACCGGCGGTGCGCACGGCGGCGAGATCGTCAGAGTCGGGACGATAGACGTGAAGACCGGAAAGCGACTCACGATCTATGATGTGATTCCTGAAGACAAATACAGCGAGGCTGTAGCAAGGGTGAAGGCTGCAGTGATTGCGGAAATCGGAGGAGAGGTTAATCTGCTACCGTCGGCGGCGAAAGTGCTTGCCACGTTCCCAGAGAACTTCTATGTCGGCGAAGACGGTTTGCACTTCATTTTCGCCGCGTATTCGGTCGCGCCGTATCATTACGCGCCAGATATGTACGGCCCTGTCGAGGTCGTTATTCCCGCATATCCAGAATCTTGTGAGCCAATTGCAAAACCCGATATTTAACGCAGAGACGCAGAGAAAGAGAGGCGCAGAGATCAAAGTTTTTGAGATTTACAACCGTTTTACACAACTCTGCGGCTCTGCCCCTCTGCGTCTCTGCGTTAAAAAAATAGGTTTTGCAATTACTTCTTGTATTTGTCGAAATCGGACTTCAAAGTCGCGATTATGCCTGTTTGCTGGCGCTGTGCCTTCAGGTAATTCTTGGTATTGACATATTCGGCCACGGCAGCCGGCATGCCGCCGACAATTTTGAAGGCAAGTCACGGAAATCCAAGGTTGCCGTCTGAGCGCCAGGCAACCGTTAATGTCGCAATAGATGCGCCCGGTGCGCTGCGTCTTCGCGTTTGATTGCATTGGCGACCATCGAGACGAGATCGTGTTCGTTGTTCTCGTCCAGCCACGCCCACTGGCCGTTGGGATTTAGCTCAAGAAACCACAGTTCGCCGCCCTTGCGGATGAAGTCGAAACGTCCGAACCGGTAGCCGGTTTCGTCCATGAAGCCTTTTATCGCGCGTTCCTCGTCCGGCGAAAGTGCGCAGCGCGGCCAGGGAGCTGGTTTTCCCATCAGCGACTTTCTCGAATCTTCCCCGTTGAACGAATCACGCGGCGCGCTCGCCGCGTAGGTCGCGCCATCGACATATACGACCGTCACTTCCTCTTCGCCGTCGATGCGCTCCTGCACGAACCAAGGGTAGGAAAGGTCGAGCGTGGCGGGGTCGGCCTCCCTTGTGAAAAACACCTTGCCTTTCCCTATTGGCGTCTGGGTCATGGACTTGACCACCCATCTGCCGCTTTTGCTCTCGCCGGGCAGTTCTCCATGGAAGAAGTGCCACGGCGCGACATGGAAATACTTTTGCGCGGCGAGCAGCTGGCGCAGTTTGCCGTATCCGCCGCTTTTGCAGCAAACGAGCGCGACGAGCCCTCTGTGTTGGCATTCCCTGAAAAAATCCATGAAAAGCTCGGTCGTCTCCTCGCGCACCCAGTTTTCCGTGCTGCCGTATTTGGGGATGTCGATCGCGTCGAAATACATGGGCTTGCGGAGATAGAGCGACGTAAGGCTTTTCTCTGTTATTTCCCTGCGCAAGGCTTTGTCCGCAATCCGAAATCCGTCACGGTGGAAATCCCATGCGAAATCTTCAGGCTTGTCGATATTGAAGCGCAGAATGTCGTTTTCGTCGAACTCTTTGGCGACGATGTCGGTTGTCGTGTCGCGACTGCACGTAGGAATGAAGATCATGGCCAGGCTTGTTTGAAAGCAACGTGGCTGGCATACGCGCGCCAGCCACGTGTGCCGTGACTGAACCTTTAGCGATCCCAGGTGTTCGAATCGTCCATACGCTCGAAAGTGTATGTGAAGTTCGTGGAAGCGGTGATGTTGCCGTCTCCCGTCTGGACGATGCCAGAGATGCTGGTCGCCATGTCGTTCGGTGTCATTTTTTTCTCCTTGTTTCTTGTTTTTGGTTAACCAAACGCAGCGGACACCCGTCCGTTGCAACATAAAATACGAAGGCTATTTGGCAATCTGACAAAAAATCTTTTCGTCGCATAGATTTACAATCGACTCGTCGTGGCTGACGATGAGGACGATACGATCTTTGGCGAGGCGGCGGAACATTTCCGCGAACGCTTTCCTTGCGGCGGCGTCGAGATGGTTGGTGGCCTCGTCCAACACGAGCACGCTTGGAGCGCGGACAAGCGCTCTTGCGATCGCCAGGCGTTGCAGTTCGCCGCCGGAGAGCGACTGCCCGCATACTGATATGCGCGTATCGAGGCTGTCCGGCAATCTATCGACGACTGCGTCGAATCCGCTCTGCCGCGCGGCCGCCGCGACATCGGCGTCTGTGAACTTCGGGTCGCGCATGGTGATATTGTCGCGCAAGGAACCCGCGACGAACAGGCTGTCCTGGAAGACGATTCCAAGTTCCCGTCTGAAAGAGCCTGCGTCGAATGTATTCAACGGCTCGCCGTTGACGAGTATTTCGCCCGACTGCGGCTCCAGCGCGCCAATGGCCAGTTTGAGGAGCGTCGTCTTGCCTGCGCCGTTGCCGCCCGTGAACGCATACGCCCTGCCGTCGCGGAATACGGCGGAGAAGTCTTTGACGACAGGGCGGCTTTCCGCCCCGGGATAGGAGAATGTCACATTGCGAAATTCTATGCTTTCGACGGCGCCGGTCTTTTTGCGGATGCGCTCCGGCGCGTGGCGCGAAAGCATTTCGCCAAGCGAATCGATGCCTTCGCGCAGGGATGCCGTCTCCGGGAGGAGCGAAACCATCCCCTGCACCGATTGCATGGCAGCGAGAAATAACAGCTGGTAAACGACCACGTCGCCTACAGGAATCGCGCCTTTCGTGGCGTATGCGCCGGCGATCCCCGGCACGATGATTTCGCCGGCGACGAGGATGGCACCAAGCAGAGCGCCGAAGGCGGCGCCCAACCGATCCATGTCGCGGTTTGCGGTTTTCAGGGATTCTATCGTCGCGCGCGGCCCGTCCGCAAAGCGGCGTTCGGCGTCCAGCATGCGCAGGAACGGAAGCGAATGGAAGAATTCGAATAGCGTCGAATACGCGCCGTCGCTTCGCGTGCGCACGGAACGGGAGTTTCGCGCGAACCGCTTCGCGAATGGACAAAACATCGCAATCGCGAGGGGGATGAACGACATGAAGGCCAGTCCCAATGCGGCCGAGCGCGAATACAGCGCCGCGCCCGCCGCGAACATCGTGACGATTGCGACGATGAAACGCGGGTACAGCCCCCCGACGAAGCCGCCGACTGAGTATGCGTCGCGTACGAGTTTCGCGACGAGTTTGCCGTTCGCGAGCGGTGCGAGTTCCGCCGGCGAAAGGTCCATCGCGGCGTCCAGCACCCGCATCTGGAGCTTAAGTTCAATGTTGCGGGCGCGGGAAAGGACGAGCCGCTGGAGAAATGGCGCCAACGCCGAACGCGCCAGCATCAGCGAGGCCATGGTCGCAAACGGCAGCCACGGCGCGGCGCCGCCGATGAGTGCGTCGATGAAACGGCCTGTCGCGAACGGCACGGCTATTCCCGCCGCAGTCTGCGCAACGAGAAGCGGCGTATAGACAAACAATACCACAGGGGACGACGCGAGCGTGTTCGCCAGGAATCTTGTCCGCTTGAAATGCTTTTGCAAAGTGTCTTTCGCTGTCATGTTCACAAATGCATATACGCGGCATTCCGTAAAATCTGACAACTTGCGGCGAATATTGGCAGCCGCGCACAATGTCTTTCGCCGGATTCCTTGTCAGATTTCCGTTTTCGCCCCGTATATTATAGTGCCATTAGGCGGACACCCGGCTGAGAGAGCCCGGGCGGACCTGCGGGCGGAAGAAAGGTTGTCGGGAAAAGGCCGCGCCATTTTCCGTCGATTTATTCCGCACGCAGGTCTGGTTTTATGGTATAATATTGTCTGCCAAAGCGAAATGGGGCATCCTCGGATCGCGGCGGCAAATAGATTTCCCGCGCGGGAGCAATCCTTGCGGACTTGGGACGCGTCGCAAGAAAGCCTGAGAAACTATGCTTGTAAAGACGCACAGAAGGGACAGCTGCCCTCATAATGCAGTTTCGCCTCCTTCGGTGTATCTTTACGGGCTCTCTCAGGCGCCTCATCCGATGCACCGGAGGAGGTTTCCGTTTTCCGCCTTTTCCGGTGTCTGCCAGGGCGCAAGCCCGAGGGAAGTGAGGCCGGCCTGTTTTATGGGTTTTAGGGCGACGGCTTGGCAGTAAAACCCGTGCAAAAAACAAAGGATGCAATGAAGACCGTAAAGAAATCATGGATCGGTTTAGTCGCAGTGGTTGCGCTGGCCGGATTGATGGCAGTTTCGGGATGCGATCCCGAAAAGATGGGCGGAGGAGGACATCTTCAGCCATACAATTCTTTGAATGGCCAATACAAATGACATTTCGCCCTTGTCCATTTTTGTCCCAGTGCCATGGCATCTGGGACAAAAAGTGTTTGAAGATTGCATATGCGCATTGCGGCTACATTGGCACATCTCTTATTTTGTGATGCAGAATAATGTGTTTACTGAAAAAGAGGAGAAAACAATCTACTAAATGGGAGGCAAAATGAAACAGAAGAAGATCACAGTGGACGGCCAAGAACATAATCTGTCCAACGCAACAATAGACGATGAGGTGACAGGCTGGTTCAAGATCGAATCTCAACAATGGCACTCCACTATCCATCTGCACATAGGGAGTATAGCGAAGTTGGTGGATAGTGGTTGGACGAGGTTCAAAGACGATTCTGAGATGCTTGCTGTTGTCAAGCAATTTGCCGAAGAGGTCGACGATCCGGCTAATGCGGCTGTTCGTGTAAGCGATCGCAATAACTTTATTATGCGAATCAACAGCTATCGCCCTTGTCTGATTGATGATATGCTTACGTTATCGCATGAATCACTGCATGTTGCATAGATTTTGTGGTATAAAGCGGGTGCTGAGATGAATCCGGCAGGAAGTGAAACATTGGCCTACACCCATCAGTTTATACTGGGCAGGCTGATATCTGAGATATTGAAAGGGACCTGCAATGAACGAAAAGGGTGTTGAACCAAATCCGAAAGGACAAAACAACATGTATAAGTCACTGAGTTTTCTTGGCGACGCGCCAGAGTTGATTGACGGTAGCAATGTTGTTCGCCACGACAAACATTTTGGATGGCGGGCACTCAAGACGTTGCTTGATTGGCTAAAATGCAATAAGATAGAATGGTTCTTGTATTTCGACGCGAACATTTTGCACATTAAAGACATTGATGACGAAGGCAAGGAGTTTGTTGAATCGCAAATTGCTGATCGCTCCCATACATTGTTATGTCCGGGCGGCTCGCAAGCCGATACATTTATTTTATTTCGAGCGAACGAAGACGGGAATCACATTATTTCCAACGATCGCTACAGGCAATATGCCAAAGAATATTCATGGGTTGTTGCGATGCAAGAATCCGGCAAACGCCGGATTCACGTCTTTGCAGTAGAAGATGATAAATTATGTGTTCCAGACTTCGGTGTCAGGGTTAAAATAGAGGCGCGGGCTACTTGCGACACGGCAAATATAGAAACATGCCGTAAAGCCGCGGAACGTGGCGACCCTGAAGCGCAATACAGACTGGGCCTTTGCTTTTTTGTTTGCAGAAACGGCTTGCTTAACGACTTTCTGGAAGCGAGCAAGTGGCTTGAAAAAGCGGCGCACCAAGGCCATGATGACGCACAACGCCAACTTGGTATTGTACAGCTTAGCCTTGGAGATTTGTATTTCTGCGGTTGGGGCGCCGTGCCGGTAGATAAACAGATGGCGGTTAGATGGTATGTCAAAGCGGCTGAATGTGGAGATGTTGAAGCGCAATATCGTCTTGGGCGTTGCCATTACAATGGCGATGGTGTAAAGGAGGATAAAATAAAAGCGGTGGAATGGTATCGTAAAGCTGCTGAACGGGGATATATCAAGGCGCAGCGAGATCTTTGTGCCTGTTATTCGATTGGCGATGGAGTGGCGCAAGATCTGGATGAGGCAGAGCGGTGGTTCTGCAAGCTGATGGAGCAAGGAGATGAACGGGCAAAATCAAGGTTGGAGCAATACTACAATGATGTTAAGCGAGACGATGCCGAAGCTCAATATCGTATGGGGTTGCTTTACTGGGGAGAGAATTGCGCAATGGAAAATCCATTCTTGGCAGCGAGATGGTTTCGCAAAGCTGCAGAACATGGGCATCCCGAAGCCCAATACCAGCTAGGCGAATGTTATTACGAAGGGTTTAATGTCTGGGGTGTAGAGGTTGATGAGTCAGAGGCGGTAAAATGGTATCTTAAGGCAGCAGAGCAGGGGCATATTGCCGCGCAGCGGAAAGTTTGCGATTATGGGTGGCTTAATCCAGAGGCGAGGACAAAATAGCGCAATGCTGTTAATATGCTTGGAAACAAAGAAATGGATATGAAATTTTCAAGAAAGGAAACAACAAAATGATAGGCGAACTTTTGGTCGGTGCTGTGATATTGAGTTGTTTGAGTGGGAAATCAAACAAGAAGAATCATGTGAAACATGGTAAGAACGTATTCGGATGCAGGAATAAGGATGTAAGCGGCGAATGTTGGCGGTGCAATGGAACAGGCAAGGTCCACGGCAAGACTTGTCGCAAATGCGGTGGCTCCGGTGAGTACTTTCACAGGACATGGCGTCCGCGGAAAGGAGAAGTTTATGTAGGCTCAGATGGCATTCATGTAGGGAAGTTGTTCTAGCAAGTTGAAATGTCGGCATGAAACGATTTATTGGAATTGCCGTGTCAGATTTTCGTATTTGTCTCGTATGATACATTGCAGAAGAAAGTGAGAAGATTGCAAGTGAAATCGGAAGGTTTTTCAAGTCGCAATCCGACAGTGAACGAATTTAAATAATCGGTTAAAGGCATTATCTATGCTGGAAAATGTAAAAATCACGAAACTTGACAATGGCGCGCGCATCGCGACGTCGGCGATGCAGGGGTCCAATGTCTGCCGCCTCGGGTTCCACATTCCGATGGGAAGCCGTCGCGAAAAGGCGTCCGAGGCGGGATGGAGCCACTTTGCCGAACACATGATTCTGCGCGGATCGGAGAAATATCCATCGCAGAAAATCATCAATCGCATCCTAGGCAGATTCGGTGGATACAAAAATGCCGCAACAACATCTCTCTGGACCGGTTTTTATGCGCGTGTGCCAGCCTACGGCATAGGGGAAACTATCGATGTCTTGGGAGACGCGATTGCGCATCCACTATTTACACAATCAGAAATCGAGATTGAGCGCAATGCTATTCTCGCGGAAATCAGGATGATGGCAGACGATTCGAATCGCAGGCTTATTCACCTGGTATACAAGTCAATGTGGTCAGGGCATCCGATCGGCAGGCCAATCATCGGAACGCCAAAGTCGATATCGTCTATTGACGAGAAATCTCTCAAGGCATTCCACCGTGCGCGTTACACATCGCATGGCGCGTTGTTCATTGCGACAGGCAAGGTTGACCACGATGAAATCGTAGAGCGCGTACTCCCTGTGTTCAATGCGCTTTCGGACGCCCCAGAGCCTCGCTATCGCCGGATCTCCCCCGATTGGCCCATAAAACCTGTTGCGGTAGATCGCTGCGACGAGTCGGAAGCGACGTTCATGATATCATTTCGCGGCGTGACGAATTCCGATTCTCGTAAATACGCACAGGCACTTCTCACAGACATACTCGGAGGAGATGCTAATTCACGTCTGTTTCGAAACGTACGCGGGCGTAATGGCCTTGCCTATGTAGTTGGGGCCAACTTCATCGCAGAAGAAGATTTTGGGATTATAAATATAGGCGCTTCGGTATCGCCGGATTCAATCGAGAAGGTGCTCGCGCTCTGCGGACATGAACTTAGAGAGCTCGCTCGCAAACCAGTCGGACGGCAGGAACTCTCGTTTCAACGCGAGAAGTTTGCAAGTATTGCCATCTTGGAAAACGAATCCAGCTGTGAGAAAGAATACACCATACTTAATAACTGCTTGGAAAATCATAGGAAAATTGAAGGAGTCGATGCGGAAGTGGAACGCATTCGCAGCACATCGGCCTCCGACCTGCAGGGCCTTGCGGCCGAGATCTTCCGTCCGGAAAATTGCTCGCTCGTGCTGAGCCTTCCGCGCAACTGCAAAGCGTCGCCGGAAAAGCTCCGCGAGGCGCTGTTCAACGGATAGGAGCCTTGGATATCCGTTCTTGGATTTTCTGCGAATGGTTGTGCGGTAACGCCAACGTCAAAACAACAGGGGAAAAAACAATAGAGAGGTCGAAGTATGAAGAAATCAATAGCAATGGTCATGATGATCACCGTGTTTGCGGCATTCGGTTCGCCTGCGTCGCTCGTTGTAAAAACAACTGAGAAGATAGCCGCAAAGACGGCCGTGAAGACAGAGGCCAAGAAGGTCGGTGCAGTGGCGGCAGCGCACGCCGGGGGCAGGATGGCCGCCGGGGCGTCGCCGGCATTGCTTGCGGCACAGGCGGAGAGGGCGCGCAACCGCGCACTCGCAAAGTCTGCCGGCGAAATGGCGCGGAACGTCGCGACGCCGAAGAACATTTTGGCCGCAGGGGGAGCGACGGCGGCTGTTGTCGCTGCGCATGAAGTTTCCGACGGCGTGCAGTCGACGTGCGAGAGCATCGGCAAGGCCGTGGAGCATAATCCGGATCTTGTGCCCCAGGTTGCGGATTCGCTGTCTTCGTCATTGAAGTGGTCCGTGATTCCGCTTGGCGTAGTGCTGGCAGGGTTTCTCGCATGGATTCTCTGGCCGTTCGCGAAGTCGGTACGTGCGGCAAGCGATTTTATATCGACAAAATTTACGAAACGTCTTGCAAAGAAGGTCGAAGAAAATGCATCTTTAGGACAGGCGGTCCGGGACGTCGCCGTCGACCAGACTGTCGCGACGAAGTCCGGCAAGGTGAATGCGTATTTGCTTGCGATGATCGCCGGATTTGTTCTGCTGACTGTTATTGGAATCTGGCGAATTGCCGACAGGGAATCAGGCGGCCGCTTTGGTGCGGCGGGCGACTCGCCTCGGATTTCAAATTCCAACAGCAGACTCGCAGATGAGATCAAGCGCATCCGTGCCGATTATGTCGCCGAACTCGATCGTGCCGAGAACGAGTTCATCGCGTCTGTCGAGTCGGTCGCGAACGAGCATTTCGGTCAAGTGGAAAACATGGTCCCGGCAGTTGCGGCAAGGTTTGGCTCTCTGGCCCGTTGCGCAGGACTTGTGAAAGCGCTGGCCGTGGACAAAGTGAAGGGGACGAACACCACAGAGGCCTTGGTGAACGGGGAACTTGAAAAGGGTTTCTATCTAGAACTTTACGCGGCAAGAGACGCGGTCTGGGAATGCGTGGCGAGGTATGCGACGCGCATGGAGCGCGCGCGTATCGTTTGCAATGTCGAGATGAAAGAGCGCGGCGTCGATACTGCGCTGGTTGACAATGCCCGCTACGACGCAATTTTGGCAGAGGTCTCGCATGGAATCGATGGAGTCAGGACAGAACTGCGCAAAGGGCAGAACGCGGCGGCGTGGGCTGCGGCAGTCGAGTTGATTTGCGCGCGCGAGACGGTTTCCATGGTGGCAAAAGTGCTTGGCAAGATGGCCGCTCGCGAGGCGACCGCTACGGTTGCGGCCGGCGGAGCCGCCGCCGCCGATGGACCGTTCCCGTTTGGCGATATTGCCGGCGCGGCAATCTTTCTCGGAGGTACTGCGTGGACGGCATGGGATGTATATCAGGCGACAACGGTTCTTCCCGAACGGCTCTGCGAATCAATGCGGGATGCCGTGGGTGCCTGCGAAAAGCAATGTGTCGTCGATGTGAAAGATGCCGGCGCGCGTCTCCGTGCCGCCTACCTCGAGGCGGCGCGCTGCGATCGCCCGCCTTTGACAAATGCCGCCTCTAAACGCTACAATATGCGCAGTATCGAAATTGGATAAGACCAGGAAAACGGAACAATGAACGGATACTTTACATACTGCATGTGACTTGTCAAAGTAAATGCCCATAGTGTGTATAGGCATTTACTTTGTCCTTTCACCAGAATGAATATTTTTTAGCCGACGTCCGGGAGGGCCCGGGCTCGTCGCGACCGCTCATGATGTTTTCTGTCGCCCCCTTCGGGGCTGGTTCATGATGTGTCGCGCTTGTCGCTACGGCGTCGAGTCACCCAATCGCCGCCCAGGCGGGAAGGGGGGTGGAGATCGAGATGCGCTCGCCGGAAAGCGGGTGGATGAACGACGCAGACAAGGCGTGCAGGCAGTGTCCCGTCATGTCCTCCACGGCGAAGGCGCCGTAGAGGCGGTCGTTGATGATATGCAAGCCCGCCATTGCGAGCTGGGCGCGGATCTGATGCGTGACGCCGGTGAAGATGGTCACTTCGAGGAGCGTGCGCTCTTCGGATTCGACTTGCGTGTGGGCTAAGGGACGGTAGGCGGTGACGGCGTGCAAGGGGCGCGCGGCGGCGCGTTCGGCCTTCGTGAGACGGTTGTGGACCGAGTCGACCATCTTGCAATAGGGGAGGGCCGGGTCGTGGACGAGGTTGTTTTCCAGCGTTGCGCCGTAGAGGACGTTGCCCTCGACAAGGGCGAGATACTTCTTCTCGACCGTCTGCGCGGCGAACTGGGCGCGCAAGCGCTCGAACGCTTCTTGCGTGCGGGCGACGAGGACGAGGCCGGACGTGCCGGAATCGATGCGATGGAGCGCGCCTGCCATGAGGGGCCTGTCGCCAAGTTCGATGCATTCCGGATGGAGCGCGGCGACGCCGTTCATGAGAGTGCCGGTTTCAGTGTGCGAATTGGGGTGGACGGGGATGCCGGCGGGTTTGTCGAATGCGAGGAGGGCGGCGTCTTCGTAGACCGTGCGCACGGCGATGGCCGGGTTGGGCTGGACGAGGTTGTCGCATTTTTCGGCGAGGCGCTTTACCTCGATCTCGTCGCCCTTGCGCAACTTTAGCCCTTTCGCGGCGCGGCGCCCGTTGACAAGCACGTCGCCCGCGGCAATCGCTTCGCGCACGAATGCGCGGGTGGTTGTCGGATACAGCAATAACAAAGCGGCGTCCAATCGAACGCCGCTCGAATCAAAAAGAGACTTTTGAGAAGATAGCATCTGTGGCTTCTTGCAGTTGGGCCTCGGGATTGTTCCATCCCCTAATCATATCTGTCCATCACGCTCGGGGCGATGGGGGCCATGCCTTCCCATGATTTGTTGGAGGCCCAGGGGAGGTCGGTGTCCTCCGCCGTGTCGGCTATGCACCCGGCCAGAAGCGCGAGTGCGATAGCCGCGAAGAGGACCTTAATCGGAGAACACGACATCGTCTGCCCTCATGTCGGTCTGAGCCCAGGCGGAGAGAACGTCGCAGATGACGTAGTTCTTGCCGGTGATTTCCTGGCGGAGTTTGACGCGGCCGACGAACACGGCCTCGCCGTTGGCGCCGGGACGCTTGACGCTGAATTCGAGCAGCGGGACGGGTCCGTTCGGGTTGTTGCCCTTGAGCTGGGCCATGGCCTCGGGCGTGAACTCGACGATGGCGAACATGTTCTGGTTGTCGACTTCGAGGACTTTGCCCTTGTCGCCGAACGGGATGGAGTTGACTTGTGCGCCGCCTTCGCCCTGTGCACCGCGCGTCTGGAGGGCTTCGCGCAGGATCTTCTGGAGGTTCTGGTAGCGCTTGTCGGCGGCTTCAAGCTGCTCGGCCTTTTCGGCGGCGTCGTCGCGCGTGGTCTGGAGTTCGTCGCGCAGCGAGGTGATTTCGCCGTTGAGCTCTTCGATCTGCGCCTTGATGGTGGTGATCTGGTTCTGGAGGTCGGTCTTCTCGCCTTCAAGAGAGGCGATCTTCTCTTCTTTCTCGACGATCGTCACCTTGTCCTGGCGGGCGATTGGCTTGAGGCGGTTGATCTCGTCGACGACGTCCTCGAGGATGGCGCGGAGTTTGGGGAGTTCGGCGCGGGTGCTGTTCAAGCGCGCCTGCTGTTCCTTGGATGCGTTGAAGAGGAGTTCAAGGAGTTCGCGCGAGGTGCCGGGGCCCTTGTCGATGGGCATGTTGCCGTCCATGAGCGGGTTGCCTTCCTCGTCCGTCACGTAGATGTGGCGCAGCTGGTCGCGCTTCGATTCCCAGTTGAAAGTTTCGAGGTTCTGCGTTTCGAGGTAGGGTTTATACTCCTCGAGGAGGTCTTTCATCTCCGGGGAATCGACGAGGCGGGCCTCGACGGGCGAATCGTCGAGCCTGAGTTCGATGACGGCGTCCTTGTTGGGCGCTTCCGACTTCTCCACCGTTCTCGCCAGCATGACGAGGTAGTCTTCCTGCTGGCGGTTGCGCGCAGTCAGGATGGTGCGCTTTGCGTTCAGCTGAAGCTCGAACCAGAGGGCCGCCCCGGCGAGAATCAGGAACAGGTAGACGAACACATGGAGTGCTTTATTCATATATTTGCCTCTTTTAGACCTTTTTCACAGTCACGCGATAAATTGTACATTATTTTTCGACATAAAGCAACAGTTTTTTGATACAATATATCACATGCCCTTCATAGTAGACAAAATCGACGACCGCACGAAAGCGCGCCTGGGGACCCTCCAGACGGCGCATGGAACCGTAAAAACCCCAGTTTTTATGGATGTTGGCACGTGCGGGACGGTAAAAGCGCTTGAACCTCGCGACCTCAAGGAGGCCCGCGCGCAGGTGGTGCTCGGCAACACCTACCACTTGATGCTCCGGCCCGGCGCGAGCGTTTTGGAAGCCTCGCGCGGTCTTCACTCGTTCATGGGATGGGACGGCCCTATTCTCACCGATTCGGGCGGTTTCCAGGTCTTTTCGCTCGCCAAAAACCGCAAGCTCACGCCAGAGGGATGCCGCTTCAATTCGCACATCGACGGCCACGAGTTTTTCCTCGGCCCGAAGGAATCGATGGCGATGCAACGCGTGATCGGCAGCGACATTGCGATGGTGTTCGACGAATGCCTGCCGTATCCGTGCGAACGCGACCGCGCGGAGAAGTCGGTGGAGCAGACTCTCAAGTGGGCGGCGGAGTGCCGCGCGCAGGAACGCGCCCCGGGGCAGCTCGTCTTCGGCATCGTGCAGGGCGGGGTCTACGACGACCTGCGCCGCCATTGCGCCGAAGAACTCGTCAAGATGGATTTCGACGGCTATGCGATCGGCGGCGTCTCGGTGGGCGAGCCGGAGGAGGAGATGTACAGGGCGGTCGACGCGAGCGTCCCGTATCTGCCGGAGGAGAAGCCGCGCTACGTGATGGGGCTTGGCGTGATGCACCAGATGGCCGAATGCGTCGCGCGCGGCGTGGACATGTTCGACTGCGTCCTCCCCACGCGCATCGCCCGCCACGGCACCGCCATAACGCGCCGCGGCAACGTCGCCATCAAGGCCGCGAAGTGGATATACGACCAGTCGCCCGTCGAGGAGGGCTGCGACTGCTACTGCTGCAGGAACTTCACGCGCTCCTACGTGCGCCACCTGCTTTCGTGCGGCGAGATCCTGGGCCTCAGGCTGCTCACGATCCACAACGTCTACGCACTCAACAGATTTATGGAAGACATGCGCGCGGCGATAGCCGAGGGCACATTCTTCGAATTCAAGGAACAAATAAAAAAGGACACGAAAAGCAAATGAACGAAACACCCGAAACACCCGTCGCCGCGCCTGCGGCGGTGGAAGCACCCGCCGCGCCCGCGGCCGAAGCGGTGGAAACCGTCGCCGTCGAAGGCACGCCGGCTGCCACTCCCGCGCCGCAGCCGCAGCAGAGCGGCTTTGGCATGTTCGTGCCGATGCTGATCATCCTCGCGCTCTTCTACTTCATGATGATCCGTCCGCAGCAGCGCAAGGAGAAGGAGCGCCGGAAGATGATCGACGAACTCAAGGCCGGCAAGAAGGTGGTCTTCGCAGGCGGCATCTTCGGCACGATCGTCGAAGCGACGGAAAAGACGTTCACGGTCGAAACCGCCTCCGGCGTGAAGATGGAGATTCTCCGCGCCTGCGTCCAGGGAGCGGCAGAGTAAGGATTTATTCGATTTTCGATTTTCGATTTTTGATTTATTCGATTTTTAATCTCCCTTGAGAGGGCTTGAGAGGCTTTAAAAAGCTGAAAAGTTGAAAAGCTCTCTCAAGCCCTCTCAAGCCCGCTCAAGGGAGATAAAAATCGCAAATCGAAAATCGAAAATCTTTCACCATGTCTCTTGCGCGAGGAAGATTCGGGGTCGAATACGATCCGCGGCGCCGCCGGGATGAAGAATCCGGCGGCGGGTGGATCTTAGTCGCGGTGCTCGTGATGGCGGTCGTTTCGTTTGTCACGCGCATCGCCGGCCGCCATGCCGCCCCTGCGGAGAACACGCTCGCGCCGAAACAGGTCGCGAGCGCTCCCGCCGCGCCTGCGCCCGCTCCCGCGCCGGTCGCCGAGACGCCCGCGCCCACGCCATCCGCCGCGCGTTCGATCGAGACTTCGCGCACCTCCGCGGCGGAGGACCGTCCGCCGCGCGTGCGCAACCTTCTCCTGCGCCTCGAAGAGGCCGAGCGCCAGGGGAACGTCGAAATGGCGGCGACGACCCTCGAGTCGCTACGCTCGCTCCCGGGGGAACTCGCCGCCGACCTCGACGATACATTCGCCGAACGCCTCGGCGAACTCAACATCGAGCGCCTGTTCACGTTGAAGAACCGCCAGTGGATAGCGGAGGTGGTCGTGCGGCCCGGCGAAAGCGGCTCTCGCATCGCCCGCGCCTACGGCTCCACGCTCGCCTCGCTCGTCCGGCTCAACGGCCTTGCCAACGTCGACCGCGTGCTCACGGGTCAGAAGCTGCTTGTGATGGACCACCCGCGTTTTACTCTCGTTATCCACAAACTCGCCGGCTATGCCGACCTCAATCTGAACGGCAAATTCTTCCGCCGCTATTCTCTCTCCGGCGCCGCAGACGCGAAGCCCGGCGCGTATAAGCTCGAAGGCCGCCCGCGCGCGTTCTTCGCCGCGCAAGGCGTCTCCTTCCCGTCCGACGCTCTTCTGGAACTCGAAACCCTCCTCCCACCCGCCGCTACGATGCTCGTCTCGGAGAAGTAGGCGATATCGTTTCAACGCGAAGGCTTTCATGATTTCTTTGCACTACCATGCAATAGTTTTTAACACAGAGGCACAGAGGAACACAGAGAATTTTCACCTTTTCACCTTTTTCACTCTGTGCGCCTCTGTGCCTCTGTGTTAAAAACTATTGCATGGTAGTGGGGCAATTCAACGCAAAGATCGCAAAGGCTTTCATGTGCGTATCATCCAGTAGGGTAGTAGACAGCCGGGGCGGGGTTTGGTAGAATATGCGCCATGAAACCAACTATCATATTGGCGGCAACGGCGTTCATGGCAATCGCGCGTCCGGCGTTCGCGGGCACTTCTGGCGTCAGCCTCGACGGCGAATGGCTTTTCCACGAGGAAGGCGCCGCATGGCGCAAGGTGGCGGTCCCCCACGACTGGTCGATCGAAAGCGCCCCGGCCGAGGGCAACCCGACGGGACGCGAATGGGGATTCTATAAGGCGGGCAAGGGAGAATACCGCCGGTCGTTCACCGTCGAAAATGGCGACGAGGGCAAGGTCCTCGAACTCGTCTTCGACGGCGTTCTGCGCAATGCCGTCGTTTTCGTGAACGGCGAGGAGGCGGGCCGCGGGACGCGCTACGGCTACACGGGCTTCCGCGTTCCTCTTGCGGGCAAGGTCCATGCGGGCGAGAACGACTTGCGCGTGGCGGTGGACAATTCCGCGCTGCCCGGTTCGCGCTGGTACATGGGCAGCGGCATTTTCCGCAGCGTCCGCCTCGAAAAGCACGCCTACCCATACGTAAAACCGCTCTCGATCGATATCCGCACCGGGCTCGACGGCGCTGTGAAGATAACGGGCGTCCTCGTCGAGGGACCGGGACGCGAGACGCCGGTCGAAAAATCGTTCAAGGTTGAGAACCCCGTCCTCTGGACGCCCGAGACGCCCAGGCTTTATGAAACGACCTTCCACGGCGAGACGTTGCGCTACGGCATCAGGACCATAGCCTGGAACGCGAAGGACGGCTTTTTGCTGAACGGCAAGAGCGTGCTCCTCCACGGCGCATGCGTCCATCACGACCACGGACCGCTTGGCGCGGCGAGCGTCCCGGAATTCGAACTGCGCAAGGCGCGGCAGCTCAAGGCGGCCGGCTTCAACGCCGTGCGCACCAGCCACAACCCGGTCGCAGAATCGTTCATCGCCGCTTGCGACGAAGTGGGCCTGCTCGTCGTCGACGACATGTTCGACGGACGCGAATGGAAGAAGACGCCCGGCGACTACGCGCTTTCGTTCAAGGAGGACTGGGAGAAGGATCTCGAATGGATCGTCCGGCGCGACAGGGTCCACCCGAGCGTCGTCATGTGGTCTATCGGCAACGAAATCCTCGAGCGCAACGAACGCTCCGCGGCCGAAACGACGGCGAAGATGCGCGCGAAGTGCCGCGAACTCGATCCAACCCGCCCCGTCACGCAGGCCCTGTGCCTCTGGGGCGAGCATTGGCCGGATCAGGACGCGATGGCCGCCAATCTCGACATCGTCGGCTACAACTATCTCGAACGGCTCACCGAAGGCGACCACGAGCGCCTCCCCGAGCGCGTCATTCTCTACACCGAGACGTACCCGCGCGACGCGGCGATGACGTGGAAGAAGATCGTGGATCTCCCTTATGTCATCGGCGAATTCGTCTGGACCGGCATTGACTACTTGGGCGAGACCGGCATCGGACGCAATTTCGATACGACGCGCGAGAAGGCGGGCGAGCATTACCGCAACATCCCGCAGTTCCCGTGGCATGGGGCGTATTGCGGTGACATCGACCTCACCGGCTGGCGCAAACCGGTTTCGCACTGGCGCGAAACGCTTTGGAACGAGGCGGCCCCGCTCTATCTCGCCGTGCGCGAGCCCGACGGCTGGCGCCGCCGCATCGCCACCACCGCGTGGAGCGTCTGGCCCTCTTGGGACCACTGGACGTTCCCGGGCTGGGAAGGCAAGGACGTCACGGTGGAGGTCTATTCGCGCCAAAGCCCCGTGCGCCTCTATTTGAACGGACGCCTAGTCGGCGAGAAGGAGGTCTCCGCCGCGACCGCATGGAAGGCGGAGTTCGCCGTGCCTTACGAGAGCGGCGAACTCAAGGCTGCCGCGCAGGGCCGCGAGGCGGTATTGCGGACCGCCGGCGAACCTGCGGGCGTGCGCTTCACGACCGAGAAAATCGGCTCCTATGCGTGGGTCGTCGCCGAAGTCGTCGACGCGAACGGAACTCTCTGCCCCTATGCGGACAGAGAGGTCGAATTCGGGGGCGACGTCATTGCGACGTGTTCGGGGGACTTGGCAGACAACGTCCCGGCCCTGTCGCGCTCCCGCCGCACGTGGATGGGCCGCGCAATGGCGGTTGTGCGCGCGGAGCGCGAATAGCAGGAGGCGGAGTGCGGCCGTCGATGGTGGAAACGCGCATCCCCGTGGCGGTGAATTCCACGTCCTTTATGCAGCCGGAGGGGTCTATCGCGGCCATGAAGGGTCGCTCCCACGCCTTGCCGCGCTGACGCGCCACGATCACGGGCGTGCGGCTCGATTTCGTGATGTTGTAGTTCGGCGATTTGACGCGGCTCAGGCCCTCCGTCGCTGGAGCGAGCGCCTTGATGAACGTGCGGCCCGGCGCCCAATTCATGTAGAACTTCGTATTGCGCTCGCTTTCAGGACGCTGCCAGCGGAATTCCGCCCGCAGGTCGCCCTCGCCTTTGCGCGCGTATTTGTCCGTTATGTAGGATAGCGCATACAGGCCGGACTCGACGAAGGCGATTTCCTCCGTCGCCTCGCATTCGCCGTCGAAGACGAGCTCGTCGCCGAAGTTGTGGTAGTAGTAGTCGTGCCACTCGCCGTCGCCGAGCGCCGCCACCCAGCCGTCGCCCTCCACCACGAGAGGACTCTCCGCCGTGCCGGGCATTTCGCGCTCGTAGTTGTGCATTTCGCCGATCCCGGCCGCGACCGGCGCAAACGCCGGCATCGGCGCCATGTCGCCGATTGTCGAAATCTTTTGCGGTATGTATTCGCCTTGCGCGTGGCTGACCGACCAACAGCGCAAGTCCGCGCCGAAGTCGAACACCCATTCTTCGTTCTCAACCGTCTTCTCGCCGGCGCCTGGGTATTTTACGCGCCAGGCGACGGCGTTGTCGAGCTCCATCGTTTCGACGACCGCGCCGTCGCCCGGCTCCGGCAGCGAGACTTCGCAGATTTTCGTTTCGCCGCCCAGCATCACTGTCACGGCGCAAATGCTGAATAGATTCATAGTCATATTCAATATTATACAGTATCGCCCCCGTTCTCCGCCATCCCCGAAAACGGGGGGCGCGGTATGGCGCGGGAAAAGCCCTTGGCGTCCGGTTTTCGACCGCCCCCGAAGCAATCGCCGACTCTCGCCCAAGCGAGCGCCTCGCCTGCCCGTGCCTCGCCCCTCGCCTGCCCGTGCCTCGCCCCGCGTCTGGCGAATGTTTGGCAGGCAGGATAGGAAAGAGGAGAGAGATTTTCGATTTTTATCTCTATCTCCCTTGAGAGGGCGCAGAGGACGCAGAGAGCTTTTCAACTTTTTTAAGCCTCTGCGAACTCTGCGCCCTCTGCGATAAAATCGGTCAAGTCAAAAGTAAATGCTGTTGCCCTGGGCTGTATCCAGCGGGTATCTGAATAAATCTTTTTGCGAGGCAATGCAGTTTGTATTGCATTTGCCCTTGTCGCGATTGACGCTGAAAAGCGAATATGGTATAATATGGCGCGTCTAAAGGAGAAAAGGCAATGGCACAGATAAGTTTCAGAATGGATGATGATTTGAAGATGGCCGCAGAAGAAACCTTCAGATCTATGGGCATGACCATGTCAACCGCCATAAACATTTTCGTCGCTCAAACCGTCAGAAACGGTCAGTTTCCTTTCGTTATCAAGGCGGATCCGTTCTATTCTGAATCAAACATGTCCGTTTTGCGCCGTCGCGCAAGGGATATGGATGCCGGACGGAATGTCGTGGAACATGATTTAATCCTCGACGGAGAGCGTGTCAATGCGTAAGATTTGGCACGAAGAGGCTTGGGAGGAATACCTTGCTTGGCAAGGAGAGGACAGGAAAACGCTGCGACGCATAAACCAACTGCTTCAGAACATCGAGCGCAACGGTTATGAATGCATCGGCAGGCCCGAACCTTTGCGACATGATTTGACGGGATGGTGGAGCGTTCGCATCAATGAAGCCGACCGTCTCGTTTTCCGTATAGTCGGAGGATGCATCGAAGTTCTGTCCTGCAAGGGGCATTACGACTGATAAAATGCGCCCGCCGCGCACCCCCTTTTGATCCATGCGCGGCGTGTACGCCAAGGAGGCGCGGCTTCAGCCGCGCACCCCCCTTTTGGTCCATGCGCGGCTGAAGCTGCGCACCCCTGCTAGGGCATCCGCTTCGCGGACAGCCTTCGGCTGGGGAATATTCCTTGCCGCTAGGGCTCTCCTGCTTCACTCTTCCCTCTTCCTACTTTTTTTTAAAATTCCCCCTTGCGCTCGCGCGGGGAATTATGATATAATATGCCTCGTTTTCGGAACGCGGGGTTGTGGCGCAATTGGTTAGCGCACTGGACTGTCGATCCGGGGGTTGCGGGTTCGAGCCCCGTCGACCCCGCCATTTCTGAAAACCGAGCTTGCCTCGTGGTGTAATGGTAGCACCGCAGATTCTGATTCTGCTTGTTGGGGTTCGAGTCCCTGCGAGGCAACCATTCAATTTCCCCAGATTTCTTCAGTTTCTCCTGTCCTCCATGCTGAATTCATGCAGGCTGGGCAGGCGCTTCTTGGGACAGCCTCCGGCCGGGGGATTTTCCTTGGCGTCTTTTTGCTTGCGAAGCGCGAAGTTGCAAATGTGCCGCAAGTTTGATATAATATCGTGCGAAAGGTGATACGCGTGAACATCGAACAAGTCAAATGCGAAACGAACGACCTCGCGACGGAGAACGCGAAGAAACTGCTTGCGCTTTTCCCTGAATGCGAAAGCGGCGTCGGCGAGGTCGATTTCGACAAGCTCCGCCAGTGTCTTTCGTCGAAGGTTGTCGAGGGGAACGTCGAGAGATACGACTTCACATGGCCGGGCAAACGCGCGGCGAAAGCGGCCGCGAGCGCGCCGACGACGAAGACGCTCCGCCCCTGCCGCGAGGAGTCGGTCGATTTCGACACCACCGGGAACCTCTACATCGAGGGCGACAACTTTGAAGTTCTCAAACTCCTCCAGTCGGCCTACGCGGGGCGCGTGAAGATGATCTACATCGATCCGCCGTACAACACGGGCCACGACTTCGTCTACCGCGACCGCTTCTCGCTCACGAAACAAGAACTCGAAAGCGAGGCGGGCGTGTTCGACGAGGACGGCAACCGCTTCCAGGTCAACGACTCCGCCGAGGCCCGCTACCACTCCAACTGGTGCTCGATGATGTACCCGCGCCTCAAACTCGCACGCAATCTGCTCCGCGACGACGGCGTCATCTTCATCTCCATCGACGACAATGAAGTCACCAATCTGCGCAAGTTGTGCGACGAGATTTTCGGGGAAAGGAATTTTGTGGCGCAGTGTGTATGGCAAAAGATCCATAGCACGAAAAACGACGCGCAATATCTATCGGAAAATCACGAGTACATTTTGATGTATGCCAAGGTTAAAAGCGTACTGAATATTGGCTTGTTGCCGCGAACAGCGGAAATGAATGAACGTTACACCAATCCAGACAACGATCCAAAGGGGCCTTGGCAATCAGGTGATTTAGTGGCAAGTGGAGAAAGGACAACTGGGCATTATATAGTCAAGAGTCCTATGACCGGGAAAGAATTTGATGTTCCGCAGGGCAAACATTGGGTTTATGCAGAAGAAAATCTTAAGGAGCTTGTAGCGAAGGGTCAGATATACTTTGGCGTAGATGGCAATGCCTTTCCTCGAAAGAAGCGGTACTTATCGCAAGTTCAAGATGGACGCACCTCTAATACGCTTTGGTTATGCGATGAAGTAGGACACAATCAGAGTGCTGCAAGAGAAGTAAAGGCACTTTTCAATGATGAAAAATATTTTGACTTTCCTAAGCCAGTTGAGCTTGTATGTAGAATGCTTCGTCTCGGTTCCATCAACGACTCCCTCATCCTCGACTTCTTCTCTGGCAGTGCGACGACGGCGCATGCGGTGATGCAGTTGAATGCTGAGGACGGGGGGAACAGGAAGTTTATCCTCGTGCAGTTGCCGGAGGCGTGCGCGGAGGACAGCGAGGCGGCGAAGGCCGGCTACAAGAATATCTGCGAAATCGGCAAGGAGAGAATCAGGAGAGCGGGGAAAAAGATCGCGGAGGCGAATGCGACAACCGCCCCCAATCTCGACACGGGTTTCCGCGTGCTGAAACTCGACTCGTCGTCGCTCCACGATACCTCTTCGACCGTTTCCGAAATCAACCAGCTCAATCTCAAGTTCGAGCGCGTGAGGAGCGACCGGACGCCGGAGGATCTGCTCTTCCAGATGCTTCTTGAAACGCGCATCGCGCTTTCCGAGCCGATAGAGAAGAGAACCGTAGGCGGCAACGAAGTGTTCTTCGTGTCCGGCACGGCGCTCGTCGCATGTCTCGACAAAGCGGCCAGGATGACGACCGGGTTCTTCGTCGAGATTGCGAAGTCGAGGCCGGCGATTGCGTTCTTCCGCGAGGATGCGATAGCCGATGATTCTACGCGTACGAACCTGCAACAGGTGTTCGACCAGTTTTCGCCGACGACGAGCGTGAGGGTGATATGATTATGAAGAGACCGGCCTCAAGGCACCCTCGCTACACGCTAAGCGACAAGATGATTTCGCTTGTCGCCGAGATAACCGAGATCGCCACGCACCTCGAAATGCGCGAGAGTGCCATCGACCCGCTTCTCCGAAAGAAAAACAGGCTCAAGACCATTCATTCGTCACTTGCCATCGAACAGAACACCCTGACCTTGAAGCAGGTGACCGATATCATTGACGGCAAGCACGTGTTCGGTCCGCCAAAGGAAATCGAGGAAGTGAAGAACGCGAAAGCCGCATACGCAATCCTTGAACGGATCGATCCGTATTCCGTAAACGACCTTCTGAAGGTTCATGGCTTGATGGTTGGGGGGCTGACGGCACAGGCGGGACGATTCAGGACGGTTGAAGTCGGTGTGTATTCCGGGAAGCATCTCGTCCATGCCGGGCTTCCACACAAACAGGTGCCTGGCAGAATCAAGGAGTTGCTGGCCTGGACGAGGGATTCTGGAGTGCATCCACTGATCGCCAGCTGCGTGTTCCATTACGGACTTGAGTACATCCATCCGTTCACCGACGGCAACGGCCGCATGGGAAGATACTGGCAGACGGCACTTCTCGCATCGTGGAGGGCGCAAATGGCCTGGGTGCCGGTCGAGGAAATCATCCGCGACAGGCAGGACGCATACTACCATGCGATATCCTGCGCCGACAAGACCGGCGATGCTCGCGTGTTCATAGAGTTTATGCTTGCGGCGCTTCGCGATGCGCTTGTCGCGGTGAAAAAGAGTGTGGGAAAAGGTGTGGTAAAAAGTGTGGTAAAAATCCTTGCCCTGCTCAAGGAGTACCCTGAGATAACCCGCGAAAGGCTGGCTGCGGAAGTCGGGCTGTCGGTAAGAGGCGTCGAGAAGAACCTTTCACAATTGAAATCCGCCGGCAGAATCCGCAGGGTCGGAGGACGCAAAGGCGGACGCTGGGAAGTCGTGAACGACGGCAAATAACCGCCAAAGGAGTGTGAGGAGTTGGCGATGAAACTGAAATTCAAGGACCAGGCGTTCCAGGAGGCGGCGACGGCGGCGGTGTGCGACGTCTTCGAAGGGCAGCCGTACCACGACCCTGACGTCTACACCGTCGATCCGGGGGAAAAGCCTGCATATGCACGGCAACCGACGTTCGATTTCCCCGATCCGCCGGAAGTCGGATACAAGAACGCAGAGATGGAAATCCCTCCCGCCGCGCTCCGCTCGAACATCCATGCCGTCCAGGACCGCCAGAACCTGGAGCGTTCTGTTTTCTCAAGCCCCGCGCGAGACAAACTCCCCGAACTCGAAGTCGAGATGGAGACGGGCACGGGGAAGACGTTTGTCTATATCAAGACCATATTCGAGCTGAACAAGCGCTACGGCTGGTCGAAGTTCATCGTAATCGTTCCCGGCATCGCCATACGCGAGGGCGTCAAAAAGTCGTTCGACATCATGGCCGACAAGTTCCAGAGCGACTATGGAAAGGCGGCGAAGACTTACGTGTACAACTCGGCGCATCCGCAGGATGTCAAGGACTTTTCGACGAGCGCGGGGATACAGGTGCTGATAATGAACGTCCAGGCGTTCAACGCCCGGAGCGAAGACGCGCGCCGCATATACATGGAACTCGACGAGTTCGCGAGCCGCAAGCCGATAGACATGATCGCCGCGAACCGCCCCGTCCTCATTCTCGACGAGCCGCAGAAGATGGAAGGGCGCTCGACGAACGAGATGCTGTCCAAGTTCAATCCTCTCATGATTTTGCGGTACTCTGCGACCCACAAGACAATCAGGAACCTTGTCTACAGGCTCGACGCCATCGACGCCTTCGACCGGAAACTCGTGAAGAAAATCGAACCCGTCTGCATTGACGTGGCGAACAGAGGCGGCATCGGACAGTATGTATATTGCGCCGGGATACGTCCGGGGAAGGACGGCCCGGAGGCCGTGCTGGAGTTTCAGGTGAAGCGCAAGAACGGCGAAATAGCAAACGAGACGCGCGTAGTCCGCGAGCGCGACGATTTGTACGTCCTTTCAAAGAATGTCGAGGCGTATCGGGACAGGTATGTCGTATCCGGTCTCAATGCAAAGGACGGCTACGGACGGATCGTTTTCGAGAACGGACTCGTCCTCTCTCCGGGGGAAGCGACAGGCGACGTGGCCGAGCCTCAGCTCCGGAGGCTGCAGATACGCGAGGCGGTGCGCGCGCATCTTGAGAAGGAGAAGCAGCTGTTCTCGCAGGGCATAAAGGTCTTGACGCTCTTTTTCATCGACAAGGTCGCAAACTACCGCCTCTACGCCGGCGACGGCGACACGACCGGCGCGAGCGGAGAATACGCAAAGATGTTCGAGGACGAATACGCCAAGGCGATCGGCGAACAGCTTTGCGACCTTTCGCTCGACCCGGCGTTGCGCAAGTATTGGGAAGGATTCAAGGCGGCCGACACCCATGCGGGGTATTTCTCGGAAGACAAGAAGCACAAATTCGTCGACTCGAAGAACAAGGAAAGCGAAAAGGACAAGGACGCCTACGATCTCATCCTCAAAGACAAAGAGCGGCTTCTCTCGCTCGACGAACCGGTGAGATTCATTTTTTCGCATTCTGCGCTCCGGGAGGGCTGGGACAATCCAAACGTGTTCGTAATCTGCCCGCTGAAGAAGCCGGACGCCGGGAACGACGTCGCACGGAGGCAGGAAGTCGGCCGAGGGCTGAGGCTCTGCGTCAATCAGGACGGCGAACGCATTGACGATCCCGCCATCGTCCACGACGTCAATCTGCTTACGATCGTGGCGAACGAGGGCTTTGCGACATACGTAGGCGGGCTGCAGAAGGAAATACTGGATTCGTGCGCCCGCCGGCCTGTCCTTGCCGATGTCGCATTTTTCAAGGACAAGGTTCTAAGGGTGGATGCCGAAGTCATGGAAAACGGCGTCGCTACGGTCAAGACGCCGACGCACTGCATCACCGAGATCGAGGCGAAGGCCCTGAACAAGTGGCTCTACAAAAACGACTTCATAGACGAAAGCGACAACGTGCTTCCGGCATGGCGCGAGGCAAGGGATTCCGGGACCGTCCCTGGACTCCCGCCGCAACTCGCTTCGCTCGCGCCGTTCGAGGAGGAAACGTGGAAACTCGTCGATTCGGTCCGGGATCCGAACGCCTTGAAGAGGTATGTCTCCACGCTGCGACCGAAGGAACTGAAACTCAACCGGAAGAACTTCGACAAAAAGGAGTTTCAGGAATTGTGGGGGCGCATCAACCACAAGAGCGCCTATACCGTGGAGTTCTCCACCGGGGAACTGGTCGAGCATGCAATTGCCGCTCTCGACAGGGAAATCTCGATTCCGAAACCGGCATACACGATAAGACGCGCAACGCAGACATCCGGCGCGAAGATGGCCTCTGCCGGAACGACGACGGAAATCTTCGACGATTCCTGCGCTGAAACGGGAATCAAATACGACATTGTCGGCAAAATCGCGGAAGAGACGATTCTCAAACGCAAAACCGTAAGGGACATTCTCGCAGGGATGATGCCCGGGCGATTTGGACAATTCAAGAACAACCCGGAAAAGTTCTTGTCCGAGGTCGCGAGGATAATCAACGAGCAGAAGGCCGCGATGGTGGTCGAGCATATCAAATATCATATTCTCGACGATGTATACGATGCGGACATCTTCACGCGCAACCAGATGATACTGCCGTCAAGCATGGTGTCCATACGCGACGACGGGAAAATGCTCCAGAAGCACATATACGAATATCTGAACAGCGATTCCAAGGGGGAGAAAGACTTTGCCAAGGAGCTGGACAGTTCCACGGAGGTGGTCGTGTATGCCAAGTTGCCGCGCGGCTTTGCGATTCCCACTCCGCTCGGCAGTTACAATCCCGACTGGGCGATAGCATTTCAGGAGGGTTCTGTCAAGCACGTCTACTTCGTGGCCGAGACGAAGGGCGATCTTTCGGGCCTTCAGCTCCGCAAGATTGAAGAAGCCAAAATCGTCTGCGCCGAAAAGTATTTCATGTCGCTTGGACAAAAGGATGCGAAATTTCACGTCACCTACAAAAAGGTGGCGTCATACAAGGACCTGATGGATGCCGCGCTTTAGCGGCCAAAGTAGGAAGCAGGATGGCCCTGGCGGCAAGGAATATCCCCCGGCCGAAGGCTGTCCGCGAAACGGATGCCATGGCAAGGGTGCGCGGCTGAAGCCGCGTCTCCTTGGCGTCAGGGTCGCGCGCGAAGCGCTACGGCGTCGCCGGCGGTTTGGGTGGAGCAGTTTCCGCCGAGGTCGCGCGTGAGGAAACCTGTAGCGAGCGCTTCTTCCACGGCGCGTTCGATCGCTTGCGCTCCGGCCTCCATGCCGAACGAGTGGCGCAGCATCATCGCGCCAGAGAGAATCGCGGCATATGGATTCGCGACGCCGAGGCCCGCGATGTCCGGCGCCGAGCCGTGGATGGGTTCGTAGAGCCCGAAGCCGTCTTCGCGCAGCGAGGCGGAGGGAAGCATGCCGATGGAGCCGGCGATTTGCGATGCCTCGTCGGAAAGAATGTCGCCGAACATGTTTTCGGTGAGGATTACGTCGAAGCGCGATGGATCGCGCACGAGTTGCATCGCCGCGTTGTCGACGTACATGTGTTCGAGTTCGACGTCGGCGAAACATTCGTTCCTGACGCGCTCGACGGTTTTTCTCCAAAGTTGCGAGGTCGCGAGGACGTTCGCCTTGTCGACGCTCGTCACTTTCCCGCGCCGCGAGCGCGCCGCTGTGAATGCGATGCGCGCGACGCGTTCGACTTCGCGCGCGCTGTATGCCATCGTATCTGTCGCGCGCGTCCAGTCGTCCGCGACGGCGTGGCCGCCGAAATACAAGCCGCCGGTCAGTTCGCGCACGACGAGCACGTCGACGCCGCGCGAGACGATTTCGCTTTTGAGGGGGCTTGCTGCCGCGAGCGCGGCGCGGACCAGGGCCGGTCGCAGGTTGCAGAAGACGCTGAGTTCCGCCCTGAGCGGCAGCAGAGCGCCGCGCTCGGGACGTTCTTTCGTCGGCAGCGCATCCCACTTCGGACCGCCCACCGCGCCCAGGAGAACCGCATCCGCCGCCTTGGCCGCAGCGAGCGTTTCCGGCGGCAGAGCGCGCAGGCCCGCGTCGATCGCCGCGCCGCCGACGAGGTGCTCTTCGAATTCGAAATCGCCGACGGCGGCGAGGACTTTCACCGCCTCGCGCGTCACTTCGGGTCCTATGCCGTCGCCTGGCAGGACGGCGATTTTGCGTTTCGTCTCCATGGGTTATTCCTCGAATTTCATTTTCTTGAGTCCGCCGGCGGCGATGAGCCGTTGCATGAACGGAGGGAAGGGCGTGGCGTGGTATGTCTTCCGCGTCGTCAAGTCGCGTATTTCACCGGTCGCGAGGTCGACTGCGATTTCGTCGCCGTCGGCTATTTCGCGCGCGGCGTCGGGGCATTCGAGAATCGGCAGGGCGATGTTGAGCGCGTTGCGGTAGAAGATGCGGGCGAAGGACGCGGCGATGACGCATTTGACGCCCGCCGTCTTGATTGCGAGAGGCGCGTGTTCGCGGCTCGAGCCGCATCCGAAGTTGCTCCCGGCCACGATCGCGTCGCCGCCTCGCACCGTCGATGCGAACGCGGGGTCGATATCCTCCATGCAATGCGCGGCGAGTTCGTTTGCATCCGGCGTGTTCAGATAGCGCGCCGGTATGATGACGTCGGTATCGATGTTGTCGCCGTATTTGAACGCCATCGGGGCAAGGGGGCGCGGCTTCAGCCGCGTCACGCACGCTGTTTCATTTGGCGCGGCTGAAGCCGCGCCTCCTTGGCGCACGGGCAACGCACGATGGCCTGTTGCGACCGCGACAGGCGCGGCCCTCCCGATGCGACCCTCGCAAGGCGCTATTTCGCCGGCGATCGCCGAGGCGGCGGCGATTTCCGGCGACGCGAGATACACTTCCGACTCCACGTGCCCCATGCGCCCGATGAAATTCCTGTTCGTCGTCGCGAGGCATTTCTCGCCCTTCGCGAGGATTCCCATGTATCCGCCGAGGCAGGGTCCGCACGTCGGCGTGGAGACGACGCACCCCGCTTCGACGAACGTCCGCAAGAGCCCCTCGTCCAGCGCTTCCAGATAGACGCGCTGCGTCGCGGGTATGACGATGCACCTGACGTGCGGGGCGACGCGGCGGCCTTTCATCACCGCCGCCGCCTTGCGCAGGTCGCCGATGCGCCCGTTCGTGCACGAGCCGATGACGACCTGGTCGAGCCTGACGCCCGCCGCTTCGTCGATCGTCCGCGTATTCGAGGGGAGATGCGGGAAGGCGACGGTCGGGCGCAGCGCCGAGAGGTCGATTTCGATCGTGCGCGAGTAGGCGGCGTCCGGGTCCGGCGCGAAAGCGCGGCCCTCGCGCTTCGCGTGCGAGTAGTTCGCAAGATACGCGAGCGTCGTTTCGTCGACCGGGAAGATGCCATTCTTCGCTCCCGCCTCGATGGCCATGTTCGCGACCGTGAAGCGGTCGTCCATCGCGAGCGCCTTGACACCCGGCCCGGTGAATTCGAGCGAAGAGTATCTTGCGCCGTCGACGCCGACGAGGCCGATCAGGTGGAGAATCAGGTCCTTGCCGGAGACGTGCGGCGCGAACTCGCCTTCGAGCCGCACTTCGATCGCCTCCGGCACGCGGAACCACGCCCGGCCAGACGCCATCGCGAAAGCCGCGTCGGTCGAGCCGACGCCGGTCGAGAACGCGCCCAGCGCCCCGTATGTGCACGTGTGGGAATCGGCGCCGATCACCGCGTCGCCGGGCACGACTAGGCCTTTCTCGGGCAGCAGCGCGTGCTCTATGCCGCAGTCGTGGCCGGTTTCGAAGTAGTTTGCGATCTTGTGCTCGCGTGCGAAAGAGCGCATGAGCGCGCACTGCGCCGCGGCCTTGATATCCTTGTTGGGCGCGAAGTGGTCTGGGACGAGCGCGATTTTTCCGCGGTCGAAAACCGTATCCCTGCCGAACGCCGGGAATTCGCCGATTGCGACGGGGGCCGTGATGTCGTTCGCGAGCACGAGGTCGAGCTTCGCCATCACGAGTTCGCCCGCCGCCACTTCTTTCCTGCCGGCGTGGGAGGCGAGGATTTTCTGAGTGAGCGTCATATGTCTATTCCTTGTCGGTGTGGCCGGCGGAGAGGAGGTCGTCGCAGAACGAGTGCTGCGCGTCGGCGGAGGCGCCCGTGCCGAGCGCCGCGGCCGAGCCCGTGAGCATGCGGTTCACGGCGTCGAGGGTCGAGAGGATGGAGCCTTCGATGATGTCGGTCGAGACTCCCCGCCCGCGGTATACGCCCGTCGAATCTGCCACTTTCACCGTCACCTCGCCCAGCGCGTCGCGCCTTTCCGTGACGGCCTGGATCTGGAAGTCTTCGAGCGAGAAGGGGTGCTTGACGATTTTTTCGACGGCGCGTATCGCCGCGAAAATCGGGCCCGTGCCGAATGCCGATTCAGTCGCGGTCTTGCCGTTTTTGACGAGCGTGACGCACGCGGTCGAGAACATCTTGTTCGAAGAGGAGACGACGTAGTTGTCGAGCGTCCAGTCGTCTGGGTTGGACCTGCGCCCGACGGCCGATTCTACGAGCGCCACTATGTCGCGCTCTTCGACGGATTTCTTCCTGTCGGCGAGGGCCTTGAATTTTGCGAAGAGGTCTTTTTCGAGCGCCTTGTCGAGCGTGTAGCCGAGGTCTTCGAGGCGCTGGGAGAAGGCGTGGAATCCGGAGTGCTTGCCGAGGACGAGCGCGGAGCGTCTTGCGCCGACCGATTCCGGGGTCATGATTTCGTAGGTTTTCGCGTTTGCCATCACGCCGTGCTGGTGTATGCCGGATTCGTGGGCGAAGGCGTTCGCGCCGACTATCGCCTTGCCTGGCGCGATCTTGACGCCGGTGATGGAAGAGAGGAGCTTCGCGGCGCGGGAGATCTCCTTCGTGTTGACGTTCGTGGCGAGGTTGTATGCGTCGCGGCGCGTGGCGAGGCCCATGACGATTTCTTCGAGCGCGGCGTTGCCCGCCCGCTCGCCGATTCCGCAGATGCAGCACTCGGCCTGGCGCGCGCCGGCCTCGATGCCCGCGAGCGTGTTCGCGACCGCGAGCCCCAGGTCGTCGTGGCAGTGCATCGAGACGCAGACGTTCTCTATCCCCGGCACGCGGTTCATCACGTTCGCCACCATCGCGCGGATTTCCTCGGGCCGCGCATAGCCCACCGTGTCGGGGAGGTTGATCGTCGCGGCGCCCTCGGCAATGGCCGCCTCTACGGCGCGGCACATGAAATCGGGGTCGGTCCGCGTCGCGTCTTCGAGCGAGAATTCGACGTCGCCGCAGAGGTTGCGGGCATGGCGCACCGCCGAGCGGATGCGCTCGAGCGCTTCCTCGCGCGTCATTTTGAGCTTTGCCGCCAGGTGCAGGTCGCTCGTCGCGAGGAACGTATGGATGCGTGGGCGCGCGGCGGTTTTCACCGCTTCCCACGCCGCGTCGATGTCCTTCGTTATCGCGCGGGAAAGCGAGACGACGCTCGCGCTCTTTACGACGCCGGCGATCGCCCGGACCGATTCGAAGTCGCCGGGGCTCGCGATTGCGAAACCCGCTTCGATCGCATCCACGCCCAGCGCTTCGAGTTCGCGGGCCATGCGCAGTTTTTCTTCGATTGTCATCGAATACCCGGGGGCCTGTTCGCCGTCCCGCAGCGTCGTATCGAATATTTTTACCGTTTGCATAGGTTGGTGTTTTTTGTGAAACGAAAAACGGCCCCGCGTTTGCGCGGAGCCGTCCTTTGCCTTTTCTCTCGATTTCCCGTTCTAGGCAATGCGACGCGCTCCGCGCTCTTTAAGGGCGAGGAGTCCGAGGCCAAGAAGGAGAAAGAGGTTTTTCTGCATGACGGCGCGAATTATATCATTTCCCCCCGTGCCGTGTCAAGGGGGTAGATGGGAAGAGGGAAGAGAACCGGGGGGGGG
>DFGB01000011.1:0-276 GCA_002371135.1 Verrucomicrobia bacterium UBA3761 | reverse complement strand
GGGGGGGGGGGGGGGGCTAGAGCGATTGACGGCGGCTTTCTTCCCTCTTCCCTCTTTACCCCTCTTGACCGGCGCGAGGGGTTTTTGGTATAATCTGCACAAAATGCCTAAAAGGGAAAGATATAAAATGGCAAAGTCGTCTATAGTAAGGAACAATATTTGGAAATGGTTGATTCTGTTTCTCATTGCAGCGGTTTCGGTGCATGTCACGCACCCTGCAAAGGAAAAACTCCGCTACGGCCTCGATCTTAAGGGCGGCACGAGCTTTACGCTCGG
>DFGB01000023.1 GCA_002371135.1 Verrucomicrobia bacterium UBA3761 | reverse complement strand
CAAGTTTACTTTTAGAAGCGGCACATCGAAAAATGGGTAAACTCCAGGGCTGTCGACCCTTGACCCTGCTGGCTGGGAAATGGTATAATATATGAATATCAATCCTACATAGAAGAAAGTGACACAAAATGGCTAGAGCATACAACTTTTCCGCGGGCCCGGCGGTTCTGCCGCTCGAGGTGCTGCAGGATGCACAGGCGAACCTTGTGGACTACAAGGGCACGGGCATGAGCGTGATGGAAATGTCCCATCGCGGCAAGGACTACGACCAGATTCATCAGGAGGCCGTGGCTACATTCAAGGAACTTTGCGGACTTGGCGACGATTGGTCCGTCGTATTCATCCAGGGCGGCGCTTCGATGCAGTTTGCGATGATCCCGATGAACTTCCTCTCCGCCGGCGCCACCGCCGACTACGTAAACTCCGGTACGTGGGGCAACAAGGCGATCAAGGAAGCGAAGAAGATGGCCGCGCTGCGCGGCGCCACGGTCAATATCGCCGCAGACTGCCAGAAGGATATCCCCACCCGCCAGCCTACTGAGTTCGCATGGACCAAGGGCGCGGCCTATGCGCACATTTGCACAAACGAGACGATCTCCGGCGCCGAGATGAAGACCATCCCGGAAGTCGAAGCGCCGCTCATCGGCGACATGAGCTCCGACATCCTCTCCTGCGAGCGCGACTACTCGAAGTTCTCGATGTTCTACGCCGGTGCGCAGAAGAACCTCGGGCCGTCCGGCATGGCGGTCGTCGCCATCCGCAACGATTTTGCCGAGAAGGGGCCTGAGGCCATCCCCACGATGCTCCAGTATCGCACCTACACGAAGGAGAACTCGCTCTACAACACTCCTCCGACCTGGGGCATTTACATCTTCGGCGAGACGATGAAGTGGGTCAAGAAGATGGGCAAGGAAAACCTCTTCAAGCTCAACGCCCAGAAGGCGGCGAAGCTCTACGAGGTTATCGATTCTAGCGACTTCTGGACGGGCACGGCGCTCAAGGAGTTCCGTTCCAACATGAACGTCACATGGCGCATAAAGGGCGGCGACGAAGCGCTTGAAAAGAAGTTCATCGAAGAGGCCAAGGCGGCCGGCATGAGCTCGCTCAAAGGCCACCGTTCGGTCGGCGGACTGCGCGCTTCGATCTACAACGCATTCCCGATGGAAGGCGTCGACGCGCTCGTGTCTTTCATGAAGGACTTCGAAAAGGCGAATGGCTGACATGCGCGTTCTACGCATAAAGTGCCTCGTGGCGCTTGCGCTCGCATGTGCGCTTGGCGCTCGCGCCGACAGCCTCAAGTGCGGCATGGAGGCGGCGGAAAAGGTCGCCGCCTCCACCGTCCCGGCCAGAACGGACGGGGCGGTCGCGAAGGCGTTCGAGGAGCTCAAGGAAGATTTATTCGATACGCCCGCCGACCGCGCCAAAGCCGTGGCCGTGATTCGCGCGGCGCTTGCGACCCCCGGCGACGATGCGGGCACCCTGCGCGAATATCTCTATCAGGTCGCCTCTGGCATCCAGAGTGGCCCCAAGGGCGGCTGGGACGCCTTCGAACTCGCTCCGCAGCCGGAAGAATGGCTCAAGAGCATCGCTGCGACGAAGGATTCTCCCAAGGGCGTCATAGAGAGCTCCTGGAAGTATGGTGAAAACGGCAAGTGCGTTTGGATGTTTACAATCCCCGATGGCGCCAAGGCCACGGTTTGCGTGAATGGAATGTGCAAACGCTACAAAGCGGGCAGATACAAACTTGAAATCGAGAAGCGCTGAAATGAAACCATTGCGCGGCACTATCACAGCCATGATCACTCCGTTTGCGAAGGACGGTGCGGTCGACTATGGCAAACTCCGCGAGGTGGTCGCGGAACAGATTGAAGGCGGCGTGGAGGGCATCTGCGCCGTCGGCACCACGGGCGAATCGCCCACGCTTTCGCACGAAGAGCACCACAAGGTAATCGAGAAGACTATCGAGTTCGCAGAGGGCCGCCTTGCCATAATCGCAGGCACCGGCGCAAACTCGACGTCAGAGGCGATTTCCCTCACCAAGGCCGCCATTGCGACAGGCGGCGCCGACGCGACGTTGCAGGTCACGCCATATTACAATAAGCCGAATCCCGAGGGGCTCTACCGCCATTTCATGACGATTGCCGATCTCGGCCTTCCGGTGGTCCTCTACAACGTGCCTGGACGCTCTGGCCGCGAGATTCCTATTGATGTAGTCGCACGTCTCGCCAAGCACCCCAACATCGTCGCCATCAAGGAGGCGGCGGGCAGCGTCGATCGCGTAAGCGCCATAAAGGACATCCTGCCGGAGTTCACGGTGCTCTCTGGCGACGACGGCCTTGCGTTGCCGATGATTGCGGTCGGCGCGGAGGGAGTCATTTCGGTCGCGTCGAACGTCATCCCTCGCGAAATGTCAGAGATGGTCCGCGCCGCTCTGGGCGGTGACTACCGCCTTGCGCTCGCGGCGCATCGCAAGTACTACAGGCTTTTCCGCGATTTGTTCATCGACGTCAACCCTGTCATGGTGAAAGAGGCGATGGCGCTCATGGGCAAGGTGGAAAACGTCTTCCGCCTGCCGCTTTGCGAAACCGATGAAGCGAAGCGCGAGAAATTGCGCTCGACCCTCGCCGCTTTGGAGCTGATTTGAAGGAGCATCGCCGCATGCGCTTTGGATTGGGATATGACAGCCATGTTTTCGAGGACGGGCGCAAGCTTGTTCTCGGCGGCGTCGCATTCCCGGGCGAAACAGGCCTCAAGGCGCACTCCGACGGCGACGTCCTCATCCATGCAATCATCGACGCGCTCTTCGGAGCGGCCGCGTTGGGCGACATTGGCTCGCATTTCCCAGATACGGACGAGAAATGGCGCGATGCCGACTCCTCCGATCTCCTCGCGGAGGCGGTGCGCATCGTCGCCGCCGCAGGTTACTCCATCGGCAACATCGACGCGACGGTCATCTGCGAGCGCCCTCGTCTTTCTTCGCGCATCCTCGAAATCCGCACGCGCCTCGCGCAAATCATGTCGCTCGATGTTTCACAAGTCAGCGTCAAAGGCAAAACGAATGAGAAGATGGACGACGTCGGAGCCGGACGCGGCATCGTCGTCCACGCAATAGCCGCCCTGCACCATTAAATCTAGCATTTGGCATTTTACATTTTGCATTGTATTTATTATTTTGCCATTTCAAGAGCCAGCGGCCACGAACGCGGAAGAGCAATTTGAGGGACTGATTTCGTCGCACCGGGAGATTTGAATGCCGCAATGACCAAATGGCAAAATGCAATGCCAAATCACTACCATGCAATAGATTTT
>DFGB01000057.1 GCA_002371135.1 Verrucomicrobia bacterium UBA3761 | reverse complement strand
GGAAAGGGCCTTGCCCGTCTGGATCTGGCCGTCGCCGTCTTTCGGCGAGAGGATCTTGTCGACGATCCTGAGGCGGGTGGCCTCGCCTGCGTATTTCAAATCGCGTTCAAGCGCATTCGCGAATTTTTCGCGAATGGCGCGGTTGTGCTCGGCTTTGGTGTTGGAACGCCAGGAAAGCGGCACGTCCACTTTGTTGTTGAACTTCTCGAGTTTCAACTTGCCGTCCTGGCCGAGCGAAAAACGCACGTATCCCTTGTTCGTGCCGGAAACGTAGTTGACCATCTGGCGGAAGTCGTCCACCTTGTAGACGTCTTTATTGGCGTTTAACTGCGCTTGAGTGATTTTTGTTGCCATGGTATGGGACCTTCTCTTTGATGTCTGGTGCACTCTGTATGCACGCGAGCGAGGGAAATGTTACATTCTTTCGATGAATATTATACCATATCGCGCTCTTATACGTCAACGCGGGAGACGGGAAGAGGGAAGAGAATTTTCGATTTTCGATTTTTCGATTTTTCGATTTTTGATTGGGAATGGGATTGGGAATAGGCGGGAGGGCCGCGCTTGTCGCGGCTTTGGGCAAGCGGGAGGGCTCTCGCGCGCGCGTACGCACACGCGCATGATGATGATAGCGATGGATTAAGTTCTCTACTTTCTTTCTCTTTATTTCTTTTGCTTCTTTTCTTTTTTCTCTTTCTTTCGAAAATTATATATCCGATATATATCCGTTATATATTTTCGAGTCGCCCGGAATTCCGGCTCGAATCAACCGAAAAAATGTAGAAGGCAATAGATTGCCTGCAACGCTGCGATATATCCAATATCCATGACCTTGCTATTCCTTTTGACATTCGTCACTTGACCCGCAACCGTAGAAAATGATACAATGAGAACATGAAAAAGATTGCTGCATTTATAGCCTGCGCGATGCTCTCGTGCAATTGTCTCGCGTCCGAAAATGTCGATGGTGCGCGGACGCGCGAGGAGTGGGCGCGTCTTGCGTATAAACTCGCTCTGCCTGTCTTGAAGCCGATGGCGGAAGGGCGGCTCCACGAAGAATACAACCGCGCTCGCGGCACGCTCGAGGTCTCGCCGTCCTGGGACGGCCGCCCCGACAAGGTCGCGGACATGGAGCTTTTCGGGCGGCTGATGGCGGGCATCGCGCCGTGGCTCGCGCTCCCTGACGACGATACCCCGGAGGGCGCGATGCGCAAGGAGTTGCGCTGCCTCGCCCTCAAGGCCTACGCCAACGCCGTCGACCCGAACTGCCCCGATTGCCTTGGATGGCATCTGGGCGGCCAGACGCTCGTCGACGCCGCCTATCTCGCCGAGAGTTTCTTCAGAGCGTGGGATGCCTTGTGGGTCCCCCTCGACGACACCGTCAAGGCCCGCTATATCGAGGCCTACAAGGGATTGCGGCGCTTCATGCCGCCGTATCAGAATTGGGTGCTCTTCTGTTCGATGGAGGAGGCGTTCTTGCTGAAGGCCGGTGCGCAGGTGGATGAGTACAGGCTGCGTACGGGTCTCTACAAAGCCGAAGAATGGTATGTTGGCGACGGGTGGTACTCGGACGGCCCTGCGTTCTCGTTCGACTACTACAACGCTTACGTCATCCATCCGATGTATTTCGAATGCGTCGAGGAACTCGTCAAGGCGCGTCGCTGGATAATCCCCTATGTCGACAAGAACGGCAAAAAGAACGCCCGCGAACGGTTGAACGACGTCAAGCGGCGCATGCAGCGCTATGCGACGATTCTCGAGCGTTTGATAAGCCCCGAAGGCACATACCCGGTGTTCGGCCGCTCGATACCGTATCGCATGGGGGCGATGCAGCCGCTGGCGTTCCTCGCGTGGCGCAAGGAACTGCCGTCTGAATTGAAGGAGGGGCAGGTCCGCGCCGCGCTTGAAGCCGTCCGCAAGCGCATGTTTTCTGACGATCGCAACTTCAACGCGGCCGGGTTTCTGACGCTCGGCTTCAACGGCCCCCAGCCCGGCACAAGCGATTGGTATACGAATAACGGTTCGCTCTATATGACATCGCTTTTTCTCATGCCGCTGGGACTGCCTGCCACGGATTCCTTCTGGACTTCGCCCGACGAGCCGTGGACGTCCGTCAAGGCGTGGTCCGGCGCGCCATTCCCCAAGGACCACAAATGGCCCATCAACCCCCAGCCGTTGTATTGGGAGTGAGGAAATGTGTTCAAAAGTTGAAAAGTTGAAAGGTTGAAAAGTTGAAAAGTTCACTAAGTCCTAGATGGCCTAGAAGTTCTAGAGGTTCTAGACTTTTCAACCTTTCAACTTTTCAACCTTTCAACTTTTCAACTTTATTTTCACATTTATGGCGGGCCTGGCGGGAGTCGAACCCGCTACCCACTGCTTAGAAGGCAGTTGCTCTGTCCAAATGAGCTACAGGCCCTTTTGTGCGCATATTATACCAAATTGATTCCGGCTGCGTCAAGCGGACGATGGGAAATGTCGCCCTGCCTAGCGGCATTTCCACACTTGACCTGCAAGAGGGGATTTTGGTATAATATCACAGGAAATGGCGAATAACGCGCTGTTGAGGAGTAGTTATATGAATAAATATCTGGATGATTTCATGGCGACGTTCCCTTTTGAAGGGTTGACGTACGATGATGTTACGCTTGTGACGCAATATGCCGATTTCCTGCCCGACGATGCTTCGCTTGAAACAAAGCTGACGAGCCGCATCAATATGAAGATTCCCTTCATGTCCGCGGCGATGGATACCGTGACCGAAAGCGACATGGCAATCGCAATGGCGCTCGCAGGCGGCATCGGTGTCATCCATAAAAACCTTGAGGAGGACGAGCAGGCCGCGCAGGTGCGCAAGGTCAAAAATCATCTGAACGGTCTCATCGCCTCGCCAATCTGCTTTCACGAAAACGACGACATCTCATTCTTGCGTAGCGAAAAGAAGCGCCTCGGACTCAAATTCAACGGCTTCCCCGTGCTCGACGCCCAGGATCGCCTCGTGGGCATGATTACCTCGTCCGACATGCGCTTTGCGCCGATGGATGCGATGACGCTCAGGGATGTGATGCAGAAAGCGCCGATAACCTCCGCGCCGGATACGACACTCGAAAAGGCCTACGAGCTCATGCGTTCGGCGAAGGTCGGCAAGTTGCCGCTTGTCGACAAGGAGGGGCGCGTCGTGGGACTTTATTCGTTCACCGATGTGCAGCGTCTCGTCGAGAACAAGAACCCGACCTACAATTGCGACGACAAATTCCGGCTGCGCGTTTCGGCCTCCGTCTCCGGCGGCAAAGGCGACATTTCGCGCATGGAGAAACTGGCGGACGCCGGGGTTGACGTCGTGGTGGTCGATTCCGCGCACGGCCATTCGCAGGGTATCATGGAGATGACGAAGTATATCGTCAAGCATTTCCCGAAGGTGGACGTGATCTCCGGCAATATCGCGACGGGAGAGGCGGCGGTCGCGCTTGCGGAGTGCGGGGCGCACGCGGTGAAGGTTGGCATCGGGCCCGGTTCGATTTGCACGACGCGCGTCGTGTGCGGCGTCGGGATACCGCAGCTGACGGCGGTCTATTCCGCTGCGAAGGCGTTGCGCGGCTCCGGGGTCGCAGTCATCGCGGACGGCGGCATCAAGCTTTCAGGCGACGTGCCCAAGGCGATCGCGGCGGGCGCGGATTCGGTGATGCTCGGCTCCGTACTCGCCGGCACGGAAGAGAGCCCGGGCGAGAAGATATACTCCAACGGCCGCCAATACGTCGTCTACCGCGGCATGGGTTCGATGGCGGCGCTCAAGAACGGCAAGGGCTCTCGCGCGCGCTACTTCCAGGACAACGAGGCGGAGGAGGATCTCGTCCCGCAAGGCATCGAAGGCATGGTGCCTTATTCCGGCCGCGTGAAGGGCATAATGACTCAATTCTGCGGCGGCCTGAGGGCGAGCCTCGGCTACTGCGGCGCTCGCACGATCAAGGAACTCCAGGAGAAGGGCAAGTTCTTCCGCGTCACGGCCGCCGGCCTGCGCGAGGCCCGTCCCCACGATATCACAATCACCAAGGAAGCCCCGAACTACAGAACGTGAAAATTTGCGATTTGCGATTTGTTTCAAGCCTCTCGTTTTTAATCGCAGAGACGCAGAGACTTGAGAGACGCAGAGTACTTGAGAGAGAAAAGCAGAAAAGTTGGAAGGCTGAAAAGTTCTCTCAAGTACTCTGCGCCTCTGCGATTAAAAACGAGAGGCTTGAAATAAATCGCAAATCGAAAATCGAAAATCGAAAATCGATCAATCGAAAATAAACAGCATGGCTTTCTCCAATCAGAGCGTTGTGAAGATTTGCCGCGAGTGGCTTGATACGCTGGTGGTCGCCATCAGCGTGGCCATGGCGTTTCGCGCGTATTTCTACGAGCCGTTCAACATCCCCACCGGTTCTATGCAGCCGACGCTCTGGGGGTATCACACGAAGGCTGGCACGGCGAAGGGGGCGTGGGATGTGTTCCCGCTTTCCATCGCGAAGTGGCTGTGGACGGGAGAAAAGACCGTCGACTACAAGGCCCCGGTCTCCGGCATGGTGCGTGCGAGGGGGCGTGGCGATGGTTTCGCCGACGTCGCGGTAGGTGCAAGCACGAAGACGTTCAAACTGCCGACCGACGCCTGCGGCGCGATTGTCGGCAAATATTTGCGCGCGGGCGACACGCTGTGGAAGGGGACTATAGCGACCGGCGACTTCATATTCGTCAACCGCTGGGCGTGGAATTTCCGCCGTCCGCGCGTCGACGACGTGATGATATTTTCGACGACCGGCATCGAGTCGCTCCCGCAAGGGACGCATTACATCAAGCGCATGAAGGCGACGCCCGGCCAGACTTACGTCCTGGAGCATCCCGTTCCGGGCCGCCCCGAGGTCGTGACAATGGGCGAGGATGAATATTTCGCCTGCGGTGACAATTTCAACAATTCCAACGACAGCCGCTACTGGGGGAACGTTCCGGGCCGGCAGTTGCGTGGATTGGGTAGCGTCGTATTCTGGCCATTCAGTGGATGGAGGATTATAAAATGAGCGAAGAACAACTCATCGCCACCCCCGGCGTGTTCGGGGAGAACGGGAACTTCCTGCTTGAGCGCGAACTTGGTCGCGGCGGCATGGGCGGCGTGTATATGGGCCGCGATAAAATGCTCGACCGCCCCGTCGCAGTCAAGGTGATGCTCAAGGAGTATGGCAGCGACCCGGAGTTCGTCGAAAAGTTCAAAAAGGAGGCGCAGGCGGTCGCGCGTCTCATTCATCCGAATATCGCCCAGGTGTATTCTTACGGCATCGCGGACGGCATGCCATATATCGCGATGGAACTTGTCGCGGGCGGTTCGCTTGACGCGCTGATGAAGCATCAGGGCGCGGAGATTGAAGTGCCGCGCGTGATGAAGATTTGCGAGCAGGTGGCGCAGGCGCTCAGGTGCGCGGCCGACCAGGGGCTCGTCCATGGCGACGTCAAACCGGAAAACATCCTCCTCGACGCGAACGGCAACGCGAAGCTCGTCGATTTCGGCCTCGCTGCAATGCAGAAGGATACGAACGAAATCTGGGGCACGCCCTACTACATCGCGCCGGAGAAATGCAAGCGCCAGCCGGTCGACTACCGTGCGGACATGTATTCGCTCGGCGGCACGATCTACCACGCTTTGACAGGCGTCGCGCCGTTCGAGGGCGATGATGCCAACGAAGTCGTGCGCATGCGCTTCATGGGCCCGCCGAAGAAGCCCAGCGAAGTCCGCCCCGGCCTTTCTCCCGAAATCGATAAGCTCGTCATGACGATGCTTGCGCAAGAGCCCAAGGACCGCTTCCCGAGTTTCGAGGCGCTCCTCGAAGAGTTCAAGAAGGTGATGACGGTCGGTCTTTCGATCACTTCCCCCATCGATGCAAAAGCCGTCGACACCGCCGGTTCCAAGACGGCGGCGTCGACGGGCGGGAAAAAGATCGTCCTCAAAAAGAGGAAGACTTTGAAGGTCCACCATGCAGGCAACGTGCAGGAAGGCGATGAAGTGCCAGAACTCCCGGCCGGCAACCCGGCCGTGGCGAGGATGCCCGAGCCGCCCAAAGACGACGACGAAGAAGAAGGCGGCAATCTCGGTCTGAAGGTGCTGGGCGTAGTCGGCGGTGTCATTGCGTTGATTGCCGCCGTCGCCGGCGGACTTGTGTGGTATCAAGCGTCGTCGAAAGCCAAGGCTGAAGCCGAGACGCAGCGCCAGATTGCCGACAAATTCTCCCAGGCGCACGATTCCTTGCGCAGAACGCGCGAGGCCGCGGAGAAGTTTGCCGACGAGTTCGACAAGTTTGCCGACGAGACTATCAAGAGCTGCGAAAAGACGACCGAAGAGCTGCGCAAGATTCTTGGAGGCAAGTATTCGGAGAACATCCTTGCCATGCTCAAGCCCGCCGAGCCTGCGGAACTCCAGATTGCACGCGGGATGATGAACGCGCCCGTTGGCGCGCAGGCACCGACCGAAGAGGAACTCAAGGCTGTACAGCAGATGGGGCAGCAGATGGCGCAGGCTCTCGCAGGCGCGATGCAGCAGGCTGTCCAGCAGGTGGCTACGGCAATCTCCGTTCCGCCGCCCGCTAAATTCCGCCCGCCAAAGGACGACGAGGCCGACCCCGCCAGCCCTGAAGGCCAGGAGTACGCCAAGGCCAAGGCGGAGTTTGAAGCCGCCGAGCAGAAGCGCTACGATGAAGCCGTCAAGGCGGCCCAGGCCGGCGCCGCCGCCCCTGAAGCTGCCCCGACGCCCGCTGAAGGCGCTGCTCAGCCTGAGGAAATCCCTTCGATCGTCAAGGATATGAACGAACTCTGGAACAAGGCATACAGCGTCCAAGCCGCGTCCTACAAGATTCGCAGGATGGTGCAGGAACTCCTTGCCAAGGTCGATGCGGCTCTCGCCGTCGGCGATGGCGACGAAGCCACGATGGTCAAGGTCTCGGATACCGCAAACGAAGCGACCAAGGATTTCGAGAGCATTCGCGGCTCGAAGGAAGTCGCCGACGCCCAGAAGGCCAAGGGTTATATCACCAGTCGAGGCGGCCGCGCCATCAAGCAGACGGTCGAGCGTCTTAGAATCGAAGGCCTGGAGCGCGAGCGCAAGGAGGCCAAGGAGAAGGCCGAGCGCGAGGAGAAGGAGCGCCAGGAGCGCCTCGCGGCCGAACGCGCGCAGAAGATTGAAACGGAAATCGCCCTCGTCGACGAGCAGTTCGAAAAGGTTGTCAATTCCGGCCGCCTCAAACAGCTCGATTGGAAGGGCGCCCGTAGCTTCCTCGACCAGGTCAAGCTCGATATTTCCACGCCTGAAGCGATAATCCGCCTCAATCAGCAGGCCAAGCGCATAGACGCGATGGAGACCGCCCAGAACGTGCTTATCGCGAACCTCAAGGACTACACTTTCACCAAGAACCCGAGGAAAAACAGCCTCAAAGGTTGGACTGTCGTGAGCGTCGACCAGAAGGACGGTCTCAAAATGAACAAGCCCGACGGCAAGCGCGCAGGCGCGGTCTCGTGGATCAAGTTCTACCGCGACTACCACACCAATCTCAACGAACTCATCAACAAGTTCATTCGCGGAGGCATGCAGAACGGGAAGACGAAGCTCAACTTGATGAAGTGGTCCGAAGCGATGTACGGCACGGCGCTCACGATGCAGATCGTCTGCTCCGACGACGAATCCGCCGTCGTCTTCGCCAACCAGCTCGTCTACGAAATCGTCAAGCGCTACGGCAAGGTCGATGAAGAGATGCGCCCGAAGACCACATTCGAGCTTTACAAGGAATCCTTCCCCGAACTCGACATCGACAAGGCCCTCGCCGAAGGGATGGAAGAGTAAAATTTGCGATTTACGATTTACGATTTTTCGATTTTCGATTTTCGATTTATTTCAAGCCTCTCGTTTTTAATCGCAGAGACTTGAGAGACGCAGAGTACTTGAGAGAGAAAAGCAGAAAAGTTGGAAGGCTGAAAAGTTCTCTGCGTACTCTGCGCCTCTGCGATTAAAAACGAGAGGCTTGAAACAAATCGAAAATCGAAAATCGAAAAATCGTAAATCGAAAAATCGAACAATCGAACAATTCTCCAAATGAATTACCTGACAAAGATTCTCAACGCGAACGTCTACGAAATCGCCAAGGTGACACCGCTAGACGAAGCGGCGGCGCTGTCCAAGAAGTTGGGATGCAGATTTTTTCTGAAGCGTGAAGATTTGCAGAGCGTGCACAGCTACAAGCTGCGCGGCGCCTACAACAAGATGAGTCGCCTCTCCAAGGAAGCGCTCGACAAGGGCGTTTTGGCCGCATCCGCCGGCAACCATGCGCAGGGTGTCGCGCTTTCCGCAAAGCGGCTTGGCGTCAAGGCCACTATCGTGATGCCGGTGACGACGCCTGAAATCAAGATCAACGCCGTCAAGGCGCTTGGCGCGAACATCGTCCTGCACGGCGATGGCTATTCAGATTGCGTCGAAGAGGCGGAGCGTCTCATTGCGGAGAAGGGGTATACGTTCATTCCGCCCTACGACGACCCAGACGTGATCGCAGGCCAGGGGACGGTCGCAAAAGAAATACTCGAGCAGGCGCCGCGCGATTTGACCGCCGTGTTCGTGCCAATTGGCGGAGGTGGACTTGCGGCCGGCGTTTCGGTCTACGTCAAAAGCGTCCGGCCCGAGGTGAAGGTCTACGGCGTCGAGCCGGAAGATTCGGACTGCATGTTCCGTTCGCTCAAGGCAGGCAAGCGCGTGACGCTTGAGAACCCCGGCCTCTTCGCCGACGGCGTGTGCGTGAAAAAGCCGGGCGTGGAGACGTTCAAAATCTGTCGCGAGAACCTCGACGGCATTGTCCGTGTTTCCACGGCCGAGACGTGCGCGGCCATCAAGGATATATTCGAGGCGACGCGCGCCGTCTGCGAACCTGCAGGCGCACTCGCCCTCGCCGCCGCCAAGAAGATTGCCAAGAAGGGCGAGACTTACGCTTGCGTCATCTCCGGCGCCAACATCAATTTCGACCGCATTCGCTTCGTCTCGGAGGAGACGGAGCTTGGCGAAGGGCGCGAGGCGATTTTCGATTGCGCAATCCCCGAACAGCCGGGCTCGTTCATCCGCTTTATCGAGAAGCTCGGCAAGCGTTCGGTGACGGAATTCAACTATCGCATGGGCGCAGGGCTCAACGCGCATGTGTTCGTAGGCGTTTCGGTGAAAGACGTCGACGACCGCAAGGCGTTGCAGAAGTCGTTCCGCGCGGCCGGTTTCCACTGCATCGACCTTTCGGACAACCAGCTCGCGAAGGAGCACGTCCGCCACATGGTCGGCGGCCTCGCCACCGGCATTGCGGACGAGGTCGTCTATTCGTTCGAGTTCCCGGAAAAACCGGGCGCGCTCATGAAATTCCTCTCTGTCATCGCCGGACGCTGGAATATCTCCCTCTTCCACTACCGCAACCACGGCGCCGATCACGGCAAGGTTCTCGCAGGCTTTCAGGTGCCAAAGGACCAACGCGCCGATTTCGTAAAGGCGCTTGAGGAGATAGGCTACCAATTCTCCGACGTCTCTTCCGACCCGGCCTACAAGTATTTCCTTGGCAAGCGGAGCAGAAACTAGAATGTCTAGCCCATCTAGGACTTCGGACTTCGGACTGAATATGCATAGCGATAAATTTTTCACTCGCCTCGATTGGTCGGCGTTCTGGACTGCGACGCTTGTCACGTTCGCCGTCTATTTTTACACGCTCGGGCCGTCCGTAGGTTTGGAAGACTCAGGCGAACTCGCCACGGCGGCGGCGCATCTCGGCGTGCCGCATCCGCCGGGTTATCCATTCTGGACGCTTTGCTCCTGGCTCTTCTGCAAACTTTTTTCGTGGGTCACATACATGGGGCATCCGACCCCGGCGTGGGCGGTCTCGTGTTGCTCCGCCGTCTTTGGCGCCCTTGCCGCCGGTTGCACGGCGATGCTGATTTGCCGCTCGTCGCGCGATTTCATCTCAGGACCCGTCTGCGACTTCCAAACCGACCGCCAGCGCATGGGCGCGGCGGACCTGCTCTCTTTCGCGGGCGGCGTCGCAGGCGCGCTGACGTTCGCTCTCTCGCCTGTCGAATGGTCGCAGTCGACGATTGTCGAGATTTATTCGCTGAATGCGTTGTTCCTGATGTGGGTGTTTCTGCTTTCGTATCGCTGGATGCGCAAGCCCTCCGACAAGATTCTCTGGTTCACGGCGTTTGTGTTCGGTCTCGGTTTGACGAACTACCAGGTTCTCGTCTTTGCAATCGTGCCGCTCGCGATCATAATCGCCGTGAGGAACATAGGAATGTTCAGGGATGTGTTCACGTTCCTCGTCCCGGCTGCGCTGACGTATCAGGTTCTCCAGATAGGTTCGTTGCGGCAAGCGAGTTCGATGATGTCGAGCGATGTGATCGCGAAGCACGATGCGATTGCGTCGTGTGCGTCCTGCCCGTCTTCGACAATGCTTGTCGTTGGCATCGTCGTTCTTCTGGCGAGCCTCGTCGTCGCGCTCGTGATGAACGACCGCGGCAAGAAGGGCAAGGCGTTCGAAGTCGCGCTGTGGGGCGGCGGCGCCGGTGCGGTGCTGCTTCTTCTGGCGGCGACGCTGTTTACAGGCCCGGTCGCGTGGAGCGGCGTCTCGCTCGATATCGCGCCTCTCATCCCGCCGTGGCGCTACGCGGCAATCGGCGCGCTCGTCGCAGGCAGCGTCGTCGCCGCCATTCTCGCTTCGATCTCCATAGGGAGTGCGCAGGATGAAACAGGCCCGGCGACGGTAAACTTTGGCGAGTGGATCTCAAAGCGCCTCGATTCGCTTTCGCGCGATTGGGCGTCGTTTGGCGAGAACGTGCGCCGCCTTGTCTTGATTTCCGCCGCGCTTGCCGTCTGCGCCATCCTGCTTGCGGCGTTCGTCCCGCAGGCGGATTTGAAGGGCTATGCGGGCGTCGCGTATCCGTGGGCCAAGTCGACGTTCGTCTTCTGTGCGCTGATTGCAGTCTTCGTCGCGCTTGCCTTGTGCACGCGCAAGGGCTTCCTCTTCGCGATACCCGCGCTCGGCATGCAGATTGCCGCCTTCCTGCTCCTTAGGCATGGCGCGCTGAACGGCCTTACGCACCCTGCGAGCTGGTATTTCGCATGGCCGATAGTCTGGAATTTCGTCCTGCTCTCTCTTGCATGGGCCACTTTGCCGCATGGCCGCAGCGTCGCGGGGGCCGCGTTTTTCACGCAGCTTGGCGTGTCGTTCTACGTCTACATGCCAATCGTTTCCGACCTGCGCAACCCGCCTATGAACTGGGGCTTCCCTCGCACGTGGGACGGTTTCAAGCACGCTCTCCAGCGCGGCCAGTATGAGGCGATCGGCATTCCGGAGTTCAAATCTGTGCGCCATTTCTTCGACTTCCTGTTTGCGCAGATGTGGCATTACGCGAAGGATGTGATGCTCCAGTTCACCGACGTGATGGTGCTCTTCGTCTTCGTGCCGTTCGTCGCGGCCAAGTGGATAGTGCACAAAGCGGAGAAGAAGACGTTTTGGCAGTGGATGGCGGCGGCGGCCGCGTGCTTCCTCATGATGTCGCTCCTCTTGATGCTTCTTGCGCAGGTCAAGGGAGATGTCCAGGACGGCTTTATCCAGAAGGTCAAATTCATTTCCTCGCATGCGATGATTGCGCTGTGGATTGGCTACGGCATTGTGTTTGCAGGCGCCATTCTGGTCCGCTTCTTGAAAGTCGCAGATGCTCTCAAGCGGCGCTGTGCGCTCGTCTTCGCCGTCGGCGCGGTGCTCGTCGCTCTCGTCGCGCCTATCGTGCAAAACTGGACGGATGAGCGCATGGTGTTCGAACTCGGCGGCTGCGAACAGAACGGCCACACGTTCGGCTGGCAGTTCGGCGCCTACCAGCTCGACGGCGCCAAGGCAATCAAGGAGCAGCTCGTCGCCGACGAAGAGCCTCTCCCCGACCCCGACTGGCCCGAGCCGATGGAGCCGTTCTCGATCTTCTTCGGCGGGACCGATCCGGGCCGCTTCGTGCCGACTTACATGATCTACTCGGCCAAGTTCCGCCCTGACGTCTATCTCATCACGCAGAACGCCCTTGCCGACGATACTTACATGGCAGTCGAACGCGACCTCTACGGCGATGAAATCTGGATCCCCGCGAAGGAAGATTCATCCGATGCGTTTTCAATCTACATCGACGAAGTCCAGCGCGGAGTGCGCCCGGCGAACGGCGACCTGAAAATCGAGAATGGCCGCGTCCAGGTCACGGGTGCGCTAGGCGTGATGGAGATTAACGGCATCCTCACCGAGATGATGTTCAAGCACGACCGCAACCGCCACGACTTCTACATTGAAGAGAGCTACGTCATACCGTGGATGTATCCCTACCTCTCGCCCCACGGCCTCATAATGAAGATCAATCGCGACCGCACCCCGTACGACGCCAAGACCGCGGCCAAGGATCGCGATTTCTGGGATTGGTACACGCGCCGCCTCTTGAAAGATCCCATGTATCGCCGCGACTTCGCCGCGCAGAAGTCGTTCTCGAAGCTTCGCGCGTCCATCGCCGGCCTCTATGCCAAGCAGGGTCGCCGCAACGAGGCCGCCAACGCGTTTCGCGAGGCGCTCCTGCTTTATCCCGCTTCGCCCGAAGCCGTCTACCGCTATGCGCAAGAGTCGCTCTTGCCCGCTTTGCGCTTCGACCAGATCATGGAGATGCTCGATTACCAGGACTTCATCGACCCCAACAACACCCGCTCCGCCCGCATGAGGGCGTTTACTCGCGAGGTGAAGTCCGCCACCGACGACATCCACCGTCTTGAAGCAAAGCGCCGGGCCTCCTCGCTCAACCTGGCCGAGACGCTGGAACTCGCCCAAGCCTACTATTCGCTCAACCGCGCCGTCGAAGCGGCGATGCTGCTGCGCACGAGCATCGAAGCCGTCTCCGACCCGACCGTGCTATTGTTCATGTCGCGCGTCTTCATGTCCGTCAACCACGATGCCGATGCCGAGAGGGCGCTCCAGAAATTCTTGAAACTCGTCCCCGACAAGAGCGTCGAAGCGTGGTTGAGCCTTGCGAAAATCCAGCACAGGACCGGTCGAGACTCTCTCGCCCGCCGTTCGTTCATGACTGCGCTTTCCATCGACCGCGCCAAGACGGCCGAGTATTTCTCCAAGGACCAGGAGATTTACGACATAGCCCTCCCTCTCATGAAAAAGAAATGATTCAATAATCAAATTTAAAAAGGAACAATTATGCCAAGAACTGATATTGATTGGGCCAAACTGGGATTTGGCTTTTCAGACGTCAACTGCCACATCCGCTACGTGTGGAAAGATGGCGCGTGGGGCGAGCCTCAGATGGTCAAAGACCCCTACATCACCATGCACATCGGTGCATCGTGCCTTCACTACGGCCAGGAGTGCTTCGAGGGGATGAAGGCTTTCCGCCAGAAGGACGGCAAGGTCGTGATTTTCCGTCCTGACGAAAATGCGAAGCGCATGTATCGCACCGCCCAGCGCTGCGTCATGCCGCCCGTCCCCGTGGAGATGTTTATCGACGCAGCCGAGCGGCTTGTCCGGGCGAACGAGGAATTCGTGCCTCCGTATGGCACGGGCGGCTCGCTCTATCTGCGTCCGCTCCTCATCGGCACCGGCCCGCAAATCGGCGTCGCGCCTGCCAAGGAGTACACGTTCATCATGATGTGCATGCCGGTCGGGGCGTATTACAAGGGCGGCATCAAGCCCGTGCGCGCCGTCATCCTCGACAACTGGGACCGCGCCGCCCCGCACGGCATGGGCGACGTGAAAGTCGGCGGCAACTACGCCGCCTCCCTCTTCGCCCATGAGAAGGCGAAGCACGATGGCTGGCCGGTCGAGCTTTATCTCGACGCAAAGACCCACACGTATGTCGAAGAGTTCTCTACGTCCAATTTTCTTGGCATCAAGGCTGACGGCACGTATGTGACGCCCGACTCTTGCTCCGTACTTCCTTCCGTCACGAACATGTCTCTCAAGCAATGCGCCGCGGATTTGGGCTGGAAGGTCGAATGCCGCCCCGTCCCGTATGAGGAAATAAAAGAGTTCGTCGAAGTCGCGGCATGCGGCACCGCCGTCGTCGTGACACCGGTTTGGGAGATTACACGCGGAGAAGAGGTGATAAAGATCAGCGAACCTGATTCCGTCGGCCCTCATCTCCAGAAACTCTACGATACCGTCCAAGGCATCCAGTACGGCGTTCTGCCAGACGCCCACGGCTGGTGCCATGAAGTGAAGATTTGATTCGTCAGATTTCGCCCCCTCTGCCTCCTCATGCATCTGGTCGAGCGAAAGTATGACGAAGCCGCCTTCGCCGCGTTGACTGCGGCGGGGGTGAAGCCTCTTTTCGCCCGGCTCCTCGCCGCGCGAGGCATCGGGGTGGAGAACCTGGAGACGTATCTCGCGCCCGCCTTTCGCGATCTCGTGCCGGGCGATGGTTTGCCGGGCATACGCGAGGCGGCGGCGACAATCCTCGACGCGCTGGCCGCAGGGCGGCGGATTGCCGTCTTTGGCGATTACGACTGCGATGGCGTTTGCGCCACGGCCATAATGACGCGTGCGCTGCGATCTGTCGCCGCCGGTCTGCGGCACGGGAAGGGCGACGCACGGCAAATCGTCCCGTTCGTGCCGCTGCGCCTTGGCGAGGGCTACGGTCTCGGCGATGCATCTCTCGCGAGGCTTTTCCGCGAAGCGCCGGACGTCTCGCTCCTCGTCACGGTCGACAATGGCATAACGGCATCCCCGCAAATCGAGTCGCTCAATGCGAGGGGCGTCGAGGTCGTCGTCACCGACCACCATCTTCCAGGCGCGGAATTGCCGCCTGCGAAGGTTGTCGTGAACCCGAAAGTCGCTGCGCCCGAGGCGCTTTCCGAGCTGTGCGGCGCGGCGGTGGCGTATTTCCTCGCAAATGCGATCGTGCGTCTTGCGCGCTCGCGCTGCAATGATGAAACTATAGCGCGCGGCATCGGCGCGCCGCTCTTCATTCTCGCGGGATTGGCGACGGTCACCGACATCATGCCCTTGAATCTCCAAAACCGCATCCTCGTCGCCGAGGCTCTGCGGCGTTTCCATCATTGGGCGCCGGTAGGGTTGCGCGAGCTCTACAGCCGAGCAGCGCGCAACGCCGGCGAACTCGGGGTCCGGGATTTCGGCTTTGCGCTCGGCCCGCGCATCAATGCCGCCGGTCGCCTCGCCTCAGGCATGGAGGCGTTCGATCTGCTGATGTGCTCCGAGGAGGAACGCGAGAGGGCAAGAGCCCTCGCCATGCGCGTCGATATATACAACACCCAGCGCCGTGTCGTCGAACAGCGCATGTGCGACGCCGCAATGGCGCTAGTCGTTCCTGGCGCGAGCGCGCAGGTGATTGCGTTTTCGTCGGCGGACAAGGAGAACGTCCACCCGGGCGTCGGAGGCGTTGTCGCCTCCCGCGTTCTCGATCGTCTTGAAAATCCAGTGCCGGTTTGCGTGCTCGTGGACGGCAAGGGCTCCTTGCGCGCACCTGCCCCTTACAATGTCCGGGCCGCGCTCGATGCGGCTTCGACTCATCTCGCGGCCTACGGCGGCCACGCGTTGGCGGCGGGTGTCACCGTGAAGCCCGGCGAGATCGAGGCGTTCCGTGCCGCGTTTGCCGATGCCTGCGCGGCGCAGCGCTCTTCGATGTCGCTTGCCGAGATTGGCACAAAAACCATTGATTTCGAACTCAAGCCGGGCGACCTCACTCTTGCGTTTGCAGAGGAAATCTCCCGCCTTGAGCCTTTTGGCGAGGGGAATCCCGAACCGCTCTTCGTCCTGCGCTCGCTCGTGTTCTCCAAGAACGGCGTTCGCACGCTTGGCCACACCGGCGCGCACCTTCAGTTCACATTCCAGCAACATGTCGTCCCGCGCGCGGTGTGGTGGGGAAAAGGCGGCGAAATCGAACGCTTGCGCGCCGAGTCGAACCTTCCCCACGATATCGTCTTCTCAGTCGGCATATCCGACTACGGCGGCCGCCACGTCGAACTTGTCATCTACGATATCTTCGTCAGTCCCGAGTCCTAAGTCCGAAGTCCCAAGCGGGAGCTTCTAGGCCTTCTAGGATTTCTAGGATGTCTAGGACTTAGGACTTATGACTTGGGACTAAAAAATATTCAATTTCCCTATTGATTATTCTGCGAAAAAAATGTATCATTTTCTTTGCACCCTTCAAGGAGATACCGAGAGTTGAGCAAAGACTTTCTTGTGTTCGATCATGTCACGAAACGCTTCGGCGCTTTGACAGCCGTAGACAACGTTTCGCTTACCATAAACAAGGGCGAATTCTTTTCGCTGCTTGGTCCCTCCGGTTGCGGCAAAACAACTCTTTTGCGCATGCTCGGTGGCTTCGAGCGACCTGATTCAGGCCGCATATATCTCGAAGGCAAGGACATAACGGATCTGCCCCCGAACGAGCGGCGCATCCACACCGTCTTCCAGAACTACGCTCTCTTCCCGACGATGACGGTGTGGGACAACATCGCCTTCTCGCTCAAGCTCGCCAAGAAGCCAAAGGCGGAGATCGAGGAGGCCGTCGACGGCATCCTCGAGATGATTCAGCTCTCGGACCAGGCGTGGAAGTATCCTTCGCAGCTTTCCGGCGGTCAGAAGCAGCGCGTGGCCATCGCCCGCGCGCTTGTGGATCGTCCGCAGGTGCTCCTTCTCGACGAGCCTCTGGCCGCTCTCGATTTGAAGCTTCGCCAGCACATGCTCATCGAGCTCGACGCCATCCACGACCAGGTCGGCATCACGTTCCTCTACGTCACCCACGACCAGGGCGAGGCGATGAGCCTTTCCGACCGCATCGCCGTCGTCAACAAGGGCAAAATCGAGCAGCTCGACGGACCTGCAAAAATCTACGAGGCTCCGGCCACGCGTTTCGTCGCCTCCTTCATCGGTGACACGAACTTCTTCGAGGGTGAAATTTCTTCCATCGATGGCGACTACTGCCTCATCGACGTCGACGGCTTTCCTCAAATCAAGGCGTTCAACGATAAAAACCTCGCCGTCGGCCAGCGCGTGTCGCTTTCCGTCCGGCCCGAGAAGATTCGCGTCACTCTCAACCCGCCGCTGCCCGAGAAGGGCGCGTCGATCAACGTCTTCCCCTCGAAGGTGAAGGATATCGTCTACCAGGGCGTGTATACGAAGTACTGGGCCACGAGTTCCAACATCCTCATTTCCGCGCTCAAGCCCCACTCGCGCTTCCTACTCGATCAGGAGACGATAACGTGGAACGACGAGGTGTTCGTCTGGTGGCATCCCGACGACGGCTACATGGTGGAGGCCAAGTGAAGATGAAAGAAAACCCATTGCGCTCGAAACGAGCGGAAGCGGCGGTGACGCTTCCGAGTTTCGTGTGGCTGGCGCTGTTCTTCGCAGTGCCGGCGTTCATCGTCCTCGCCTTCACGTTCCACGGCCACACGGCGAACGGAGGGGTCGGGGAGTGGTCGCTCTCGACGTGGCGAGAGCTCGTCGACCCGGACTATCCGGCGATCGTCTGGAATACGCTGAGGATATCGTTCGAAGTCACGCTGTGGTGCATCATTCTCGCGCTCCCCTGCGCATATGCGATTGCGCGGATGAACAAGCGCTGGCGGGCCATCGTCGCAGGCTCGATAATGCTGCCGTTCTGGACGAGTTTCGTCGTGAGGGTGTTTGCATGGAAGACGATGCTTCATCCGGACGGCTGGCTTCAGACGTGCTATTTTTCGTGGCTGAAGGTCTCGGACTGGCTGTTCGACTGGCTGCCGGGCTTCATGCAGCGCTTCCTCGTCTGGGCGGGTTTCGCCTCGAATGCGCCGCTCGACGCCGCTTCGTCGACGATTCTCGATTCAGAGGCCGCCGTGGTCCTCGTGAGCGTATATTCATTCCTGCCCTTTGCAATCATGCCGATCTACACGGCGGCGGAGAAGTTCGACTTCTCGCTCCTCGAGGCGGCGAGGGATTTGGGGGCGAAAGGCTTTTACGCGTTTCGCAAGATATTCGTGCCTGGCATCAGGCAGGGGATCGTCTCCGCCGTGCTGATGGTGTTCATCCCGGCGATCGGCTCGTACGTCATCCCCCAGATGCTCGGCGGGACGAACTGCGTGCTCATTGGCAACAAAATCTTCATGCGGGCGATGCAGAACCGCAACATCCCGCACGCTTCGGCCCTCGCGACGCTGATGGCCGTGTCGGTGCTGGTGCCGCTTGGAATGGCGATGTATTGGAAGAAGCGGCAGAACGCCCGCACCTCGCGCAGGCTCGAACGCGAAACGGCGCGCATGATCGTCGGCAGGGGAGGCGAGGCATGAAGAAGTCTTATTTCTCCTCCATCACCCTCGCGCTCGTGCTGGCGTTCCTCTATGTGCCGATTCTGCTCGTAGTCGCGTACGGGTTCGTGCCAAACGGCGTTTCGATGAGCTATTTCGACGCGAACGGCGCCTTCACCGGTTTCACAGGCAAGTGGTATGCGCAAATCTTCACGGGCCACTATTCCGTCAAGTCGTTGATGCAGAGTTTCTGGCTCTCGCTTACGATAGCGGGCCTCGCGACGCTCGTCTCCTGCGTCCTTGGCACTACGAGCGCGCTCGCGCTGCATCGCTGGAAGGACCGCCTGCAGTCGATCCACTACGCCCTTGTCTACACGCCGCTCATCATGCCGGACATCCTCATCGGCATTTCGCTCCTCATGCTGTTCGTGGCGGCCAACGTCGAGTGCGGGTTCTGGACCATCCTCATTGCCCACGTCACGTTCTGCGTATCCTACGTCGCGATGACGGTGCTCGCGCGATTGCAGGATTTCGACGACCGCATAGTCGAGGCGGCCTACGACCTCGGCGCCGGGCCGTGGTATACGTTCTTCCATGTCGAGCTGCCGATACTCCTGCCGGGCATCATCGCAGGCGGTCTTCTCGCGTTCACGCTATCCATCGACGATGTCGTGATCACCTCGTTCGTCAACGGCGCCGGCACGAATACGTTCCCCACCTACGTCAGCTCCATGACGAAGCACTCGCGCAATCTGCCGTCCGTCTTCGCCCTCTCGACGCTGATGCTCGTTTTCACCTGCATCCTCGCAGGGCTTTCAAAGTTCATTTCCCGCAAGCAACCGCAAAAAACAAAAGGAAAATAAAAATGAAACGTCTCGACACCAAAACCGTCGCCGCAATCGTTTTGGCCGCATTCGCCCTCGCCGGCTGCGACAAGAAGCCGGAACTTCATTTCTACACCTGGTCCGACTACATCGATCCCGTCCTCGTGGAAACGTTCGAGGCCGAGAACGGCTGCCGCGTCGTGATCGACACGTTCGACTCCAACGAGACGATGTACGCCAAGCTCAAGGCCGGGGGCTCCGGATACGACATCATCACGCCTTCTTCCTACCTCGTCGACCTCATGGCGCGCGAAGGCCTCATCATCGAACTCGACCACTCGCAGATCCCCAACGTCAAGGCGAACTTCGACCCCGCCTACACTCCTCAGATTCTCGATCCTTCGTTCAAGTACAACGTCCCCTACGCCGTCACCTACACGGGCTTCTGCTATGCGAAGGACAAGATTCCGGAGGGCGTCGACGTCAATTCGTGGAAGTGCCTGGCCGATCCCCGTCTCAAGGGCAAGGTTACGCTTCTCGACGACATCCGCGAAGTAATCGGCGCCGGCCTCATGTCGCTCGGTTATTCGCTCAATTCCGTCAACCCGGCGGAACTCGACGCGGCCGTCGACGAGGTCCTCAAGTGGAAGGCGAACATCCGCAAATTCGATGCCGAGAGCTACAAGACGGAAGTGCCCACATTCGCAACGTGGATTGGACACGGCTATTCCACCGATGCCATTCAAGTCATCCTTGGCGACGAGGAGGCGGGCGTCGCCGCGCGCGAGGATATTGGTTTCGCGTTGCCCGGAGAAGGCTATTCCATCGCATTCGACGAGATGGTCGTCGCCGCCAACGCTCCGCAGAAGGAACTCGCCTATAAGTTCATCAACTTCCTCTACGACGGCGAGAATGCGAAGGCGAACATGGAGTATATCTACGGCCCCATGCCCGTCAAGCCCGGCCTCGATGCGCTCGAGGCTGACTTCCGCGCCAAGATAACGCTCCCGCCCGAACTTCTCTCGAAAGGCCAGGTCATCAAGTCTATCGACTCCATCCCCGGCGCTCTCGAGCTCTACAACCGGGCGTGGGATCGCATCAAGGCGACAGACGCCAAGTGACGCGATACGCGCTGTGGCGAATGGAAAGATAAAACCGATTGCAGCATTGGCCGTCGCGTTCTTTTGCGCGGCGGCTTTCGCCATTGATGCGTCGGATTCCTATCGCAGTCCGCGCAACCCAGAGCGCCCCATTCGCCGCACCACTGAACTCATCGTCCTCCACACCACAGAGGCCGCCGCGCGCGGCTCGCTCAGGAAGCTCTCCGAACGCGGCGAGTGCCATTACTGCGTGACCGAAGAGGGCGGCATATATCGCATCGTCGACCGCGACCGCGAGGCTTTCCACGCCGGCCGCTCGATGTGGAACGGCAAGGAAGACGTCGATAAATTCTCCATCGGCATCGAATGCGTCGGCTACCACGACAAGGCGATGAGCCTTGTCCAGCTCTACGCAATCCGCGACCTCGTCAAGGAACTCAAGTCTATGTATCACTTGTCCGACGACAAGGTCGTCTGCCACTCGCACGTCGCCTACGGCGCACCGAACAAGTGGCATTCCAAGAAGCATCGTGGCAGAAAGCAATGCGGCATGCTTTTCGCCATGCCTAGCGTGAGGAAGGTGCTGGACCTCAAATCGCGCGTCGCTTACGATCCTGACACGAAGGCGAAGCGCCTTGTCGTGGGCGATCCGTATCTCGCGAAGGTGCTATACGGCAAGGTGGATACGATGAGGGGAACGTATGGTGCGGGGAACATCGCCAATGTCGCGCCAACTTCGTCTGGCAAGGGTGGCATAATGTCGTGGCTTGGGTTTGGAAAGAACGGGACTTCGGTGAGCGCGTCTCCGCCTCCGCCCTCATCCTCCAAAAACTCGCGACCGGCTGCGGCGACCGTAAAACGCGCAACCGCGGCGAAGAATAGAGCGTCAAAATCTTCCAAGCCGTCTCCAGTCCCCGCTTCGATCGCGCAGTTGAAGAAGCAGGGCTACATATTGAAGGGTTTCGTGTCGCCTCAAAATACGGCGTCGAAGATCGCCGGCGCCAGATGGAACAAACCAGATACCTACTACACGATACGCAACAAAGTCATCCCGGGCTCGGTAATCAATCCGGCCAAAATCGAAAAGGGCATGGGCATCTGGATGAAGCGATAAAAACGCCAGCGGGCTTGCCCGCTGAAGAATTTCTTGTTCACATAAAAGGAAGGAATCAAAACATATGTGTGGAATAGTTGGATTTTCGTCGAAGGACACATCCGCCGTCGGGCCGCTTCTGAACGGCTTGCACCGGCTGGAGTATCGCGGGTATGACTCCGCCGGCGTCGCGCTCGAGGGTGCCGAGGGAATCAAGATTTACAAGCAGACCGGCAAGGTCGCGAAGCTCGACGCTCTTTTGAAGAAGGCATTGCCGGGCGACGAGGCTCAGAAGTTTACCATCGGCATTGCGCACACCCGCTGGGCGACGCACGGCTTGCCGACTGTCGCCAACGCACACCCGCACGTTTCGGGCGATGGCTCGCTCGCGCTTGTCCACAACGGCATCATCGAAAACCATGCGGCGTTGCGCGCCGGTCTTGAAAAGCGTGGAGCGAAGTTCCTTTCGCAGACCGACACCGAGGTTCTCGCGCATCTCGTAGGCGCCTTCGACAAGGGCGATCTCTTTTCCGCGACTTGCGAAGCGTTGAGGCGCGTCGAGGGAACGTATGGCGTTGCGCTCATTTCGGAGAAGCACCCTGGCGAGATGATCGTCGCGCGCAAGGGGAGTCCGCTCGTCATCGGCGTCGGCGAGAACGAGACTGTCGTCGCGAGCGACGTCTCGGCCATTGTCGCTTATACGCGGCAGGTGATATATCTGAAGGATGGCGACGTCGCCCGCATTACGCCAGATGGCATTGAAATCCGTTCGCTCGATTTCGCAAGCGTCTCGCGCGAAGTGCAGGAGGTCGATTGGGATATCGGCTCGATCGAGAAGGGCGGCTACGAGCATTTCATGCTCAAGGAGATATTCGAACAGCCCGACGCGCTGCAGAATACGATACGCGGCCGTCTCGACTCCCGCGACGGCACCGCCATTCTTTCCGGCCTGAACCTGACGCCGCGCGAACTCGCCGCCGTGCGCAGGATTGTGGTGATTGGCTGCGGCACTTCTCTTCATGCCGGCATGGTCGGCAAGTATCTTTTCGAGAATCTAGCCGACATCCCGGCATCGCCCGAGCAGGCGGCCGAGTTCAGGTATTCGAACCCGATCGTCGGCCCGGACGATCTCGTCATCGCCCTGTCGCAATCCGGCGAGACGGCCGATACTCTCGCCGCAGTGCGCGAATCTATACGCAAGGGCGCCCTCGTCGCGTCGCTTTGCAATGTCGTCGGATCGACGATTGCTCGCGAGACCGGCCGCGGCGTCTATCTCCACGCTGGGCCCGAAATCTCGGTCGCCTCCACAAAGGCGTTCACCGCCCAGGTGATGGCGCTTTGCATGATTGCGCTCAAACTCGGCCGGACGCGTCGCCTTTCCCGCGAGGATGGCATCCAGCTTGCTGCCGAGATTGAACGCATTCCCGAGCTTATAAAGGCCGTTCTTGCGCAGTCGAAGACGATCGAGCAAATCGCCGAAAAATATGCCAAGGCGAATGACATGTTCTTCATAGGTCGTGGCATCCTCTACCCGACCGCCCTCGAAGGCGCTCTCAAGATAAAGGAAATCGCCTACGTCCATGCAGAAGGGTATCAAGCGGCGGAACTCAAGCACGGGCCGATCGCCCTCTTGCGCGAAGAGACTCCCGTCGTTGCGCTGCTCGCCGACGTGCCGGGCAAGGAGAAGACTTTGGGCAACGTTCAGGAATGCAGGGCGCGGCGTGCTCCGGTGATTGGCATCGTCACGGAAGGCGACGCCGCCGCTGCCGCCGCCGTCGATGATACTATCTTCATCCCGCGCACGCTTCCTTCGCTTTCGCCCATCGTCACCGTAGTCGCCCTCCAGCTCTTCGCCTACCACGTCGCCCGCCTTCGCGGCTGCGAAATCGACCAACCCCGCAATCTCGCCAAGTCTGTGACGGTAGAATGAACCGCGCTATCCACGCCTGATCGATTGCACCTCGGGGGACTTAGGACCTAGGACCTAGGACTAAAAAAAAGTGTGTCGAAAATTTCCAAATCCCGCCCTTGACATTTGCAAGCGCGGTGTGGTATAATTCCCCTGTCTTGCGGGAAACCGCGTGACAATCTGATCTTTACCATACTCCCGGGCGCTGACGGCCCGGGACCGGCGGCACGCGAGAGCGGAGCCCGCCAAGGGCGGACGGCAACATCCGCCGACGTACGCAACAGCGTATAGTAGCTTCGTTGAAAACCGGTAATTTTCACAGCAGAGGCGAAATACGACTGTGCGCACGTGTGGACTCATATCCACGCGGCGCACTTTCATATTCATGTTTCTGCTGGGCTCTTACCGGTGCCTCAACGAGACAGAATTTCGAGAGTGCGCCGCTCTTGTTCTATTGAGACGGCGGCTCTTGGCATCGAGGAGCCGCCAGCCCTGCGACCCCGAGATGTATAAACAAAGTTGGGCACGTGAGGAATGAACAAGATGAACAAGTTGATGATAGGACTGGGTATGGCGGCGGTTGCCGGGCTTATGACCGGCTGTGCAAGCACGCCTGTGTCGGAGAAGGTCGCGGCATGGAAAGTTGAGCGTCCGTATGCTCAGAAGATTCAGGACGTAAGGGATTCTGGGCGTCGTCTGATGTCGCGGGACGTTGACCTCGTCTTCACTATGGAAGATTTCAAGAAGGAACTTCCGGACTGTGCCGTGGCTCTCGACGCGGTTCTTGCAGTTGGCAAAACTGCGCTTAACGTGGTTGCGGAGATTGGCAATACGTCCTCGCCCCTTTATGCGGCTGCAGTTGACTCTGTGGATCGCAAGTGGGCGCAATATGTTGGGCGCGATGTCGAAACCGATGCTGGCGGCGACATTGAGAAATACCTTGCCTCCGTCGACGCGAAGTATCGTGACCAGACTCGAAAAGACTGGGAGCTGTACCAGAAGGTTGTCAAGTATGTCCCGGACAAGATGATTCTTGAAAAAGGAAAGAAAGTCTGCGAGAGGTTCATGGTGGTTGACGAGACAGGCAAGAAGACACTGGATGTGCTTGCCATTGAGCAGCTCCCTTACAATGGCGGAGAGGCCGACTATAACGCCTTCTGCGTATACCGCGACAACACGCCGGAAATTGCCAAGATGTACGACAACGCAGTCCTTGCCAAATTGAACGCTCTCATGGCGAAAATTCAAGCTCAGATGAACGATTTGCTTGCAACAACCCAGAATCTGTCCGAAGACCCCGAGGTTTCAAAACTCAACATCATTGACTTGGGCAAAACACTAAAGGGCGTTGGGTCTGGTATTGGTAAGGCCTTTGAGGATCCGCTCGGGAAGATCGGGAGTGCCATCAAGGGGTACTCGCTTGCGGGTGACGTCGACGAACTTGTTAAGGCGACACAGCAGGAGGAGGCGGGAGAAGCCGCCAAGTCCGCTAAAGACTAATTCTCTGTTGGGCGCGATTTTACTGGAGGAATCAAAATGAGGGTAAGGAATTCAATGTGCGTAGCAGGTTGCATCGGAGCGCTTTTCATTGTTGGATGCGCTACCGAGCCGCCTGCGCCTACGGATGATTATGGTCCGAAGCTGACCCACTATGGGAAAAACGACCTTGTGGATAAGGGGGAGATAACACTCCCCCCTGGCTTCAGCAAGGAGGACATGACCGAACTTGTCATGGGGGTGGCCTTCAAAGCATCCGACAAGCTGCCGTCAAATGTCGCGCCCGGCGAAGAGCATCTTCCGGTCGATCCGAATATGAGCGTGACGCTTCAGACGTACATGGACAAGCTCAAGCGCTTTACAATGGTTGCGTTGCACGGTAGCGATACGGAGAATGACCTTGCTGCAGTGGCCGAGTACTCGGATGGGAAAATAGAGCTGGCAGAGCAAGAGAAACCTGTGAAGATCAATGTGTTGCTTCAGTGCAACGTCGTTTGCACCAAGGCGCGCACGGTCGTTCGTGGGGTCGGATCGCAGCCTGACAGCGAGCAGCTCGTGTACAAGGTCTATCTCATGGCGACGTGCAAGGATCTGCGCAAGGGCACGGTTCTGTTCTCCGAACCAGTAGTGGGCCGCACTCGTCCACATGTCGTCACGATGGTGAACGGCAGACCGCGCGGTGGATTCGATGTGAAGAGCCAGAGCTCGGCTATTGAGAAGGCTGCAATGAATGCGATAATTGAGCTTGCAAACAAGCTCGGGAATCGATTCCCCGCAGGAGGACATGTCATTGCGGTTAGCAGATCCGGCGACTCGATGACGCTTGACAAGGGAGCTAACGAAGGCGTTGGCATGGGGCAGCAGTGCGTCATCGTCATGGATGACGAGGGCGTGAACATACCTCTTGCTCTTGCAGAGGCGTATCCTGAGACAACTGAGTCAAAGTCTGCTCTCAAGATATACCGTTGGAACGAGACTGACAAGGATGCCAAGGAGATTATGAATGAATTCAAGGCGTCACCAAGGGGATTCTTTAATGCCAACAAGAACAATCTCTATGCCGTGTGCTATGGCATGGCACTTCCTCCTGAATGGGAGCAGAATGCAACCAAATAGCGAGGTATAAGCATGTTGAAAAAACTTTTGGGATTGGCAGTCTTGATGGTTGTCGGGGGCGTTTTCGCCCTCGACAACGAGGCTTGGCTTGCAAAAGCGCGCGAGTGCGCCAGCGGCGGCTTCATGATGGACTCCGACGAAACGCAGGAAGACGGCGTATATTGCCTTGTTCTTTCTGTTATCAATACCGCGTCCGCCAAGTCAGCTGACGTGCAGGTTGGCGAGGCGGTGCTTGAAGCGAAGAGGAAGATAACAGCATACGTCAAGGGTGAGACGGTTTCCGCTTCGAAGTCGGTCGAGACCCATTCCGAAGAACTGGCGGTCGACGGCGAGAAGGTCAGAAAATCGTACAAAAAGTTCGAGAAAAAGATCAAAACCAAGGTTGACGCGCTTGTAAAAGGAATCAAGGTCGTAGGGCAGGTTACCGTCGAAGAGAAATCCTATGTAGTCTGTCTTACATGCGAGAAATTCGAGGACCAGTCTGCTGCGCTTGAGCAGGCGCAGGCGCAGTACGGCGACGAAGGTGTCGTCGTGTCTGTCGGTGAAGCCTCGTCCCTTGAGCTCGCGAAGCAGAAGGCGATTCGCGGTGCGGTCGAGCAGGTGCTAGGCACTGTTGTCGTTGGGTATGACAAGATGAGTACCAAGAGCGAATTCCAGAGCAAGGTGTTCTCCGGCACCGACGGTGTTGTTGAGAAGTATCGAATCCTCTCCGAGACCGATGTCGAAATCGGTAAGAGGGTCGAAATCGTTGCGAAGGTGTCAAAGAAAAATCTTCTTGACAACTATTCCAGCTATATGAAGTTTCTTGGGGATCCAGAGTTCATCATAATCTCCAATTCGCCGGACCTAACATCGCATTTCGGCGAGTTCTTCGTAGACATGGGCATACGCGTGACGGACTCCCCTGAACGGGCCGCCTTCGCGATTGAGTGCAACGGCGATTATCGAAGTGTCAAGAACCCAATGAACGGGAGAAAAGGGGTTCAGTTGTCTCTCCGCTTCAAGGTGAAAGATATGAGGAATGACGAGGTTCTCATAGACTTCAAGAACGACCAAAAAAAATCGGCTTGCTTTCAGACGGGCGGAGAAGATCGCCAGAAGGAGATTTGCTCTGACAAGGCGTTTGCTCAGATGAAAGAGCCCCTTCACGAAAAGATTCAGAACATGGTCGCCAAGCTAGTTGGACGGAAGATGTCCGAGGCTGCAGCTGAGGAATAAGAGGGATTTCGAAAGCCGGGTTCCGCCTGGTGTCAATAACAGTACCGAAAATACAAAAAAGGAAAAACAAATGAACAAACTGATGATTACGACGGTGGCGGCTGTTGCCGCAGTTGCCGTCAATGCACAGGAGCTCGGTAGCGAGGCCCCGGCGGAGGGATCCCCAGCGGCGGCGGCCGTCCAGGAGCTTCCGCCAGAAGCGGGAGCAGGAGCCGCAGTAGCCGAAATGCAACAGGTGTTGGCGGAGGAAATAGCCCCCGCGCAAACGGCAAAGGAGGCTATAGAAGATTATTTCAACAGCAAAGATGGTTGGAACAAGGGCTATGATGAAGAAGCTGATAGAATAATTGTCAGCGACTTCATCGAGTTCGACATCAAGAACCCGAAGGTCTCCGCCGATTTCATCGATCTCCGCAAGGAGAAGATGTCGGAGCTCATGCTCAAGGCCAAGGCGAAGATCATCGAGACGATCATGAGCAAGATGTCGGGCTCGCGCATTCTCGACGTCCCCGGCAACCCGATTGCCAAGCAGCTTGAGAAGGAGCAGTCGGAGATGAACAAGGCGCTCGCGGCCGCGCGTGAAGATCTCGCAAAGCTTGACGCCAATCTCGCGGATGCGCTTGCCAGGCGTGATGACGTCACGCCTGGCGAGCTTGTCGCAGTGATCTCCTCGTGGTTCACCTCCGCCGAGAAGGAGAACATCGCGGCAAAGTACGATGCCGACAAGAAAGAACGCTATGACAACGCGAAGGCAGATTTTGAAGCTGCCGCCGCTAAGTACAAGGAGCTCGCCGAGAAGGCCGAGGTGCTCAAGGGCACCATCTCCAAGGAAATGAAAACGTCGTTGTCGCGCGTGTCTGCCATGCCGATCTACGGCTGTACGGTCCTTCAGCAGGCCGAGTCGATCTCGGAGAAGAACGGCCGCTATAAGTATCAGATCGCCATTCTCTATTCTTGGAGTGGAGAGATGATGAAGGCGTCGGGCGAGATCCTCAAGGGTCAGTCCGTCAAGTTCACGCCCGGCAAGAAGTCCATTAAAGAGTGGATTTCCGGCAAGGCAAAGAAGGGTGCTCTCGCTCAGTGGATTGGTCCGCGCCAATACATCGACAACAACGGCAATATGTGGTTCATTGGCATTTCCTGCGCTGCTGTCGACGATGATGCTGATACGAGTGAAGCCAACCGTGAGGCCGCCGAGCTTGAGGCCGCTGCAGAGGTGATGTTCGCTCTTTATTCCGATGCCACCAGCTCAAAGACGCTCAACAAGCTTATGCGGACCAAAATCGGTGCCAACGGTGAGAAGGAAACACAGATATACAAGGACTATAGCAAGTCACAGGGCGAGGCCTTCAAGGACATTCAGATTTCCGGAAACGCCGAACTCTGGAGTGGTACGGTTCGCCACGAGCCGTCTGGACTCGATATGCACGTCGTTGTCTATGGCGTGAACTCTGGAAGCGTAAAGGCGCTCAAGGACATCCAGGCTCGCTCTGTCGCCCTCGGAATCGAGGTCAATACCTATCAGGAAATGGAGAGGGGAAGACAGGAGCAGCTCCGGAAGACGTTTGAAGCATCCAAGAACAATCCGGCTGCCCGTGCTGCCGGCGCTGCTGCGGCATCTGCAGACCTGAAGGCCAAGGCCGCCGCCCGCAGGTCCGCGAAGCCCGTGAACACGTTCAAGGAAAGCGCAGGACAGAGTGCTTCTCAGACGAAGGGCAACCTCCGCAAGGGCACTCAGATGATTACGGACGATGACGAGGACTGATTACACTTGATTGCACTCAGTAAAGGGTGAATGTATGGATTTGAAATGCGCATTGCTGGTATTTTCTGGAATATGTCAGTTGACGCTGTTGGCTGCATTCACCCCCGAGGAGGCTCGCCGTGTATACGGCGAGGCCTCCCCGGATTTAAGCTCGTCCTCCTTCAAGGAGGTCGGCGACTACGTATTTGCGGAGGTCAAGTGGACCGTTGAGGAAGATGCGGATGAAGAGGATCGTGAGGCTCTTGAAATGTCCGCATTGCTTGATGCGATAGAGAAGTATGTGGATGTGCCGGTTGTGGCCTGTACAAACTCGCCTTTTTCAAAGGCACTGACAACATGGCTCGTGCCGGAGACGGAATTCAAATTGCCGGAGGTACAGAGTTCGGTGGTAAAAGAAGAGGATAAAGGCGGCAAAAGGTGCAGAGTTGTTGCATTTGATGCGATAGGCTTGAAGGCGGCGAAAGATAGCGCCGTAAAAGCCGCCCATGGAGTAAACGAACGATCTGAGGACGACTGGGCGCAGTCGCTAAGGGCGGCTTACGAGAATTTCAAGACGCCTGCCGAGAAGCGAAAATTTAATATGATGCTCGGTTGCCCTATTGTTGATTTCATCCTAAACGTTGGTAAGTTTCAAGTAGAGGACGCAAACGAAGACGAGAAGGACGGAGTTGCCGAGGTTGTGAAGATGCTCAACTGGAAGCCTGCGAAGGGGTCTGTATTTTTAGAGTATCCCAACATGCTTTGGATGACGCACAAACATAACGAGACCGATCTGTTCTATCCTTGCTGGCGCGAGGATGACGCAGGGAGGTTTTCCGAGGCGGAGGTGCTTTACAAGAAGGGAAAGGATGTTCCTAAGATATTGACTTTACTCGCCGAGTCGATAAGCATTAACCCAATCAGCGAGAAGAAATGGGCCTATCTCGGGGGTGTGCTGAAGGCCCAGGGCAAGCATGAAGACGCACTCATAGCCTATATTCAGGCTTTGAAATTCGACAAGAGCGATCCATGGGCCTGGAAAGGCGTTAGGGATTGTTGCCAGAAACTCGGCCATAAGTCGAATGCGGTAGGGCTGGGTTGGTATTTCAAGTTGAATGGCATTAAATGAGTGAAGTGTAGAGGCAAAGCTTAGGGATGAAGTAAAGGGTCGTAGTATTGCCGTCATGGTTGATTCGTTGATACATAGCCTCAAGTTGCTGGCTTTTCTTTTAGGGATGCCGCTGAGCTTCGCATTGCTGCTTCAGTGGATCGGCGGCGGAATCAGGAAGTCGGGCATTAGCCGGCTAGGCATGGCCTACTGGTATCTCGTCTCGCCGGGAGTCGTGTGCCATGAAATAGGGCATGCGCTTGGATGTCTGTTCACATTCTGCCGAATCACGAAGTTTGTGCCGTTCAGGTTAGGCGAAGACGGTACGCTTGGATATGTGCAGCATGAAAGCAAGAGTGGATGGAAAGGAGCCGTGTCGAATCTGGTGATCGCGACTGGGCCGATCTGGTTTGGTTGTATCGTGATTGTGGCTCTTACCTGGCTTTTCGCTGGCACGGCGATGGTGGCGAACTATGGCGATTACTTTTCAAGCGACGCCTTGCCTGGATTTCTTGATTACATTTGGGCTTGCTTCAAATCCAGCAAGAATCTGCTGTTCAGCCTGAGTGGCGATGCATTTTCGTCATGGTGGCTGGCGGCGCTCTGGTTCTATCTCGTTTTCTGCGTGGCATCGGAAATCGGCCTTAGCAGCGTTGACATAGCGTCTATGTGGAAGGGATTGCTTTGTGTTGTTGTAGTGCTACTGCTTTCGGGAATGATACCTGGGGTGCGCGACTGGTATGCTTCCGGACTTCATGCGCTGTTGCCAAGGCTATTCTTGGTACATTCACTGATGGCGTTCGCGGTGTTGGTTGATGCGGTGCTTTGGCTTCTGATGAGGCTGTTTGTGAGGCGGTGAAAGTTATGTCTGAGCACTTTAGATTTGAGATGTGTCGTAGGTCATCGTTGAACGTATCGGGTTCAAGATGGTCTGTTTTAGCTATTTCTGGGCAGGTGTCTGGGAACGGAACTTGTACTAGTGCTTCCCCGCGCGAGTACATAATGTCGAGTGGTCGGCAAGCGACAAAGTTGCGGTTCTGTATTGATTAATGGGGAGATGATAACAGGAGAAGAAGATGAAGATAACATGTGAAAGCTGCGGGTTCAGCAGTGAAGGCCCAGATTCTCTGTCTGGGAAAAAAATCAAGTGCCCTAAATGTGGAGCGGACTTCACTGTGGGCGGGGCAGGTGGGTTCACTGTTGTGGAAGAGCCTGTCGCATCCAGAAAGACAGTTCTTTCGCTCAAGGAGGCGCCGGTTGGCACAATAGTTGGCAAGCTCGGCCAGCTTGAGGTCACAAACAAACGTGTTCAAGGCGATATCTTTAAAGTCATACAGTTGACGAATGGAAGGAAAGGGAAGGAACGTGTCAATATCGATGTGTTGCTGAATCTGATTACTGGTATCACGGTGAAGAGGATCAGTAAGCTCCCTCAGAGGATTGCATGTTTCTTGCCTGCTCTTTGCTCTTTGTTCATGGCCCTGACGGATGGGGGTGGCGCAGGTTGGGCCTGCTTCTTCCTTTTCGCTGCAGCTGGTTATGGCGTAGGACGGCGATTTTTCCCAGATCAAGTGTGGCTTAATTTGTCAATATCGGGCGTGGACCACTATGTGCGATTTGCTACTTCTCAGATGAAGGAAGCTAATGATGGTGCTTCGATGATTAAAAACGCCAAGGCAGAGTATGAACGCGTAATGGGGATGTGAGTTGTCCCTTCGGTTGAGAGGGAGCGGGCGGTATGCCGAGGGATACCGCCCGCCATACCTCGCAGGTGTAGTATATGAAACTATTGCGTGGAATTGTTGAGAACAGATTCTTCCAGGGGTTCATCCTGGCGGTCATAGTTTTCAATTCAATTGTTTTCGGATTGCAGACTTCGCAGTCTGTAATGGCGAAATGCGGACGATTGCTGGGTGTGCTTGACCAGGTGTGCCTCGCGATATTTGTGATAGAGCTTGTTCTGAAACTTATAGTGTACAACTGGCGTTTTCCGCGTGATGGATGGAATATATTTGACTTTCTAGTCGTGTCTGTGTCGTTCGTGCCGGACATGGGGATGCTCTCTTCCGCCCGCATCCTGCGCGTTCTCCGCGTGTTTAAGCTGATATCGGGCGTTAAGCAGATGCGGGTTATTCTTTCTGCCATAATGAAGGCCATTCCAGGCATTGCGTGGTCTGGGATCCTTTTGCTGTTGTTCTATTATGTTTACGGAATAATCGGAACGGTTCTTTTCGGCAAGGCGTTTCCTGATTGGTTCGGTTCGCTTGGCGCGTCGATCTATTCTCTTTTTCAGATAATGACGCTGGAGAGTTGGTCGATGGGTATTGCGCGACCGGTTATTGCCGTCTTCCCGCTCGCTTGGATTTACTTTGTGAGTTATATTTTGATTACTTCGTTTGTAGTGATGAACATTGTGGTAGGAATCGTGCTGAACTCGATAAATGAAAGTTCATCGGAAGACGGTGAATCTGCAAAAGATGATGTGGCGTCGTTGGAAGCTGAATTTGAAAAACTGAAACAACAATTGCAAGCAGTCGAGCGATTGATTAAAAGCAAAAAAGGAGAAAACAAATGAAAGAGATAAGTATAAAGGTCGCCGTGGCTGGAGTGGCGGGCCTGATGGTCGGTTGTGCTTCCGGGCCAAAATTCAACGGGCCGAAACCGGGCGAGACATGGTACGTCTCAACTGAAAGAGCCGTTGTAAGACAGTCTCCCGACGAATTGTCGCCCGCCGTGAAGACGCTGGCCTACAAAGATGCGGTTCCGGTAGTCAAGGATTTGCGTGTGGCACCGCCGTTTTCGGGCGACCGGGAGCTTTTCCCTGAGGATTTGATCCCAGGCTGGGTGCAGTTGAAAGATGGCGGATACCTTGCCGTCCCAGGCCTTGCGAGCGAGTGGCTGATCGCAAACCAGAATCCCGACGAGGAGATTTCCGCCGAAGGCATGACGGCGGCGAAGCGCGGATTCTCGGAGTCTGAAAACGATGCAGAGCTTGCATCCATGCGTGGCGCGGCTGGCGCGGGCAAGGCGGCGGCCACGGCTGATCCTGCTGCTGTAGCGCGAATTCTGGCGGCTTACAAGCCGGTTTCCGACGAGGACCGAGCGGAATTTATCTGTGCAGGCGGATTGAAGCGTCATCAAGTGAATCCCGAGGTGCTCAAGATCGAAGGCCCGGATGCTGGGGCATCGTTCCTGTTCGGCACGCAGAAATTCGGATCGGCTGCACTTGCTAAGATCGGCGATTCTGCCGCGCAATCCGGCGGCGAAGGATCGCAGCTCGTTTCGTCCGCAAGCAAGACGGCGTCGGGACTTGTCTATAGCGAAATCGGTCCTGTGCAGGAATTTCAGCTGGGACGCGCCGTCGCGGCGCGCGTTTTGCCGCTCTACCCGGTACTGCCGCAGAACGACCCACGGTCGGTTTATGTAAATAAACTTGGGCATGTGATTGTTGCAGCGTCCAACGATCCAATGCCGTATCACGGTTATAACTTTGTCGTGCTTGATACCGAGGAGGTGAATGCTTTTGCGGTTCCCGGCGGTTTCGTTTTCGTGACGACGGGCATGTTGAAGTTTTTGAACGACGAAGACGAACTGGCGGCAATCCTCGGCCATGAGATGGGTCACATTGAGCTGCGGCACGGTATGCGGGCAGTGGGCACCGAAAAGGTGTTGAAACTGTTTTCGATGCTCAAGGAACTTGGCACTGCAAAAGGGCAGGGTGGCGAGGGAGAGTCTGTTCTTGCCGCCGAAGTGAAGAAAATGGTGGACGAGGTGTTCGAGAAGATGTTCACGTCCGTCAGAAACGGCTATGGCATCGAGACCGAAAGCCAGGCCGATTGGCGCTCCATACAGCTGTCGCAGGCGCTGGGGTACGACACAATGGCACTGTACGAGGTGCTCGAACGCTTCAAGGCTGTGAAAGGAACTTATGGCGGCGCAAGCTACCCGGCGGAGCGTGGCAAGGACGTGCTGAAATACCGCCAGCAGCTCGGATGCCCCGATGGTCGGGCGGCGGGTCGTGCCGAGCGCGAGGCGCGCTACAAAGCGGCGGTCGGGAAGTAATTGAAAAGGTTGTCGGATTTGCATACGGAGGTCGCTATGGAGCAGCAAGAACACGAGGATAAGCAGGACTCGCGTATATCCGCCAATGCAGAGGCGATTCAAGCCAATGCGGAGGCGATTCGGATGCAGACGGAATATCTGCATGAGATACGCAATCACTTCATTCCCGAAGAGGAAGCTCGCTTCAGGCGATTTGCGAAGTACGTTGTCACACCCCTGATAAAGGCGATTGCGCTTATCGCCTTTATCGGCGGGTTGTGGGATGTGATCGCGTGGGTTATGGCCAGATATGAAGTGAAGGTGATGGCCGACCGCTATGTCTCCGTAGCTAAAGACGTGTACTACAACGAGAACAACCCCGAGGTGGCGATCCCTTTTCTGGACAAGGCGATTGAGTTGCGGGATGGTGATGCAGAATATCGTTTCCAGCGTGCCTACATAGAAGGTATGGCCGCAACGAGGTTGTTGCTGAATCTTGACAGGCCCTTCTTGAAAAGTGAGCTTGACCGTGTTCACCATGCATACGCCGAGGCGCGTTTTCTGCAAGGGCTCAAACCTAATCGTCCTGAACCTTACATTTTGCAGGCACAAGTTCTGGTAGCGCTCAAGGAGCTGGCTCGGGCCGAGACGAATCTCGTACATGCGCTCAAACTAGATCCAGCAAGCGATTTTGTGCATTTGCGAATGGCCATGCTGCAGTTGGATCGCAAAGCAACGGATGATGCAGAGAAATCGCTCGACCGTGCCATTGAGTTGAATACAAATTCCAAGTGGGCGTGGCTTTGGAAGGGCATATTGGCCAACGATTTCCGGAAGGATAAAGCTGCAGCGCGTGCTTGCTATGAAAAAGCTCTGTCCATAGACCCTCGCTTCGATATGGCGCTTTACAATCTTGGTGCCACGTGGGGGTATGGCGAGGAGAAGGATTATGCCAAGGCGCGGGAATACATGCTTAAAGCTCTGAAAATAAATCCCGATTACAAGGAGGCTTGCTATCAGATCGGCATGTTCTATGGATACGAGGACAATTATCCTGTTGCGAAGGTCTGGATGGACAAGGCGATATCAATCGATGGCAACTTCCTAACTGCATACAAATGGCGTGGCATAATCAATGGCGAGATGAAGCTTTTCGAAGAGGCTGTGCGCGATTTCAATGTGGCCATACAACTTGATCCGATGAATGCCGACTTGTATGTTAGGCGTGCACGAGCGAATGAACAGCTCGACAGGATAGATGATGCCTTGCGCGACTTGCGCTTTGCTTACGACCTCAAGCCAGATGCTGTTCGTACGCTTCTATACCTTGGTGACGTATATGCCAAAGTCGGGAAGGGGCAGCAGGCCGTCGTTTACTATGACCGCGCGCTTGCCTTGCAACCAAAGTATGATGATGCCTATGCTCATAAGGCAGATGCTCTTGCCCAACTTGGTCAAGAGAAGGATTCTCTTATTGCCATAGAAAAAGCGATTGAGGTTTCGACTTACAAGCCGGAACGGTTTTGGCTGAAGAAAGGGGCGTTGCTTGAGAAATTTAATCGGTTAGCCGACGCTAGAGCGGCGTACGTGAAGGCTCGAACTATTAATCCGAAACTTCTGATGGCATGGCGCAGAGAGGCGGAACTGGCCCAAACGGCTGGCGATTCTTCTGCTGCGGAGGCGGCTCGGGCCAAGTGTATGGAACTTGATCCCGCTGGAGGTGGCCGAGATCAGTGATGTTTTGCGCTTGTATTTATTGTATGGATCGGCGTGTCCGTTCTCGCCGACAGGCAAACACCGTCACGGACACGGTGCCAACAAGTGCATTTGGTGTGGCTCGACAAGCACAGGCCCGGCCTGCCCATTCAGCCCGAGCGGGCGGCACGAGAAGTAGAGGTGTTTGTTAAGCTGTCAGGCTCGCCTAATCTGACAAATGCAGATTAGGCGAGTTGGTGCTACCCTTTGACGCAGCGGGACGCTGCGGCTCCTTGTTTATGTGAAGGTGAAAAATGCGGGCGGTTGATGCCGGGCGGTTTGTGCGCGAGTTCAAGAAGGAGTACGGGGACCGGATTGAAAATGCGCGGAAGGTGAAGACGGCGGGTGTTGGTCTGTGGTTTGCTACAGCGTTTTCAGCGACTTGGGGTCGAGGAGGAATTCGACAACATTCATCCGCTTTATGCCGTCATGGTCGAGCGGCGGGTCGTTGTCGAGCGTGAGCAGGAACTTGGGGCGGTTGTCACGAATGGCGCGGAGCGGGGCGAGTTCGCGCGAGAGCGTGGCTTCGTCGCGGTAGCCGTTCCGGGCCATAACGTCCTTGTAGAGAACCGTATCGAGGATGCCGGAGAGGTAGTCGAGCTGAGTGTGCGAGCCGTTGGCAAGCTGGGCGGCGAACGGGAAGCCGCCGAAACGCAGAAAGTCGTTGAATATGGAATGCGCGTCCCTGTCGGGGAACAGGGTGATGTATTCCGTGAAGTGAAGTGGCTGGAGGCGTATTGCGACATAGCGTCCGGTGAGGAACGTGGCCAGTTCGCCGGAGAGGAACTTGGCGTTCGAGCCGGTGATATAGACATCGAGATTCTTGCGGGAGTAAAGCCCGTCAACGAGCTTTTCGAACTCCGGAACGTTCTGCACCTCGTCGAGAAAAACGTATGTTCTGCCATCTGGCTTGATATTGGGCTTGATGAACTCCCATGCCTCGCGCCAGCCTGCGAAGGAGGCGCAGTCTGGATCCTCGAAATTGATTGCGATTATCCTGTCTGCGGCAAGTCCGCTTTCAACAATTTGTTTGCGGAAAAGCTCAAAAAGCGTGGTTTTCCCGCAACGGCGTATGCCGGTCACGACTTTGATGACGTCTTTGTCGCGCCAGTTTGCGAGCCAGTCGATGAATCATTTTCTCCTGATCTTGCTATCGTACATGGAAGAATCTTTGCCTGGTATTGGAAGTTTGATGGTATGACAGCATTTTCGGCGTGCGGCGTCAAGGGCTTGCTTGACAGTGGGACTTTGAACGTTTGTGCGGACGCACGAAAGCTCAAAGCAAAAGAGGCGGCAAGAAATTTTTCTGAACCCCCTTTACTTTTGGCATGTGTTTTTGCTACTATATGCATCGTTGACAAGCGGTGAACGAATCGGCCCGTTGAGCCGGGCAAAAGTTGGCTATGCGAACCGCTTTGGCACGAGAGCAGGCAAGAGTAAAGAAAGGAAGGTCAAATGGCAAGATTCAAACAGGTCCCGCAACACTACGTACTCGACAATGTCATGGAGTACTGGCTCAACATGGTCAGGAACTACTGCGAAGACGTGCATGACAATGATTTCTTCGACATGCTCCGTCGCAGCTATTCATAGGGGAGATGAAATGAGCGCGACTAAAGGAATTGACGTGCCGATTGAAGGCGTTCTAGCCGATGGGACGCCGGTCAAGGCGAAGTGCCGGTACTGGGCGAAAGACATTTCCGTCGAGATGCTTTCCCCGTATCCCGGGCAGCATGCAGGACGCCACATCATGTTCATGTCCCCACGGACATATACGGCCAACGAGTACTGGGAAAAGGCCGCCTGGGAGCTGCTTGGGGAACTTGTGGCGCGAGGACGGTGGATTTCTTCGCATCTGGACGAAGTGGGCGCTCGCCGACGGGAGGCGAAGCGCCGGATAGGCATTGTGCAAAAGCATGTGGAGGCTCTCGTCGCCGAACGGAAAGCATGGAAGAAGCAGCTTAAGAATGGGAGTGTGGATCAACGCACATATCAGCTGGGCATAGCGCCCATAAACAAGGCCATTCGGGACCTGAAGTTGATTGCCTTTGAACAGGAAGAGTCCAATGGTGCGCCATCATGGCGTGAAATTTCATGGTCAGAACACAAAGGCAGATCCAGGAGAGGTTAGACGGGAGACAGAAAAATGTGGAGTAAGACGAGACAGGTGCTGGAAAGCAGATTGGCGAATGACCTGAAAGGAAGGGTTGGCTACCATTGGGACGTGTATAGGAGGGATGGAAAGTGTCGTACGGAATGCCATGTATTGTCCATCTTCGTTGATGGGACGTGCTGGTTTCACACGGATCAGAGATTTTGGGATGTCAAGTATGGAGCAAGACCGGAACCCAGAGATAACGACATCATACGCGAATTCGGGCTTATAGAGAACTATTGGGGTGATACTGTGTCGGAATACATCCACCAGTTCCTGAACGTGCTGTCCATTGACGAGGCGATTGCGCACGACAACTACTTTATCCGTCTGCTTGCCATCATGGACGCGCGTCTCGGAAAACGCAGGATTAAGGTGCTTGCCGCCAACCTCGGGAACGAGCCGGAGTGGTTCCGCAAGTGGATCCTGCTTCGCGCGCGGACAGAGAAAAGTACATAATGGAGGAATGAAAATGAAGAAGATGATGTATCTGCATGGTTTCGCGTCGTCGGGTGCGAGCGGCACGGTCGAACTGCTGAGGCGCGAGTTCTGGGAGAAGGCGGACGCGAGCCATCGTGCCGTGGTGGTTGCACCGGACATCCCGCTCGATCCGCTGGTCGCGTTGCCGATGCTGAATGCGTTTGCCGCGCGGGAGCGTCCGGATATCATCATCGGAACATCAATGGGCGGAATGTACGCGCAGCAGCTCCACGGGTTTGCGCGCATCTGCGTCAACCCGTCGTTCTTCCTGTCAAAGAAGTATGACATCCTCTTCGTCGGCAGGCACAAATGGATGAATCGGCGCAAGGACGGCGAAACGGAGTTCCATGTCACGAAGGAGACGATTGAGCACTTTCGGGAAATGGAGGCGCACCAGTTCGACGGCATTGCGGACGAGGACCGTGCGCTCTGCCATGGCTTGTTCGGCGACGAAGACGATACGGTTCTCGCGTCGGAGACGCGCCCTCTCTTCGAGCGACACTATCCGGGGATGTCCAGCTCTTTCCCAGGCGGACATCGCTTGAACGCCCATGTGGTCGTGCATACGCTCCTGCCGTACATCAGAAGCCTCAACCTGTTCTGAAAAGTGTTGTTGCCCCCTGGCGTAGTCGGAGCAGATAGAAGATGCGCGGTAGGAGAAGGCGGAAGGTTGGGGGCTGCCGAGCGTAGATGCGCCTGCGGCGGAACTCGATTCGGCGAGGGGCCCTGCGGTCGTGTTCTGCCACCAGTGCCTCGACCCCCGCCGCCGACTTCAACCATCTCGTCAGGAACGCCGCGGACGTGCTCGCCGAGGTGTATCCATCGGGCGAGGTGGCCGTCACAGGCTACCGCAAAGCCGCCTCGGCCGTTTTTTAGGCCGCTTCCTGGCGAAATTCCGAGTGCCCCCGAACGAAACGCCGAGTGCCCCCGAAGCAATCGCGAAGACTGCACCAGACGCGGCCTTCGTCTGCCCGAGTCTCGCCCGCCCCTTGCGGCAAGGAGGCGCCGCTACATCTCCTACTTCCTAATTTCCTACTTCCTACTTCCCGTGCAGGGGGTTCGGGGGCGCAGCCCCCCGTCCCTTGCAAAAAAAAAGTAAAAATACCCCCTTGCGCTCTGCCCGCAAGTTATGATATAATATGCACCCGTTCGCCCGATACGGCGCGGACGTCGTTCTTTGAAAACCGGGAGTTGGATTGTAAAGAGAATTGCAACGTATCGAGATTAGCGTAGAGCGAGTTTCAACAACGAAAATTTCTTGCTAAGCGTATACGGGCGCACGATGGATGCCTTGGCATCGGCAGGCGATGAAGGACGCGGAAGACTGCGACAA
>DFGB01000007.1:11698-17935 GCA_002371135.1 Verrucomicrobia bacterium UBA3761 | reverse complement strand
TTTCATGGGTTGCTCCTTTCTTGTAGAATGTGGAAATGTGCAAATATCCAACAGCCAACAGCCAATATCCAATTTGCCCCGCCATCATTGAATAATGGATACTGGATATTGGATACTGGATAATTGCACATTCCATTCCCACCATTCACTGCTTGCAAATCCGTTTCCGCGCCGTGGACACGCTTGCGCCGAATATCCGCGAAATCTCCTGCGATTCCGTTATCAAGCCTGCAAGCTTCGTCTTTTCCACATAGCCAGATTCACCAATCAGTTTGAGCCATATCCGCGTCTCGGACAACTCTTTCATTGACACCTTCAGCTTGTGCACGAAATCCTTGCCGGACTCCGCCTCGCAAGCCTCGGCGTAGTTTGCCGCGACGCTCGTAGAAGAACGAAAGAGCTGATCTGCGAAATTCGCGCTTCCGATATTCTTCACCGGCAACGCGGCGCACACCTTGACGCACCTTGCTGCAAACGCAACGATTCTGTCTTCAAGTTCCATGAACGCTTCTCCTTTCATTGGCAATTGGAATTGGTCTTGGCAACACTTCCACATTGGCAACATTTCCCACTCCCCCTACGCAGAGCGGCGGAGGACAAGTTCATTCGCGCAAAGGGTTTCATGAGTTGCTCCTTTCGGTCATTCTGCCGCCGTCAAGAATCGATATAATCATTTGCTGAGCCATGTCGTTGCTTCCTCTTATGATTCTGCCCATCTATGTGCGACCATTTAATCGTTTGATCCGACAGTGCGAAAAAAACGGATAGCGGCATTCGTCGGCGCAGAGAGAAGCAGGTCTCGCAACTCGCCTGTCGGGTCATGGGCGAGGACTGTAAAGGAACTGTCACCGCTGCATAAGAGGTCGTGGTCGTAGCGAAACAAGGTGGCGCAATGCGTCCCGCACACGTCCAGCACGAGGGATTGCGTGTCGTCCGTATCCTGTTCGACAGCATCGGCCGCATCGCGAGTCAGCGTGTAGCGCACTGCAACGAATGGCGCATCTTTGGGAATCTCCATGCCTACCACCTCTTCTGCTGTTACAAGCTCGGCCTTGCTTATCGCTCTTCCAACAAGCGGCACGAATTCACCGAATCGCTCGTGTGCGATGGGATGATCATCTAGGATGGCAACACCTACGGGCACAACGACCTGTTTCACGCTGGCTCTCCATAGGTTCGCTGCGACGACGGCAGCAAGCAGCGCCACAGCCCACACAGCATGGCGACGAACCCAGTCGCGCATACGAATCCAACGTCCGTTCCAGAAGCAAAATGCGAGAGGCACGGACACCGCCGTCCTGACGAACCAGAGTCCTGGGCCGAAGGCGAGAACGGCCAACATCTGTGAAAAGCCGCTCCGCGCAAGTCCACATGGCTCAAAGACATAGATCGACACTGCGCCGCTCAAAATGATATAGAGACTTCCTACGGGAGCCATCAACAAAGTGGCTATCGTCGCCACAAGAGCATAGTCGCGCCATGTCCGCTTTTTCAGTTCTGCGATTTTGATATTTATCTCATCAGTCTCGCTTTTAAGACGTTCGTTCATTTTCACCTTCCTTTCGCCATTCTGGCGGTATTATACCAAACTTCGCCGTTTTTAGGATGCCGCGCGGCGGATTCGCGGCAAAAGGCGCAACCATGAACCTGTTCCATTTTGGAACAAGTTGATGCAACATCCAACTGGCAAATAATTTTTGCAAGTTCCTTTCATTCGCCTTCTTCGTAGTAGTAGGAATAGTCGATGCCTTTCATGAACATCTCGCGGTCGTCGATCTTCGAGGTCAATGCGCCTTTGAGAAGTTCTTTCAGTGCCGAAGCGTCCGTGGCACTTCTGCGCATCGCGTCGAGGTAGGCGGACTTGTCGATTAGGCTCCAATCGGTCATACGCAGCTTTCCGTCGGGAGCCCTCAGTTTCAACTGGGTAGTGGCACTAACCAGTTGGCCGCCCTCCTTCTTCAGCTTGGCTTTCAGGCACTTCTAGTAGTTGCGCGTCTTGGCGTAGTCGGATTCGCGGTTTATGGCGGCAACGATATCGAGCACGGAGAACCACCACTTGGAAGCGGAATCGTCCCAAATTGCCCGCACTTCGCGGTCATCATAGAATCTGATAGAGGTTTTCATTGTTTCAACTCCTTTCAGTGGAAATTGGAATTGGTATTGGCAACATTTCCACATTGGCAATATTCTCCTCCAGCCCACGCTTGCCGTCATCCATGTATCATTTCCGCTTCGCTTCGGCGACAAGGTCGAGGGTGGTTTGCCACCAACCACGGACAAGACGGCGAAGGTTGTCGAGGCGCGATGGTTCCGGCAAAAGTTCTCTGCTTGCAAGACTGATTACGCCCACCGCCCGCTGATAGTCCCAAAGTTCGCTGATGTAGTCGAGCCGCGCCTCGGACGGAACGACAATCGGCGGGAAACCGGCGCAAAGGACGGGCAAATTGGCGAGCAACCGGGCGATTCTGCCGTTGCCGTCGAAGAACGGATGTATCCGCACAAACGAGACTTGCGCGAACAGATACGCCTCCAAAGCCGAATCCTCGTCCTTGATGTCGCCAAACAAAGAGTTGAACGCCTTTATCCAGTCCCGCATCAGCTTAGGCGTTTCGTCGGCAGCGGCGTAGGGCATATAGACGCTCCTGGCCCCCTCAGCTCCGTAAGTGCCGTTGTCCTCGCGCTTCCATGCGCCAACGGGCTTGTAGATATCGCGCGTCTCGTCCGGCACGACGATGCGATGCAGCGCAAAAACATCTTCTTCGGCAATGCGCCCCTTGTCGATGAGCGAGCGCACGAAGTCGATGCCGTTCGCGTGGGCGACAACATCCTGATGATCCTTGAGCGGCTTGCCCTTTACCGTGAGCCCATACTCCAACACCGCCATTGTGTCGCCCAGCGTGAGAGTATTGCCCTCGATGGCCGTCGAATCATGTGTCCAAAGCGCCCGGATCGCCTTGAGCAACTCCGCTCGCCTTGACTCGCTGATCCCATCCAGAAAATTGCGCCGCCTCGCACCATGCGTCCGCAAGAACGAGGCGACCGCATTGTGGGATATTGCGAGATTATGCCGAGCAAGCATTTCTTCGGCAATCGCCCTTACGCTTGCGCCGTTAGCTTTAAGTTCCTTTACCTCGGCCTCGTAAGGCGCGAGCTTGGACTGAAACGGCTTACCGCCTTTTGTAACATCTTTCTCAATCATGATACGCGTATTGTAACAACTTTTTCCCATTATGTCAATGATGAAGCTGTTACGGCGCTATCCACGCTATCAAAACAGGACTTGTTGTAGTTATCAAAACAGGACTCTTTCTTTAGGTATCATTGATGTGTCTGGCGTACTACCGGCATAGCCGGAGGGGAAGGGACGGGCGCGTCCCCGAAGGGGCGGCCCGCAGGGCCGAACGCCCGCCCCTTCCACTCCGGCTGAGAAACTTGTACCATGCACACCACCATGAGCAAGCAACTACACCAGAGAATTGCACTGCCGCTGTTGAGGCATGTGCTTGAAACGTTCAATGCCGGAGCGATGACGTCTGTGCAGGCGTGCGGCGAACTCGGTCTTTCGCGGAGCCGCCTGTTCGCAATCCGCAGGGAGTGGCTCTCCGCCATCCGCCGCGGCGAGGCCTGGAAGCCTTCGAGCTCCGGCGGGGCTCACAAGGCGCCTTGGCCGGAGGAGCTGAAGGCGTTCCTCCGCCAGGTCCTTTCCACGAGGCCGCCCGCCTCTTTCGCCTTTGCGGCATCCGAGGCCGTCAGGCTGGGACTCGCCGCGAGGCTGGACCGTGCGCAGGTCAGGCTGTGGGCCATCTCGCAGGGGCTCTCGCGCCCGAAGCCGAAGGACAGGCCCTCGTGCCACACGAGGCGCTGGCAGTGGCTCAACGTCGGCGAGCTGTGGCAGGAAGCGGGAAATTCTACTTCTTGCTTGCGGCCCAGACGGCCTGGCGGGCGACGCCGAGGAGGAGGGCGGCGTCGTCTTTCGTAAAGACGCCGCGGGAGAAGACGCGGTGGAAGCCCTGCATGAAATGCTCCTCCTGCTCCTTCTTCATGAAGCCTATTTCAATGAGCATATTGGCCCAGTTCTTCATGAGCTGCATCTTCTGGGCTTGCGGGGCGGGCGGGGCTTTCTCGTGCGGCGGCACGTATTCGCCCGTCGCGGTGAAAAATTCATAGCATGTAATCAATACGGCCTGGGCGAGGTTGATGGATGTGTAGCCCTTGCTGACGGGGATGCGTATCAAGTGGGTGCACTGCGCGACCTCCTCGTTCAAAAGCCCCTTGTCCTCGCGGCCGAACACGAGCGCGACGGGCCCCTGCGCGGCCAAGGCGAGGATGTCCCGGGCGCAATCCCTGGGCGCCTTGACATGCTGGCGGTAGAGTCCTTCGCGCGCCGTCGTGCCCACGACCGCGATGCAGTCGGCCACGGCCTCCTCGAAGGTGGCGAATTCCTCGCGCGAGGCGAGGATGTCCGTCGCATGTACGGCGAGGCGCTCTCCTTCGTCCCAGGAATTCTGCAAATTGGGCGCGGCGAGGCGCAAATGGCGTATGCCCATATTGGCCATCGCGCGGCAGGCCGAGCCGACATTGCCGGTATAAAGCGTACCGACGAGCACTACGCGGATGTTGTCGAGCGGACTCATGGCGACGGCTTATTCCTTCCCCTTGGCGAGATTGCCTTCGAAGACGAGGAGATAGTCGCGGCGGTCGGCCGTCATCTCGTATATGCGGCACATAAGGCCGTTCGTGATGTATATCCACTCCTTGTCGTCCGTCATATACATGGTGCCGATGGGGAATTTGTCGTTCAGCGTCTGGTAGCAGACGATGCGATCGCCGTCCGGGAGCGTGACGCGCACCATGAGCGAGGAAGCGAACTCCACTTCCTTGCCGTTGCCGGGCGAGACGACCTTGAAGACGTGGTCCTTCGAGCGCGTGCCGTTCTCGACGCCGACGACGAACCCCTCCTCGTTCAGGAAGACGTTGGTATGCGTGGGGGTGAATGAAGCGCACCCCGCCAACAGCGATGCGACGATGGCACAGGAAGCAAGACGGAATTTCATGGCTGCCCTCAACTGTTCAACTTCTTTGCGACGAGCGCGCCGACTATTTTGGGGTCGGCCTTGCCCTTGGAGAGTTTCATCACCTGGCCGACGAAGAAGCCGGCTGCGGCCTTCTTGCCCGCCTTGAAGTCGGCTACGCTTTTCGGATTGGCGGCGATGGCCTGGTCGACGAACGCCTCCAGCGCCGCGGTGTCGCTCACGGCGCCAAGTCCGCGCTCGGCCACGGCCGCGGCCGGGTCCGGCATCTCGCCGCGCAGGACTTCCGGCAGCAGTTCCTTGAGCGTGGGGCCGTTGATCTTGCCCTCGGTGGAAAGGTTGAACAGCGCCGCGAGCGCCTCTTCGGTGCCGGAGGAAAAGCCGTTCTCGTTGAAAAAGCTCATCACGTCCGACATGAAGAAATTGCAGAGCGTCTTGGGGTTTTCGGCCTTGGCGGCGGCCTTTTCGAAATAGTCCGCGCGCTCCTTGGCCTGCGCGAGAACCTCGGCATCGTATTCAGTGAGGCCGTATTCGCGCGCCATGCGTTCGCGCCGCGCCTCCGGCTTCTCGGGCAGCAGGCGGCGCCACTCCTCGATAGTCTCCGGTGAAAGCTCCACGGGCACGAGGTCCGGCTCCGGGAAGTAGCGGTAGTCGTGGGCGTTCTCCTTCGAACGCATGGACGCGGTTTCGAGCGCCTCGGCGTCCCAGCGGCGCGTCTCCTGCACGATCGGGATCGAATGCGCCATGCACTCCCTCTGGCGCCGCGCCTCGTATTCGAGCGCCGCATGGATGCCTTTGAAGGAGTTCATGTTCTTGATCTCTACCTTCGTGCCGAGCTTCGACGCGCCGACGGGGCGGATCGAGATGTTCACGTCGGAGCGCATGTTGCCCTCTTCGAGGTTGCAGTCCGAGACGCCGGCGTAGACGAGCATCTCCTTGAGGGCCGTGAGATACGCAATCGCCTCGTCCGCGTCCGCCATGTCCGGCTCCGAGACGATTTCCATGAGCGGCGTCCCCCCGCGGTTGAAGTCGACGCCCGAGGATGCGGCGTAGTGGTTGATTTTCGCCGCGTCCTCTTCGAGGTGGATATGGTTGATGCGGATGAACTTCTTCGTCCCGTCGGCGCGGGTTATCTCGACGCCGCCGCCTATGCAGAGCGGAGAACCGTTCTCCGAAATCTGATAGTCCTTGGCCATGTCGGGGTAGA
>DFGB01000007.1:630-11588 GCA_002371135.1 Verrucomicrobia bacterium UBA3761 | reverse complement strand
CCGCTCATGCAAGTGAGCTTCACCGCCTCCTTGTTCATGACAGGCAACGCGCCCGGATACCCGAGGCAGACCGGGCATACGTTCGTATTTGGCTCGCAACCCGTCTTCAGCAGGCACGAACAGAACATCTTCGTCGCAGTCTTCAACTGGACGTGCGTCTCAAGACCTATCGTATTCTCGAATTCCATGGCGCCGTATTATACCATTTTACGGGGGAAAAGGGAAGAGGGAGGGCAGAGAAAGTAGGCATGCAGCATTTGCTGTCGATTGAAAAAGTAAGTGGGCAAGGGCGACGGAGTTTCCTGCCCGTTTAGTCCTGCAAACCCCTCGCAATCGAGATTTCGCCGGACGACGGAACGCCCCGCACGAAGGTGTTCTACACGCGCCCCTACACGGCGACCGACAAGCCTCTCGTCGAACGCAACCACAAGTACATCAGGCGCATCGTGTTCAAGGGCGAGAGCTCCGACGGCCTCTCGCAAGAGCAGGTTGACCTGATGATGTCGCACGTCAACAGCTACGCCAGGGCGTCCCTGATGAAAGGCGATGCGCCTTGCCGCACTCCATACGAGAGGTTTGTGTTCGAATTCGGAGAAAAGATCGCCGAAAAACTCGGAATAGTACAGATTCCGCTCAAAGACGTAACCCTCCGACCGGAGCTGCTCGACATGAAGTAAAGGAATCTGTCCATGGCCCGCCTGACAGCAGAACAAGGGGGATGTCCGGTTAGTACCTCGGAAAGCGAAAACCATGCATCTTCATGGGATTCCCATGCCCGTTTTCTGCTGCAAAAAACGCTTCTTTCATGCTCCCACGCACGGAATCATGGCCAATTTCAAGAAATCAAGTGCCGCCAAACCCAAGCAAAAAACGACATTTGCCGACCGTCCGTCGCCCCTCTGCCACTTACTTTTTCAATCGACATTGGATTTTTTACACAGAGGCTTGAGAGATATGATTTGCGATTTGCGATTTAAGGAGGTCGTTGTAGCTGTCGCCCGCCGCGACGGTGTCGAAGCCGCAGCTCTGGAGAGCCTTGACCGTCGTGAGCTTGGACTGCGCTCAGCGCATCTTGTAGCCGGTGACGCGCCCGTCTGGCGCGACCTCGAGCGAATTGCAGAATATCGCAGGCCAGTTGAGATTTCTCATGAGCGGACGCGAGAACTGGTCGAACATGTCGGAGAGGATGAGCACCTGCATGCGCTCGCGAAGCTGGCCGAGGAATTCTTCCGCGCCGATGAGCGGACGCATCGAGCCGATGGCGTCCTGGATCTGTTTCAACTTGAAGCCGTGCTTGTCTAGAAGGTCTATGCAGTAGTGCATGAGCTTGTCGTAGTCGGGCTCGTCGCGCGTAGTGCGGCGAAACTCCGGTATGCCAGTCGCTTCCGCGAAGGCGATCCATATTTCAGGGACAAGCACCCCCTTCAAGGTCTAGACAGACTATCTCCATTTTCTTTTCTTCTTTCTTCTTTCGCGCGCCAAAGCGCTTTGGCGGCAGGCAGATAGTGTATCAGTTTTCACCTTGCGTTGTAAAGCGCGCGCCGCACACGCCGTACGTTCCGCGATTCCTTGGAACAATGTGTACCCGATCAAAAAGGGCTCCCATTGATTTCCTGCAATGTCGCACAGACAATCTGCCGACCTTGGGAGCAGACCGTCATGATATCAGCCCGCGGCGGATGCCGATTGCAACCGCCTCCGCCCGGTCCGCTGCGCCAAGCGTCTCGAAAAGGTTCTTGAGGTGGTTCTTGACTGTATTGGGGCTGAGATGCAGAATGTCACCGATCTCGACATTCGAGCAGCCCTTGCTGACAAGAAGCAGAATCTCCTTCTCGCGTCCGGTAAGCCCGCGCTCCGACTTCCTCGTCTCGTACACGCTGCGCACAGCGTCGGACACTGCAAGCTCGCCTGACATCACTTTCCTGAGCGCGCCGATGATGTTTCCCGGCGAATTGTCCTTGATGACATATCCGCGTGCCCCAAGGGTAAGCGCCTGGTAGACATCCTCCTCGGCATCGGACATCGTCAGCATCACGACCCTCTGGTCGGGGAACTTCTCGCGGACAAGCCTTAGCGCGGCGATGCCGTCTGTGCCTGGCATCCTGACGTCAAGCAGAAGTATGTCGGGACTGAACTTCTCTACAAGCGACACGGCTTCAGCTCCATCATCAGCCTCGCCGACGAACTTGAACTCCTTGTCCGTCATGAGCACGTACTTCATACCCATCCTGACGACGCTGTGATCATCAACTATTGCGACGGTTGTCATGACGTCTTCACCTCCACTCTTACTGATGTCCACCTGCCTTCGGTTTCCCACAAAATCCTCATGCCGTTTCTCTTGGCGCGCTCGCGCATCCCGGCGAGGCCGAAATGTCCCGCCTCGGGTCCAAGCGCCGACGCCGCGTCGAACGGCTCGCCGTCGTTCAGCACCCTCAGAGCGAAACCGCGCGCTCCGTCCCCCGTCAGCGGATCGCTGACGAGGACTATGTTCTTCGCCCTGCCGTGCTTTATCGCATTCGTCGTCGACTCCTGAACGATGCCGATGAGGTCGGAGAAGAGCGCGCCGGGAAGATGGTCGGGCATGCCCCTCAGCCTGCACCTCGCGTTGACCACGCCGCGGTCGAGGTGCCGCATCATCTCGCGAAAAACATCCTCGGGCCTGCGGTCGAACATCTCGTCGCAGCGAAGGTTGAAGATCGTCGCCCTGATCTCGGACTTCGCGTGCGCGAGCACCGCAGCAGCGCCCTTCACAGCCTCCTCGACCGCGGGTGGAACGTCCGGCGCGATGGATAGCGAGCTTTCCATGAGCATCTTCGCGCCGGCGAGATTCTGCTCTATCGTGTCGTGAAGGTCCGCGGCCATGCGCTTGCGCTCCGCGGTTATCGCGGCGATCCTGTCCCGCTCGCGCCTTGCGCGGAGAATGCTCCAAACACCGACAGCGACAAGTGCGAGAAGGAAAGCAACGGCTATCCACGCCGCGTTCCTGGAATACGTCTCGCGCTTGCGCGCACGCCACTCCGCGTCGGGGACGAACGTTATGTCGTCCGGCGATGCTGCGGCAAAGGATATGCCGCGCAGCACCGGCATGCGGTCGTCGTTCGTAGCGTCGGAGACGGAAGGCTCCGCGACGGCGCACACGCGCACGAGAGGACGAAGCCGCTCCGCGTCCGCGAGGAAATCCGGCGCCGCGCCGCTGAAACGGACGCGGCTCGTCACGCTCCCGTCCGTCAGGATGAGTTCCGCCGAGCCATCGCGGGCGTCGGCTCTGATGACGCGAGCAGAAAACGCCACGCGCCGCCATTCGATATCGACCATCGCGCCTCCGCTTGAATAGTACATCCAGCGGGCGTAGTCCGCCAGCGTGTAACCCTCGAACGGCTCCGGCAGGCTCCCGGCGCCCGTCCTGCGCACGGCCATGCAACGAAGTTCGGACATCCTGTCCACGACCCGAGGGGAACCGACTACCTCCACTTCATCGCCAGGCCGGAACTCGCCCGCGTCTTCGCCGACAACCTTCAGCCCGTGTTCTCCGTCCTGGATGTAGCAGAAGCCAGGCTCCGAGTATGTGACCACGCCGCGCACCTTCCGGGCGTGCGAGTCGCGCGGTTTCGGCGAGAACGCCATCAGATCCGCGACGGATGTCGTCTCCCGGTCGAAGGGCGATCCGGGAGCCGCCTTGGTCACGACGACATCTTCAGGCGACGCAACCTCCATCTGCACGCCGCGAAACTCCGCCCTTACGCTGAACGAGGACATCGCGCACCCGGAGACTTCGACCTCGGCGTCGAGAATCGGACGCCACTCCTCCGCACTACCGGGCACATGCGCGAGGAACAGTCCCTCGTCTGAACTGACGGCAAGCTGGACGACGCTGGCGTTCGGATCGAGGCGCACCTGCGGCATCTGCCGTACGCCCGAGACGACGCCTTTAATCTTAACGCGCGCGTTGTCAAGGCGTCCGTCCCTCATTTCGGAAAGCTTCGCCTCGCGAAACGGAGGCAGAGGCATCTCGCCTATCCTGCGTATGGACGACGCACTCACCCCTGGCGCGAACGCGAGCGGCGTCGTTTCGCCGCGCACTTCGATCAGGTCGCCGACCTTGAAGCCGGCGGCGGCGTCGACGCGTTCTGAAGGGTCTTGCTGCAGCTCGCCGGAAAAATAGATTCCGCGTCCGCAGGGGTTGCCGGGATCCGCGAAAACGCCCGACGCCGAACGCCACCCCACGACCTGCGTGACGACGCCGGTCGCGCAGACGTCGCCGGCTTGGGCGGCTTCCGTCCTCGTTAGCGCGGCTACATCCGAAAAGGACATGGCCGCCAGCAGTATACATGTAGCAGTCATGTCCTTATTATATCAAATATTCTGTGAATTTTGGAGACGCGGCTTCCAGCCGCGTCACTTCGTCACTTGATTATCACCATGAACCCGCACATGACATACGGACGGAACTCGACCGTATTCGCCACCGTACGGCTCGGGCGCGCAATCCAGGACCCGTTCTTCTCGCTTCCCTCTGGCGCATATCCGCCGTTCTCGGTTGCGACCGCTCCGCTGAGCGAATTCGCCGCGAACATCTTGAAGCGCGGCAGATCCGCAAGAGACGCCCTCGTCACTGCAGGGAGGTCCTCGGGATTCGTCACGCCGAACACGACATTCGCGAGGTCTACATCACGCGCAATCGTCAGCTTGCGCATGGAGTAGGTCGTCGTCTCCTCCTGCGTCTGTTCGTCCGTCGTTGTTGTCGCGATGTACTCCTGCTTGATTGCGCCGCCCGGCTCGAACGTGAACTGGTGGCGCACCGTGACATCGCCGCCTACGTAACCATTCTTATAGGACTGGGTTTTATCGTCCCATCCGCAGCCCAGGCTTTCCGACGAGCCGATGCTGGCACCTGCCTTTACAGTCACATTGACATCGGCATCGTCTCCGTTGTTGTTCTCGCCGGTGAACTCGACGTGTCCCCCTTCAACGACGAGGCTGTGCGCCTTCGTCATGCCGTAAACCAACGAGCCGTCGCCAACCTTCTTTATCGTCACACCCGCGCAGCCGACCGTCGCACCCTCCACATAGTCGCTTCCTTCAGACCTCGTATATACACCTATGCCGCGGCCCTGGTAGTTGTCACGTATTTCGCCTTCGGCGATCTCGATGACAATGGCGGCTGCGCCGTAAGGCACATACAGGCCCGTGCCGTAGCTCTCCGTGATGGCGACATTGCCAAATTTCAAAGTGCCCTCGTTGAACAAAACATGGAATCGGCCTTGCAGTTCACACTTCGATGCGGATGTGAACGCAGCTTCAGGCGAGCAGAAATACTTCTCTCCACCCATGCTCCAGCTATCGTTCGGTGCGACAAACCGGACGAGTCCCGAAAACCTTCTATTGTCGCCGGCAAGGCGCACGCCATACCGCAGAACCAGCGTACCCGACCCGGTTATGTCCGCGTTGATTTCCACCTCGGATTTGAGATTTTCCTTATTGCCCCATATTCTGGAAGACCGTCCGATGTCGTTGTTTGCATGGCTGAGTATCTGAAGTTCGGCGCAGTTGACAACCGACCTGCCAGTGCTGCGTGCCGCCCTGAGAGACGCGTGCTTAAGCGCCAGAGTCCCTTCGCCTGTAATTTCCTCGAACAGTATCACAGGCTCGTTCTCCCAGCCCCATTCATCCGTCGTCTCGATTTTAACGACAGCGCCTCTCCCAATCGTCATCGTCGCGATTCTCGGCGTTGTCGTGCCCTTCTCGATGTAGATGTGCGCGTTTCTCTCGAAAAGCACGGACTGCCCTTCCGCCGGCACCGCACCGTATATCCAGTTGCCCGCCGTCTCCCAGTGATCGTCCACGCCGCCTATCCACTTAACGCTGTCGGTGGGCACGAGTTCGGCGAAGGAATAGGCTTCGCCTGTTTTCGTGATCGCGTACGTCTTCTGCGCATCGCCGGAAGCGTTCTTCACGACGGCGACAACTTTTGACAGGTCGGCGTCGTTGCCGAATGTCAGTTCGGACGGATACGCTGGTATTCCACCCGCGGCAAAATCGGCGTCGCTTATCGTAAGCGCAATATATCCGCCGGAAAGAACGCCGAGCGACAGACCACTGGCAGGCAATGCCGTTCCATCGCCGACGCTCACCGTGCCGCCATCGAGATATAGCGGCCATCCCTTGTCCGAATAGTCGGTACAATCGTAGGTGCCGGAATGGAACGTCAATTTTTCGATTTCACCGAGGTTTTCAGACGACACCCAGCCGCCATCAAGGATTACGTTTTTCGCAGAAGCAGTTTCAGAATCCATCTTGAACTCGCGCGACATCGCGACATCGCCATTCAGCGTCACGTTGCCGTGGGTGTAGAACCTGCCTGTTCCTATCACCGCCGAGTTGACGACCATAAACTTGCCTTCGTCTGATTTGCCATCCAGCCAGCTGTCGATTTCATTGTTCCACCGCGTCACGGGAAGCATTTCGATCTCGGCAACATTGACCGTGCATTCCGTGCTGTCTCCGACGTAGTCGGCCTTGATTCCGACCTTGGCGAGCTGAATCTTGCCAGCCCCATTGACCTCCTGCACGATAAGCTCAGGCCCGTCCCAGAACTCGGGTGCTACAGGACGCAGCGTCAGCGTAGCGCCGGCGTTTACGACGACATTGGAAACCGTGATCTTTTCCGGCGTGGTGCTGTTCTCGCCTGTCTGCCCAATGCGGACCGTAACGCTTTCGTCAAAAACCGCCGTCGCGTCAGCGGCGGGGACTCCAAACTCCCAGTTTCCGGCAGTAACCCAGTAGTCGTTCTCGCCTTTGCCCGTCCAGCGGTTCGTTCCGTCCGCAGACCGCGTAACAGGCGCGGCATCGCCTTTCATGACAATCGTCGGATTGACCCAATCGGCATGATCCCATGAATCACTGCCGAGCTTGTCGACAACAAGTTCGATGAGCGCGATTCCGCCGAGATTTGCCGTGATATTCTTCGCGGGCGTGCTGCAGGTCATCGTTCCAGACTCTACAAGATTCGTTCCTCCGACAACATCGCGAACTATGAAATTGACCTCTCCGCCCGACTGCCCGTCCGATTCTCTATCTACACCCACTGTCGCCGAAAAGCTGGCAGCGTTCCCGTTGAGGCGCACATACCATGAACTTGCGCCATGAGTGCCGATTCCCCTTGGATACTCGATCCAACTGTCACCGTTGAAGAGCTGCAAGGGAGCACCGCCGACGGCTTTGTTTTTGTGCGGAGTGCTCCACCCGCACGTCATCCACGAGAGGTCGAGGTCTTCAAGATTGTACCGATAGCCGACGTATTCAAGCGAGTATGTTTCATTCTCATGCGCAATGGCAAACGTCGCAGGGCTCGTGCTCCCGCCGATTGTCGCCTGCACGGTCACCTTAGACAGATCGGCCCCCTCAGCAAAAGAAAGGCCCGCCGGAAGCGAAACGGAAGCAGCGTCGTTCCACTCGCCTTCCAGAAAGAGCGTGCCGCCGCCTTCTGCAACTGCGATCGTGCCGCTAAAATCAGACGCCACGGAAAGCGTGCCGCCGTCGAGGACAAAACTGCCGACAGTCACGCCTGTCGGCAATGTCGAAGGCGAAAGAGTGCCGGAGCGGACCGTGAGTCTTCCAACAGAGCCTTTGGAAGCCGAATCGATTGTCGCATCATCTCCTGCATACACAAGATTGTTTACGACAACCGCCTCATCCACCATCTGAAGCGTTCCGGCAAGCGTCGTTTCACCCGCAAGCGTCGTCTGCTTGTATACCTTTAGAAACCCATTGACCGTGATATCCGAGTTCACGACCATTCGCTTGCCGCTTTCGGAGCCTCCATCAAACCAGCTGTCATTATCGCCATTGGCGACTGCTTCAATCTTTGCGACAGATATATTGCAGGTATCGTAATTTGAGTAATCCGCATGGATGCCGACGCGATTGAGTTTGAGCGTTCCGGCACCGTTCATTTCCTGAACAAAAAGGCGCTGTCCGGTTGTCGCGGAATTGGCGCGCTGGAACGTTGGCGAAGCATTGGCACCGACAACAATATTGGAAACGACAGTCCCCTCAGTCCCCGCCTTGAACTTGATAAGGGACGAATGATTGATGATTGCCGTCTGCCACGCCTCCGGCGTCGCGGGATCCCACACATCGCTATCATTCCAGCTCATGTCGTTCTTGCCAAGCCATGTGACTTCAAACGTCGCCTCTTCGGCGCGGACGAACGTTATGGCCGTCAGTGTCAACGCAGCAAACAATGCGGTTGGTAAAATTTTTGCTCTCATGCGAGAATTCCTCCTATTTGAATTTTCAAAATTATTTTACTATAAACAGGCGCAAACCGCTATAGTCCATTCGGGCCATTTGACTTATGCGCCACGGCTCGCAGGGCGAGACGGTCGAGAACAACGCCTGGATCGACCGCCGTAATGCGAATGCGGTTTACGCCAGGGCGAAGGTGCTCGCTTTTGACGAATGCGCGCACAAAGCCGTCCTGCACCGCCGCAGACCTGCCAGGACCGTTCTCGTCGCTTGAACCGTCGGAGTGCGGAACCTCCACAACGATCGACTCGCCGGAAGAGTTGACCGAGACAGCGACCCTGAGCCTGAGCCCGGGATAAAGCCTGTAGTCCGGCAGGAACTGCAGCACAAGCTCGTCCGGCGCACCCTCGCCCTTCCATTCCAGCTCGTACTCCAGCCACGCGCCTTCGCCGACGCCATCGATTACGGGCAGGAGCGCCATCGCACGCGATGATATTCCAAGTCCTGCGACAGCCTTCCACGCGCCGCCGCGCCCGGAAACGCCGCTAGACTTCATATCTGCCGCGTCCAACCAATCTCCGGACGCAATGCCGTCACCGCCGGCAGTCGCATGAAACCAGTGACGTTTATCGCCCGGTTCCTTCCACGGCCACTGCATCTGCGACGCCCAGTTGTTTCCGCCCGGGCACCACCATTCCTTCGCATCGAGCGTATCAAACCAGAACCTGCGCCACTTGCCGCCGAAAACCTCATCGTATCGCGCCGTCAACGCTGCGAGACGCGGCCTCAGGCGTTTGCAAGCACTTTCTTCAAGTGCATCGCTGGCCATGAAAGCAAGGCCCGCCTCCGACATGAACCTCGCCTGGTAGCCGACCGCCTCATACCATGAATCGCGCCAGCCCGGCGCAAGAAGCGACTCTATCGCGGCGTCTTCGCGCGCAAGCGCCGCATAGTCCGCAGCAAGCGCCGCCTTCTCCGCATCCGTCAGCTTCGCAATCCACTGCCGGCACATCAGTTCGGGCTTGCGGATTGTGCCCAGCCGGTAGTATTCGGACAGATGCGCGGCGACACGTTGCGCGAGCGACACCTGCGACGCGCCGAGAAAACGTCGCGCCCATCCTTCAATGAAGCGCGTCTGCGCGTCGGCGCCCCACGCCTCCGGCGCCCACGCAAACCGCGCATATGCGTCTATAGCGATGTCCGCGGGCTTGAAGTCGCCGACATTCATGACCCAGACCTCTCGCGCATTGTTCGCCGCGCACTTCGCTACCAGCTCATACCAGATGAATCCAGGCGCGGTCGTGCAAACATGAGTGTAGGAATGCGGTCCGCCGAAATACGAAACGTGCCAGTAGATGCCGCCCGGATGCGACGCGGCGCAAGGTCCGCCCAGCCGACGGACATAGCCGAAATTGTCGTCCACCCACACGATCGACGTGCCTTCAGGAACGTTCAAGCCGCTGTCATAAATCGGCAACACTTCCTTGTAAGGTATGAATATCGTCGAAGGCGGCGCGTCATGGCGCGGCGCGACATATTTTGCGAGCATGTTCGTCTGGACGGCGAACACGGACTCCATAAGAGCCACCTTGGACGACGCGTCTCCCGCGCCCTTCATGGGCTCGTCGTGGGTGCCGCGGATGCCGAGCGTCCACTGCGCCTCGCAACCGCCGTAATGCTCCGCCGCCCATCGCCAATATTCATCGATGTTTGCCTTGTTGGTCGCATAGTTCCACTCTCCTTTAGCTCCCCTGTCCCAATACACGTTGTTTCGCAACATTGGTTCGCAGTGGGAAGTGCCGATGACAATACCCATGTCGGCGGCGAGCGCCATGTTCTCATCGCGTGCGACGAACTCGTATCCGCCGGGGTGCATGGCCGGCCAAAGCAGATTGAGGCGCAGACGCAGCATCGCCTCGAAAAGCTTTTCATATGTCTTCGCGCCGATGGACTTTGAACCGTCGGCCTCGAAATTCTCCTTCGCCCACGGCATAAGCCCCCAGTCTTCGTCGTTTATGAAAAGCCCGCGGTATTTAACACCTGGAGGGGCGATTTCAAAACATTCTTCAGGAAGCGCGAACTCTCGCGGTTCGACGGGCACGTCATCAAGCCAGTGGAAAGCATTGACGCCGAGCTCTTCCGAAATCGCATAGAGCCCGAAGACCGTGCCGCGCGCGTCACTGCCCGTAACCGTCCAGACACCATTGGAATAGGTGCGCACGCTCGCCTCCCAGCGTCCGTCGGGAACGGTTCGCGCGACGATCCGGCGCGTATCCGCTCCGTGGCCGGGACACGCACGGTCCAGATCTGCCCTGAGACCTGCGGCGGCACGGCGGACGCACTCAGGCTCGCCCGCCGCGACCTCCACTATTATTGCGCATGCTTGCGACGACAGCAACGCCGCAGCTGCTGCAACGATATGCACTGTTCTTATGTTCATAGTTTCTCCCTTATGTTCATGGTTTCTCCACTTTCCACTGGCGTTCGTCTTCGCCAGCGAACGGAGCTTTGCCCTGCTGGAGCTTTGCGCCCGACTCAGGCTTCTCAGGCTTCACGTCATAGCCCGTTGCGACGGGCGCGATGCGGAAGAACCCCTTCTCGCTCCCTGGACGCAGCAGCCAGCGCTGGTCGCGCGAGGGACTGTCCCAGCCATACCACACGACGTTCACCTTGTCGCTACCGAAGAATATCCTGTTGAGAACGCCGCC
>DFGB01000007.1:0-509 GCA_002371135.1 Verrucomicrobia bacterium UBA3761 | reverse complement strand
GTGTATTCATCCTGATATACGCTGCCGTTCGATGCAAGCGCGAGCCCGGTTGCCTTGTTGACGATCTTGAATATGCCGTCGGCAAGAGGGCCTTTGTCCCGCGGCGCGACGTCGAGCGATACCGCCTTGGCGCGCCCCGAAAGCCGTTTCAGTCCAAGAACGCCGCGTCCGAAATCCATCAGTACGGTCCTTGAGACATTCGTCTCGCCATGAGGAACCGACAACCGGCAAAGCTTCTTGTCACGGAAAGTCACGGCAAATTCGCCTCCACCACCGGTGCAGGCGAGATTGAGCCTGTAGTAGCCAGGCTCGCGCACAACAAGCACGAATTCATCCTTCTCCGCTCCGGATGCCTTGAGAAGCGCCGACCCTGCGATGCGCTTGTCCTTCCACGTACCTGTTTCAAACGCCCTTCCATCCTTATCTTTTATGAGCTTGCGCGGCTTCGGCCAGGTGCCGTAATCGGGTTTCCATGTTATGCCCGCGAGCTCCGTGGGTATCTTGAAGCG
>DFGB01000056.1:7473-31733 GCA_002371135.1 Verrucomicrobia bacterium UBA3761 | reverse complement strand
TCAAGTTTACTTTTAGAAGCGGCAAAAGTAAATGCCGTCGCCCTGAATTTTTCTCTTCCCTCTTCCCTCTTCCTCTGCGATATGGTATAATATACGGCTATGAAAATTTCGTACACACCAATGGCCGAGTATTGCGCCGAATACATGCGCTACTTGGGGATCGCAAAGACCGAACGCCGCAGTTATGCAGAGAGCGTGCGCCTTTTGGAGGAAGCCGGTTTCAAGGAAATCGGCAAGTACAAGACTTTGAAGGCGGGTGACAAGGTTTACCGCGGCTACGAGGACCGCACCGTCATGGCGGCGGTGATTGGCAAAAAGCCTATTGCCGAGGCAGGTCTCAAAGTCGTCGGCGGTCACACCGACGCGCCGCGCCTCGACCTCAAGCCGCGGCCGCTCTACGAGAAGGGCGGCTACGTCTATTTCGATTGCCACATCTACGGCGGCATCAAAAAATACCAGTGGCTCGTGCGTCCCCTCGCGCTCTACGGGACTATCGTCCGCAAGGATGGCACGAAGGTGCAGATCGAAGTCGGCGACAAGCCGGGCGACCCCGCATTCCTCATTTCCGACATTCTCCCGCACCTCGGCTATGACCAGGCAAAGAAGACGCGCGACGAGTTCTTCCCCGCAGAAGACCTTGATGTGATCGCCTGGACCACCTACGCCGCGCCCAAGAAGGACAAAAAAGACGGCGACGACGCCTCCGCCGAGCCCAAGGCCGACAAGAACGGCCTCGTCGAGTTCCTCAAGAAGACGTACAAAGTCGACGAAGAGGATCTCCTCAGCGCCGAACTCGAAATCGTCCCCGCCGGCATGCCGCGCGAAATCGGTTTCGACCGCGCCCTCATCGCAGGCTACGGCCACGACGACCGCGTCTGTTCATTCGCCGGTCTCAAGGCGCTTATCGACGCGGCGAACGAAGTCCCGGACGTGACGGCTTCCATCCTCATGTGCGACAAGGAGGAAATCGGCTCCATGGGTTCCACGGGCATGCAGAGCTCGTTCTTTGAAAACACGGTCGCAGAGCTCATCGAGCGCCAGGAGAAGAATGCGAAGGATATAATGGTCCGCCGCGCCCTCGAAAAGTCGTCGATGCTTTCGGCCGACGTCACGGCCGTCGCCGACCCGCACTTCCCCGATGTCAATTCGACCGGAAACGAAGCGCGTTTCCACAAGGGCGTCGCAGCGTCCAAGTATACGGGCGGAACGTCGAAATCCGGCTCCAGCGACTGCGGCCCCGAGTTTGTGGCCGAGATCCGCCGGATCATGGCCGAGGGCGACGTCGTTTGGCAGATGGCCGAGCTCGGCAAGATGGAGAAGGGCGGCGGCGGGACGATCGCGCAATACATGTCGCGCTTTGGCATGAAGGTGCTCGACATGGGCACGCCGCTCATGAATATGCACGCGCCTTGGGAACTCGCCGCCAAGGACGACATCTGGAACACCTACAAGGCCTACAGCGCGTACTTGAGAAGCTGATGAAAATCCTCATTCTCGGCTATGGTGTGCGCGGAAGGGCGTATGGAGAATACGCCCTTGCGCATGCTGACGAGTTTGAGATAGTCGGCATTGCCGATCCGCTCCTCGAAACCTCCGTCGCCCCGGTTTTCGCATCGTATGATGACGCGCTCGCGGCCGACACCGGGGCCGAGGCGGTCGTGGTGGCGCTCCCCGACGCGTTGCACAAGGATGCGACGCTCGCCTCCCTCGCCAAGGGTCTTCACGTCCTCCTCGAAAAGCCGGTCGGATGCTCGTGGGCCGAGTGCGAAGAGATACGCACGGCGAGATCGGCGAGCGGTTGTGCGGTTCTGACGTGCTACGTGTTGCGCTATTCCAACTACTACCGCGCGTTGCAGGAAGTGTTGCGTTCAGGCGTCGCAGGCGACATCACGAGCATCCACCACCTCGTCGCCATCGGTCATGCCAAAGCGGCCCACGCATTCTGTCGCGGCAACTGGGCGCGCGAGGAAGACGGCACAGGCACGCTCGTCCAGAAGTGCTCGCACGATTTCGATTTGATCGTCTGGTGGACCGGTTCGCGCCGCTTGAAGCGCATGGCGAGCTACGGCGCGCTCTCGCACTGGCGGCCGGAAAACAAACCGCCGCGCGCCGCCGCGCGCTGCATCGACTGCCCCGTGCGCTCGACATGCCCCTTTGACGCCGTACGTCTCTACCGCGACGAAACTGCCTTGCGCTACCATTTCCCGGACGACTCGGACGCGGCGATGGATGAGGTCGTCGCCAACAGTCGCTACGGTGAATGCGTCTACCTTGGCAAAAACGATTCCGTCGACCACCAGACCACGCTGATGGAGTTCGATGGCGGCCTCACAGTCACGCTGGAAATGGAAGCGTATTCCAAGGAGCGCAGACGGATGACGCATTTCTACGGAACGCGGGCTGAAATCGTCGCCGATGGAGAGAAGATAGTCGTAAAGCCGTTTGCAGGGGAAGAGCGCGTGATAACGCCTGCGCAGCCTGCCGGCGCGCATGGCGGCGGCGACCGCGCCGTCATGGCCGCGTTCTACAACCTTGTCAAACGCACATCCCCCGCGCGCTACGCGGCGCTCCTCGATTCCGCTCTCGAATCCCACGCGCTCGCATTCCGCGCGGAGGAATCGAGAAAACAGCGAGCAGTCGGCAGTTGTCAAGAGCCTGACGCCACGAACGTGAAAGAGCATTTTGCGGGAACCATCATGCCGCACAGGGAGACCAACTGCTAACTACCAACTACTGACTTAAATGACCCCTTTGCCGCCAGAGATTCCTGTGTTGCAGGAAATAACGAGAGTGATCGTTCGAGAGAAGAACGTCCGCTCGCTGTTGGAGACCGTGCTCGATATTCTCCATACGCGCCTCGGTATGCTGCGCGGGACGTTCACGCTCCTCGAAGGCGATGAATTGAAGATCGAGGCCTCGACGGAAGAACTCAACGCAGAAGAAAAATCCCTTGGCCGCTATCGCGTCGGAGAGGGCATAACAGGCGCCGTCGCCCGTAGCGGCAAGGCGGAGGTCGTGCGCGACGTACGCAAAGACCGCCGCTTCCTGAACAGGACCGGCGCGCGCGCCGCCGACGAGGCGATTTCTTTCATCTGCGTGCCGCTGACGCATCTTGGACAGGTGATAGGCACTCTCAGCGTCGACCGCGCCGCGTCCGACTCCGTGTCGCTGGTGAAGGACGTCGCGCTCCTCGAGATTATTGCCAACATCACCGCCGACGCCGCCGCCGTATGCCGAGAGGAATGCGCAGAACGCGACGCCCTGGCCGATGAGAATCGCCGCCTTCGCGCGAGGCTGGGCGACGGCAGCGGAGACATAATCGGTTCGTCGCGCGAAATGCGCGCCATCTACGAACAGATCTCCGAAGTCGCACCGTCGGACGCGACCGTGCTCATACGCGGCGAATCCGGAACAGGCAAGGAACTCGTCGCCCGTGCCATCCAGCGCGCGAGTTCGCGTCGCGACAAGCCGTTCGTAATCCTCAACTGCGCCGCTCTGCCCGAGAACCTCGTCGAATCCGAGCTCTTCGGCCACGAGAAGGGCGCGTTCACCGACGCATTATCCCGTCGCATCGGACGCGCCGAGGAGGCCGACGGCGGCACGCTTTTCCTCGATGAAATAGGCGATCTCTCCGTGCCGACGCAGGTCAAATTGCTGCGCTTCCTCCAGGAGCGCACGTTCTCGCGCATCGGTTCGAACGACGTCCTCCGCTCGAATGTCCGTTTCATCGCCGCCACCAGCCGCAACCTTGAAGAGCTGATGGCGAAGAAGCAATTTCGCGAGGACCTCTACTACCGTCTCTGCGTGTTTCCAATCTCCATGCCGCCGCTTTCGGCGCGGACCGGCGACATATTGCTTCTTGCCGAGCATTTCATGGCGAAGATGTCGGCGCGGTACTCTAAACGCGTAGTGCGCATCTCGCCGCCTGCCGCGAGCATGATGCTCTCGTACGCATGGCCGGGCAACGTCCGCGAACTTGAGAATTGCATCGAACGCGCCGTCCTCACCGCGAAGGACGATTGCATCCACGGCTACAACCTCCCTCCGAACATCCAGACCCCCGAATTCGCAGAAGACCCGTTCCTTCCCGGTTCCGGATGCACCTTGGACGAGCAGGTCCGCGCATTCGAGAAGCGCGTCCTGGAAGAGGCCATCGCCCGTCATGACGGCAACCGTGCCGCGGCCGGCCGCGAACTCGGCATCTCCCCGCGCATGATGAACTACAAAATAAACAAGCTCGGCGTGGCTTCTCCGATCAAGTCCTGAGTCCTAAGTGGACGCAGTTGAAAAGTCTAGCGCCTCTAGATCTTATAGAACCTCTAGTTCATCTAGGACTCGGGACTTCGGACTTAGGACTAACTACTAACTACTAACTGCTAACTGTCAACTGGCCATGACTGTTGCAATTGGACTATCCGGCGGAGTCGATTCATCCGTGGCGGCGCTTCTTCTCAAGGAGGCGGGCCACGAAGTAATCGGCATTACAATGAAGTTGTGGCGCGAAGGGCGCTATAAAGGCGGCGAGCGCGATGCATGCTTCGGCGCCGGCGAGGAGAAGGACATTGAATGCGCGGCGGCTCTTGCAAAGAAAATCGGCATTGAATACCGCGTATTCGATTGCGCCGACGAATACGACAAGGCGATAATCGAGAATTTCCGCTCTACGTATCTCGCCGGGCGTACTCCAAATCCATGCGTCCGCTGCAATGCGCTGATGAAGTTCGGCCTCTTGCCCGACCTCGCGCTCAAGAGCGGGCTTAAGTTCGAACGTTTCGCGACCGGCCATTACGCCCGTACGATGCCGGGTACGGACGGCCGCACCGAACTCTGGAGAGCCGTCGACGAGGCGAAAGACCAAAGTTACTTCCTCTATCGCCTTTCGCAAAGCCAGCTCGAGCGCCACATCTTCCCGCTCGGCGGCATGACGAAAAAGGAGGTCCGCGAAATTGCGCGCAAGGCTGGGTTGGCCGCGGCCGACAAGCCGGACTCGCAGGATTTCTATTCAGGCGACGTCGCAGAACTCATAGGCGCGCCGCCGCGCGAGGGCGTGATAGTCGACCTCGAAGGCAAGGTTCTCGCGCATCACGACGGATTCTGGCATTTCACCATAGGTCAGCGCAAGGGGCTTGGCATCGGCGGTGGCGGGACGCCGTGGTACGTCGTCGACATCAACGCCTGCGCAAACCGCGTCGTAGTCGGACGCGCAGAGGACGCTGTCAAGACGTCGCTCGACGTCGTCGACATGAATTGGGTTTCAATCCCTCCGGCCGACGAGCCGATCGAAGTATCCGTCAAAGTCCGTTCCGCCGGCGCGCCGCGCCAAAACGCGATTCTGACCGGCTCGCACTGCGAATTCCCGGACGGCATCGCAGGCGTCGCACCTGGCCAAAGCGCCGTCTTCTATTCCCCCGACCGCAAGAAAGTGCTGTGCGGAGGTATCATTAAGTGATATACTAGATGTTCTAGAAGTTCTAGATGTTCTAGACCTTTCAACCTTTCAACTTTTCATGCTCTCACAAATTCTCGAATTTGCAATGTTGTTCGCGTTCGGCTTTTCGTGGCCGTTCGCTATCGCAAAGACGTGGCGCTCGAAACGCGTCGACGGCAAGTCCCCCATGTTTATGGCGATCGTGCTCGTCGGCTACATGTGCGGCATCGCCGCGCACCTCGTCGAAGGCACGAAACTTTGGCTTTGTCTCGTCTATCTCGTCGACATGGCGCTCGTCTCCACCGATCTCGCGCTCTACTTCCATTTTGCAAACCGGAAAACCGAAAAATAAAACACCACCATGGCAGGCGAATACCAATTCTCGTTGATCGACGTTACGAAGCAGGTCGGCACCAAGACGATTTTGCAAGACGTGAACCTGAGTTTCTTCTACGGTGCGCACATCGGCGTAATCGGCGCGAACGGCGCCGGCAAGTCTTCGCTCTTGAAGATACTCGCCGGGCTCGACAAGGAGCTGATGGGGACGGTGCAAGTCGCCAAGGGCACCAAAGTCGGCTACCTTCCCCAGGAGCCGGAGCTCGACGACGGCAAGACGGTGCTCGAGACCGTGATGGAGGGCGTCGCGGAGGCGCAGGCGCTCGTGACGCGCTACGAGGACCTTTGCTGCGAACTCGACGACCCCAAGGCCGCGGCCGAGATGGAGCGCATCCAGGAAATAATCGATCGCAACGACTATTGGAACCTCGAAAGCCTCGTCGAGCGCCGCATGGCGGACATGGGCTGCCCGGACGGCTCGCGCAAGGTGGCGGTCCTCTCAGGCGGCGAACGCCGCCGCGTCGCGATTGCCCGCCTCATACTTTCCAACCCGGACGTCCTTCTTCTCGACGAACCCACGAACCATCTCGACGCCGAGACGACGTTCCGCCTCGAAGCGTTCCTCAAGGAGTTCAAAGGCACGCTCATCGTCGTCACGCACGACCGCTACTTCCTTTCCGACGTCACCGACTGGATCCTTGAGCTCGACCGCGGCATCTGCTATCCCTACAAGGGCAACTACGAGGAATGGCTCAAGCAGAAGGAGGCCATGCTGGCTCGCGAAGCGAAGGTCGAGAAGTCCCGCCAGAAGCTGCTTGAAAACGAACTCAAGTGGATCCAGACCAACCCCTCGGGCCGTCACGCAAAGGCGAAGGCGCGCGTCGAGAGATACGAAGAATTGCAGAAGCAGGAAGTCTCCACGCGCGAGGACGATCTCGTCATACGCATACCGCCGGGGCCGCGGCTCGGCAATCTCGTCGTCAAGGCCGAGCATGTGAAAATGGGCTTTGGCGACAGGGTGCTCTATTCCGACCTCAACTTCGATCTGCCGCGCGGCGGTATCGTCGGTGTCATAGGAGCGAACGGCGCCGGCAAGACGACGCTTTTCAAACTCATCACCGGCCAGGAGAAGCCGCTTGCCGGAACTCTCACGGTGGGCGAGACGGTGAAGCTCGCATACGTCGACCAGACGCGCAGCGAACTCAAGCCCGACGAGACAGTATACGAAGCGATCACCGGCGGCGGTGAATTCGTGCGTCTTGCAGGCACGACGATGATGAACGGCCGCGCGTATTGTTCGCGCTTCAACTTCCGAGGCGCAGAACAGCAGAAGAAGGTGGGCGTCCTTTCCGGCGGCGAGCGCAACCGCGTCCACCTCGCAAAACTCCTCGCCTCCGGCGGCAACCTCCTACTGCTGGACGAACCCACGAATGACCTCGACGTCGCCACACTCCGCTCGCTCGAAGAAGGTTTGCAGGATTTCGGCGGCTGCGTGATGGTAGTCTCCCACGACCGCTGGTTCCTTGACCGCATCGCCACTCACATCCTCGCATTCGAACCCGACGGCTCCACGTATTGGTTCGAGGGCGGATTCACCGAATACCACGAGTGGCGTTCGCGCAAGTAGGAAGTAGGAGATGCCATAGCGGCAAGGGTGCGCGGCTGAAGCCGCGTCTCCTTGCCTCCAAATCTCCTACTGCCTACTTTCTACTTTCTACTTGCGCGAAGCTCGCAGGGCGCGCGAGGCTTTTCCCAGCGGCGAGAGAGGGCGCCAGAAAGCGTGCGAAGCGGGAAAATCGCCCGAAAATGCCGTTTTTTGATGTTTTCGATTGTTTCGAGTCGCAAAAAATGCTAAAATACAGGCATACGACCGGTAGGTCGAAACTCAAAGAAAGGAGCCAGTAGATGGCGACAAAGAAAGCACCGGCACCCAAAAAGGCGCCTGCGAAGAAACCTGCAGCGGCCAAGAAGCCTGCGCCCAAGACGAAGGCAGCTGCCAAGCCTGTGGCGACCAAGAAGGTTGCTGTGAAGGCTGAAGCGAAGAAGCCTGCGGCCAAGACCGCGAAGGTCGTTGCCAAGAAGGCCCCAGCCAAGAAGCCCGCTCCTGCAAAGAAAGCGCCTGCGAAGAAGGCGCCTGCGAAGAAGAAGTAGAAGGACGAGACCCAGGCTCTCCGTCGACGGGAAGGAAAGCGCAACGCGCGATCCCAAGCGTCGGCGGAGAGCTTTTTGCATTATGGAAAATGGCAGCCCTGAGTGACAGGCCATTGCGGCTGCTATGTGATCCACCTGGGCAAGCGGCTAAAACGACACCCCCTCCCTGTCCCCCGCCAAGTCGCAACTGTCATTTCCAAAGTCATAGGTATCAAATCCCAAAGTCATAGGTATCACTTTCAAAAGTCATAGGTATCACTTTCAAAAGTCATAGGTATCACTCCGCAAAGTCATAGGTATCACTTTCAAAAGTCATAGGTATCAAATCAAATCGGCTCGGTAGGCCTGCTGACTTGACTGTAAGTTGAAAAGTCGAAATAAAAGCATGGGAGGGCCGTGCTTGCCCAAGGCCGTAGCATTAAGGAGCGTGCGGCTAAAGCCGCGCCTCCTTGGCGCAAAGCCCCCTCCCCCGCGCCCCTTCCCCCAACTGCGAACTACCAACTTACAACTCCTAACCAGCCTTGACCCTTTGGCCTGTGAAATGGTATAATATACGGCCATGAAACTACTTGAAGAATTGAAGGCGCGGGGGCTGGTGGAGTCCCTAACCGATCCAGCAATAGCCGAGGCGATGGAGAAGCCGTTGACGCTGTATTGCGGGTTCGACCCCAGCGCTCGCAGTCTGCAGGCGGGGAATCTCGTCTCGATCATGGTTTTGCGTCGATTCCAGAAGGCCGGTCACAGGGTAATCGCGCTTGTGGGCGGGGCGACGGGCCTCATCGGCGATCCCTCCGGCAAGAGCGCGGAACGGAACATGCTGACCGTCGAGCAGGTGGCTGAGAACAAGAAGGGCATACGCGAGAACCTTTCGCGCATCCTTGACTTCGACGGCCCCAACGCCGCCATCATGGTCGACAACTACGACTGGTACAAAGGTACAAGCGCGATAGAGTTTCTGCGCGACATCGCCATAAATTTCCGCGTACCGCAGATGCTGGCCAAGGAGTCCGTCAAGAAGAGGCTTGAAGCGAGCGAAGGGGCGCTCACGTTCACGGAATTTTCCTACCAGATCCTCCAGGGCAACGACTTCCTGCACCTTTACGACAATTACGGCTGCCAGCTTGAAGTGGGCGGCGGCGACCAGTGGGGCAACATCACGGCCGGCACCGACCTCGTGCACCGCATGCGCGGCAAGACCGTCTGGGGGCTCACGTTCCCGCTCCTCCTCGATTCAGCCGGCCGCAAGTTCGGCAAGTCAGAGGGCAATGCGCTTTTCCTGAACGCGGAAATGACGAGCGTCTACGATTGGTACCAATACTTCTTGCGCGTCGCCGACGCCGATGTGATACGCTACATGAAGGTTTTTTCCATGCGTTCGCTCGAAGAGATCGCGGCGATCGAGGAAGAATCGAAGAAGCGTCCGGAAGAGCGCCTTGCGCAGAAGCTGCTGGCCGAAGAGCTGACGCTGCTCGTCCACGGCGAAGAAGGACTCAAGACGGCGCTCGGGGCCACAAAGACGCTTTTCGGCGGCGACGTGGCCGGCAAGAGCGCGGCGGAGCTTGAAGAGATTTTCAAGGACGTCAAGTCCGCGACGCTCGCCAAGGAGGAAGTCGTCGGCAAGTGCGTGTACGCAGTGGCTGCGGCGGCGGGGATGTTCAAGTCCAACGGCGAGGCGCGGCGCATGGCGCAGCAGGGCGGGCTTTCGCTCAACGGCGAGAAGGTCGACGTTGCGCGCGTGTTCGCCGAGTCCGACCTCGTCGACGGCCGCATCGCCGTCCTCAAGCAGGGCAAGAAGAATAATTTCCTATTGAAGTTGAAAAGTTGAAAAGTTGAAAGGTTGAAAGGTTGAAAAGTTGAAAAGCCTAAAAGCTCCAGGAACTGAGAAATCTAGAAATGCCAGAATGCCCGCAGTCTTTTCAACCTTTCAACTTTTCAACTTTTCAACTTTTAATCTCGTGAAAACAATCGAAAAATACGTCTTCAAATCGTTCCTGACGAGTTTCGCGCTGGCGTTTCTCGTCTTGAGCTTCGTGCTCACGATCGGGCTGATGGTGCAGATCGTCTCCTTCATACTCGACGGCGTTTCGATTGCGTTTGTCTGGGATTTCGCGTCGGTCTGCCTGCCCGAGACGATGCAGTGGACGATACCGCTCGCGCTGCTCGTTTCGAGCGTGCTCGTCTTTTCGCGGCTGTCGGCGGACAGCGAGATTGCGGCTATGAGGGCGTGCGGCGTGAATCTCGTTTCCGTCATGAAGTGGCCGATGATGTTCGGCTTTGCCTGTGCGCTCTTTGGCGCGTGGATCAACAACGAAATCGTCCCTCGCGAGCACGAAGTGCGGCGGAGCCTCAAGTCGAAGGTCTCCGTGGATACGGGCCTCGAACTGCTGGAGCCGGGGCTCTGGATAGACGACTTCCCCAAGGTGAAGCTCTATTTCGGCGCGAAGGAGGGGAACTGGCTGCGCGATCTCGTAGTCTTCGACTACTCCGATTCGCGTATCGAGCGGACGATAACGGCCGCGAAGGCGCTTGTCGAAAGCGAAGGGCGCGACATAAATCTCGACCTCTACAACATGACGGTCGACCCCATCGACGCCGAGCACCCCGGCATGGCACGCATCGCCCGCTACCAGTATACCGTGAAGGACGCCCTTGCCGACACGAAGTACACGAAGAAGGGCAAAGATATGCGTTTCAGGGAACTCGTGGAAAAACTCGAAGAGACGAAGAACCTGAACGAGCGCGCTATAGCCCACGCCGAAAAGGACGGCGAAGTCGCGCCGGACGAGGTGAAGAAGATAAAGCGCAATCTGAAGCGCGCCCGCAGCAAGCTCAAGGTCGAGCTCTCAAAACGTTTCGTGTTCGCAGCCGCGTCGTTCTGCTTCATAATGATCGGCGTGCCGCTCGGCATACGCGCCCAGCGCAAGGAGAGCACGATCGGCATGGCGATTTCCCTCGCCGTGGCGATCGGCTACTACCTGCTCGTCATGCTTATGATCAGCCTGCAGATGAGCTACGCGATCCATCCGGAGATTCTGATCTGGACGCCTGTCGCGCTGACTCTGGCGCTGGCGGCGAAGTTTATTTCAAAAAACAGATAACAAGGAGATTCCATGGCCAAGATACATCCTACCGCGATAGTTGAAGATGGCGCCGTGCTGGGCGAAGATGTCGCAATCGGGCCTTATGCGCACATCGGGCCTGACGTCAAAATCGGCAACGGCACGACGATCGGCCAGGGCGCGATCGTGGACGGCCACACGACCATCGGAGAGATGAGCCAGATTTTCCCCTACGCGCTCGTCGGCATGAAGACGCAGGACCTCAAGTACAAAGAGGGCAGCGTCAGCTACGTTGAAATCGGCAACCGCACGGTGATACGCGAATTCGCGACCATCCACCTCGGCACGGCGGACGGCGAGAAGACGGTCATAGGCGACGATTGCCTCTTCATGGCATACTGCCACGCGGCGCATGGCGTCATCCTCGGCAACCACGTGATCTGCTCGAACGGCGTGCAGCTCGCGGGCGACGTGCATCTTCAGGATTGGGCGATCGTCGGCGGATGCTGCGCCGCGCACCAGTTCGTCACCGTCGGCAAGCATTCGATGACCGGCGGCATGGTGAAAATCCGCCAGGATTCGCCGCCCTACATGCTGGTCGACGAAGAAGCGGGCAACCAGAAGGTAATCGGCGTGAACATAGTGGGCCTCACGCGCCGCGGCTTCGCCAAGGAGACCGTGCAGGCGCTCAAGGAGGCGCACCGCTTCATCTACCGCAGCGGCCTCAACCGCACGCAGGCGCTCGACCGCGTCGAGAACGACATCGAGCAGCTCCCTGAAATCAAGGAGCTCGTCGCCTTCTACCGCAATTCAAGCCGCGGGGTGTGCTGAATAAAATGAAAGCGACTTACGATACGCGGCTTCTCGAGCCCGGGATGTACTTCGTCGCGATCAAGGGAGAGCGGCGCGACGGCCACGACTTCATACCGCAGGCGATGGCCAAGGGCGCGGCCGGCGTGATCGACGGCCTCGATGAACTAGTGCGCATCGCGAAGGCGCGCCGCGCCGCGATGGATGCGAAGGTGATCGCGGTCACGGGGTCTTCCGGCAAGACTACGACGAAGGAGTTTCTGCGAGTATTCTTTTCCGCCCTCGGCAGGACATACGCGACCGAGGAGAACTACAACAACCACATCGGCGTGCCGCTCACGATCGTCAACGCGCCGGATGCGCTCGACTTCCTCATTCTGGAAATGGGCTCCAACCATCCTGGCGAGATCGCGGCGCTCGCGGCGATAGGCGCGCCGGACGTCGGCATCGTCACAAACGTCGGGACGGCGCACCTGGAGTTCTTCCTCACACGCGAGGGCATTGCGCGCGAGAAGGGCGCGATATTGAAAGCCGCCAAAGAGTTCGGCGTCATACCCGCGGGATGCCATGCTGCGGACGTGCTGCGCGAGACTGCCGGCGCGACGCCGCTCGTTGTCGCGCGGCCTCTGCCGCCGCGTCTCGCCGCCGCCGTGGAGAACGTCCTCCCCGGCGAATACAACCAGGCGAACGCCGCGCTTGCCTTCACGGTCGCAGAGCGCTTCGGTCTCGCGGAAAATTCGGCAATCGCCGCGCTTGAAAACCTCTCGCTCCCCGATGGACGCGCAAAAGAAATCGACGGCCCGGACGGCATCACGTTCATCGACGATACCTACAACGCCAACCCGGACGCGATGATTGCCGCCCTCGACGCGTTCGCCGCCCGCTTCCCAGGTCGCCGCCATGTGGCGATCCTCGGCGACATGTTCGAACTCGGCCCGGATGCGCCCGTATACCACGCCGCCGTCTTCGACCACGCCGCCAAATGCGGCATGGACCTCGTCGTCGCCGTCGGCGAGACTGCGTCGAAATGCGCCGCCGCGTTTCGTTTCCCGGACGCCGCCGCGCTCAAGGCGAAGCTCGGCGAAGTGCTCCGCCCTGGCGACGCCGTCCTTCTCAAGGCCTCGCACGGCATGCGCCTCGGTTTCATTGTCAAATAGCACGTTCAACCATTTCATGGAAAAACACATATGAAAAAAGCACTCATCACAGGCATCACCGGTCAGGATGGAAGCTACCTCGCGGAGCTGCTGCTCTCCAAGGGCTATGAAGTCCACGGGCTCATCCGTCGTGCGTCCACGTTCAATACGGGCCGCATCGACCACCTCTACCAGGATCCGCATGTCAACGGGAGGACGCTCTTCCTGCACTATGGCGACATGGGGGACAGCTCCAACCTCGTGCGCCTCGTGTATGAAACGCAGCCGGACGAAATCTACAACCTCGCCGCCCAGAGCCACGTGCGCGTTTCGTTCGATTCGCCGGAGTTCACGGGCGACGTCGACGCCTTGGGCACGATGAGGCTTCTCGAGGCGATCCACCTCACGGGTCGCGCCAAGCTCACGAAGTTCTACCAGGCTTCGACCTCCGAGCTCTTCGGCCTCGTGCAGGAAGTCCCGCAGAAGGAGACTACGCCGTTCTACCCGCGCAGCCCGTATGCAGTCGCGAAGCTCTATTCGTACTGGGCGGTGAGGAACTACCGCGAGGCGTATGGCGTGTTCGCGTCGAACGGCATCCTCTTCAACCACGAATCGCCCCGCCGCGGCGAGACGTTCGTGACGCGCAAGATCACTCGCGCCGTCGGCCGCATCAAGGTCGGCCTTCAGGACAAGCTCTACATGGGCAACATCAATTCCCTGCGCGACTGGGGCTACGCCGCAGACTACGTCGAGGGCATGTGGAGGATCCTCCAGCACGACAAGCCGGAGGATTTCGTCCTCGCCACGGGCGAGATGCATTCCGTGAAGGAGTTCCTCGCCGAGGCGTTCGGCCATGTCGGGCTCGATTGGGAGAAGTACGTCGAGTATGATGCGCGCTACACGCGTCCGACGGAAGTCGACCAGCTCCTGGGCGACGCCTCCAAAGCGAAGCGCGAACTCGGCTGGGAGCCGAAAGTCCGCTTCAAAGAACTCGTCAAACTGATGGTCGACGCCGACCTCGCGCTTGCCGAGAAGGAACGCAAATTCAAAGAGGCCTGAGGATGGACAAGTCTAGCGTCATCTACGTGGCGGGGCATCGCGGCATGGTGGGGGCGGCGGTCGTGCGCGCCCTCAAGGCCGCGGGCTGTGAAAACATCGTAACGGCCACCCATTCGGAGCTCGACCTCACCGACCGCAAGGCCGTGGCGGAGTTCTACGCCGCGAACAAAATCGACGTCGCCGTCATCGCCGCCGCCCGCGTCGGCGGCATCGGCGCCAATTCCGCCGCAAACTCGCTCTTCCTCTACGAAAACGAGCTCATCGCGATGAACACCGTCTGGGAGGCGGCCGCGCACGGCGTCAAGCGGCTCTTGTTCCTTGGCTCCACCTGCATCTATCCGCGCATGGCCCCGCAGCCCATCCCGGAATCCGCGCTCCTGACGAGCGAGCTCGAAAAGACGAACGAGGGATATGCGCTTGCAAAAATCTCGGGGCTTAAGTTGTGCGAATTCCTGCGTCGCGAGCGCGGCCTCCTCTACCATTCGCTCATGCCGACGAATCTCTACGGACCGGGGGACAATTACGACATCGTCCACGGCCACGTCCTCCCCACGCTCATCCGCAAGTTCGAGACGGCGAAGGGCAAGGTGACGCTGTGGGGGACGGGCTCGGCGATTCGCGAATTTCTGCATGTCGACGATCTCGCCGCTGCATGTCTTTTCGCGCTCGGGCTCGAGAACCCTCCCGATCTGATGAACGTCGGCTCGGGCGAGGAAGTGACGATCCGTGAACTCGCCGAAGCCGTGAAGGCTGCGACTGGCTCGAAGGCGGAGATTGTCTGGGATTCGACGAAGCCCGACGGTACGCCGCGCAAGCTTTGCGATACGTCGCTCATCCGTTCGCTTGGCTGGAAGAGCGAGATTTCGCTTGCCGAAGGTCTGCGCCGCACGGTCGCCTCCTACCGCGCCGAACTCGCCGCTGGAACGATAAGACTCTAGAAGCTCTGGATCTCTTCTGGAACATCTGGAATTCCGCCAGTCATGAAGCGCTTTCTTTTTGTGCTCGCCGCTTTCTTCTTCTGCGCAATGGCGTGGGCGGGGGATGTGTGCGTAGTGGCAAAGGAAGCGGGGTATTATACATCCCTCGCGCGTCATGCTGCCCGGTGGCTCAAGGGCGAGGGAATCCCGGCCGAAGTCGCCGATGCGAAAGGGCTTTCAAGTGCGCTCGCGACGGCGAAGATAGCGTTCCTCATCGGCTACGATGAACCAAGCGCTGCGGATATGAATGCAATCGCCGCGTACAAGAATCGCGGCGGGAAGCTGGTCGTCTTCTATTCTTCGTCGCCTGCGCTCTCGCGGCTGATGGGCGTCAAAGTGCTTGGCTATGCGAAGGCGTCGTATCCAGGGCAGTGGAGTTGCATGGATTTCAACGCCAAATTCCCCGCCGGACTGCCGCGCTCTATTCGCCAGACGTCCACGGTCCTGCAACGCGCGGAACCTCTCCCCGGCAAGGGAAGGGTGATTGCGACGTGGTCGGATAGAGCCCGGCGCTCGACTGGCGACGCGGCTTGGATTTCGACGGCGGCGGGGTATTGGATGACCCACGTCCTGCTCGCAGACGGCGACGAGGATTTGAAGGCGCAACTGCTCGCGTCGCTTGTGGGGGCGATCGTGCCGAGGCTCTGGAATGCGAAGGATGCGGCGGCGCGCAAGTCGCGCGAGATCGCCGCTCTTTCTTCGTTCGCGTCTTGCCAGACGCCGCGGCGCGGCGAGATCCATGCCGTCTGGGACCATACCGGGTGCGGACTCTATCCCGGCGATTGGCCGCGCACGATGAAGGTGCTCAAGGATGCGGGCGTGAGCGACTTGTTTCTCAATGTCGCGGGCGCCGCGTTTGCGCATTATCCGTCGGACGTGTTGCCGCGCTCGAAGATTTTCGAGCAGGAGGGCGACCAGTTGAAGGCGTGCCTCGCCGCCGCGGCCGGCTCTGGCATTCGCGTCCATGCGTGGATTCTTTGCTTCAATGCGACACGCGGGACTCCGGAGCGCCTCGAAAACTTCAAACAGAAGGGGTGGCGGCTGAAAACGCGCGACGGCGGACTATCTGAATATCTCGATCCCGCCAACCCGGACGTCCGCAACCATATCTACAAGGCGATCGACGAAATACAGGCGAAGTACAATGTCGGCGGCATACACCTCGATTTCGTCAGGTGGTACGAGAGGGCCGTCAAGCCCGCCAATGCCACGGGCGTGATATCGAAGTTCGTCGCCGGCGCGAGGGGGCGCGTGAAGAAGTCCAAATGGTTTACCGTCGCCGTGCTCGGCAAGTATCCGGCGTGCGTCGCATCCGTCGGTCAGGACTGGCCCGGCTGGCTGGATTCGCATATCGTCGACTACGTCGTGCCGATGGACTACACGGAAGACAATGTAAAGTTCGAGTCGTTCGTCGCCCAGCATGCTTCGCTCAAAAAGCACGCGCCGCGCACCATCGCCGGCATCGGCATAACAGCAAACGAATCCCGTCTCGACGCCCGCAAGGCGATCGAGCAGATTTTGATCGCCCGCAAATACGGCCTCGCAGGCGTCGCGCTCTTCGACCTCGACGCCACGCTCGAGAAGAACATCCTGCCGTATTTGAGACTCGGCGTCTGGAAATAAAGAGCCCGTCTATTCAACACTGAGAATTTTTCGATTTTTCGATTGTTTCAAGCATTCCATTTTAACACAGAGGCACAGAGGAACAGAGATGCGCAGAGTTTTCAACAACGGATTTGCTCGCGAGCGGCGTTAGCCGCGAGCAAATCCGTTGTTGAAAATGGAATGCTTGAAACAATCGAACAATCGAAAAAATTCTTCTCTCTGTGCATCTCTGTTTCTCTGTGCCTCTGTGTTAAAATGGAATGCTTGAAACAATCGAAAAATCGAAAATCGAAAAAATTCTTTATGCTTGACACACCTCGCTCCATGCGCATCCACATCGCGTTCTTCGGTCTGCGAAACGCAGGCAAGTCGACGCTTGTGAACGAATTTACATCTCAGCAAATCTCCATCGTGAGCGATGTGGCGGGCACGACCACCGACCCGGTTTCCAAGGCGATGGAGATTTTGCCGCTCGGCCCGTGCCTTATCACCGACACGGCGGGTCTCGACGATACGGGCGTGCTGGGAGAAATGCGCGTAAAGAAATCGCTCGACGTGCTCGCTACGGCCGATATCGCCGTCTGGGTCGCGGTCGGCGATGAAGAGCCGGATGCGACGTTCCTCGATGAATGCGCAAGGCGAGGAGTCAAGGTGTTTGTCCACAGGCGCGGCGAAAGCGTCCAGGCGCTCAAGGAGGCGATCGCAGCCGTCGACCTTGGAGCGAAACCGCGCGCGCTGCTGGAAGGGCTTGTCGAGCGCGGCGACAGAATCCTTTGCGTCTGCCCGATCGACGAATCCGCGCCCAAGGGCCGGCTCATTCTCCCCCAGCAGCAGGTGGTGCGCGAGTGTCTCGACATCGGCGCGAGCGCCATGGTGTGCCAGCCTGCGCAGCTCTCTTCGCTTCTCAAAGCGGGCGGCTGGCGCCTCGTTGTTACCGATTCGCAGGCGTTTGGCGAAGTGCAGGCGATTATGGAGGGATGTGATGTTCCTCTTACGAGTTTCTCCATCCTTTTCGCCCGCCAGAAAGGCGATGTGGAAGAGTTCGCGCGCGGTGTCGCGGCGATTGCGGGTTTGAAGGATGGCGACAAGGTCCTGATCGCCGAAGGCTGCACGCATCATCGCCAGTGCAACGACATCGGCACCGTCAAGCTCCCGAAGGCGCTCTCGAAATTGACCGGCAAGAAGCTCGAGTTCGTCTTTTCGAGCGGCGGCGATTTTCCTCTTGCGGAGGATATAGCGCTTGTCGTGCAATGCGGCGGCTGCATGCTGACGCGGCGCGATGTGATGAACCGCATCGCGAAAGCGAAGGCGGCGGGCATCCCCATTGCGAATTACGGAATGACGCTTTTCGCCGCGTCGCGCGGCGATGCCGCCTCGCTCGCTTCGCAAGTGGAGCTCGTTTCGCCGCGCAAGGACGACGTGGCAAAGCCTCTCCTTGAAAACGTCATCATGGCGCTTCCCGGCCATCGATTCGCGACAGGCGATATCTACGTCGCGAACGGCCGCATTGCGCGAATCGAAGAACGCGAACGTTCGGCCGCCCCGCACCGTCTTGTGCTGCCGGGACTCGTGAATGCTCATGGGCATACGGCTATGACGCTCCTTCGCGGCGTCGGCGCGGGACTTCCGTTGCAGCGCTGGCTGGAAGAAGCGATATTCCCGCGCGAGGCGAAGTTGCGTCCGGAAGATATCGCCAGGGGCGTGAGCCTTGGCGCGCGCGAGATGCTTGCGGGCGGCACGACTTGCGTAGCGGACATGTACGATTTTCCTGAAACGGGCGAGGCTGCGCTTTCGGCAGCAGGCATGAAGGGCAACTTCTGCCGAGTCGGTCTTGCGTTCCCGGACGGCTCGCCGGCAGGGCGGCTCGAAGAATGCATCGCATATTGCAAAGGCCGGGCCGCCCCTCGCATCATGCGCGATATTTGCGTCCACTCAGAGTATCTCACAAATGAAAAATTCTGCCGCGAACTCGCCGCCGCCAACAGAGAGCTCAAGCGCCCTCTGCACGTCCACGTTTCAGAAACCCGCAAGGAGCACGAGGAGTGCGTCGCGCGACATGGCATGACGCCGATTGCGTATCTCGCTTCGACGGGACTTCTCGATTGCGGCGCATATGCCGCACACTGCGTGTGGGTGAGCGACGACGATTTCGACATCATGCGCGAAAAGGACGTCACGCTCGTCCACAACCCGACGAGCAACATGAAACTCGCGAGCGGCTTCGCGCGCGTCGCCGAGGCTCTCGCGCACGGCGTCAACGTCGCCCTCGGCACGGATGGCTGCGCCTCGAACGACAATCTCAATATGTTCGAAGAGATGCATATCGCCTCGCTGTTGCAAAAGGGGCGTCTTGCCGACCCTACCGTGCTTTCGCCTTGGGAAGTAATCGACATGGCGACCATAAACGGCGCGCGGGCGATCGGGCGCGGCGATGAGACGGGCGAGATCCGCGTCGGCAAGGCGGCGGATTTCGCCGTCGTCGATCTCGACGCCCCGCATCTCGCTTTTTGCGACGACCTCGCTTCTCTCGTAGTTCACTCAATGCAAGCCTCCGACGTCGTCGCCACATATGTCGATGGCGTAAAGCGCTATGACAAGAAAATGCCGCCAATGTGAAAATGTTGCCAGTACCGATTTTCGATTTTTCGATTTTCGATTTTTGCGATTACCCTCTCCTGTCTCTCCTGTGTTCCATGCTAAAAAAGGGAATGCTTGAAACAAATCGCAAATCGTAAATCATAAATCGCAAATTGGCAACATTGGTACTGGCAACATTTTCACATTGGCAACATTTTCATATTTCCCTCTTCTCTCATGACCATATTCATAATAGCGATGGTGTGCGAAGCCGAGGCCGTCCGGCGCGCCTTGGGCGATGATGTCCGCATCATAGTCTCCGGCGTCGGAAAAGTCGCCGCGGCCGCCGCGACGCAGCGGGCGATTTCGGAATTCGGCGCGACGGCGATATGCAACGCCGGCCTCGCCGGCGGCTTTGGCGACGCCGTGCGCGTCGGCGGCGCGTATGAAGTCGCTCGCGCCGTGGAATACGACTACGATCTCGCCAAACTCAACAATACGCGCATCGGAGTTGTCGATGGTCGCACGAGCCCGTATTTCGACCTCCGTCTCGCGTCCGTGTTTCAGCCCATGACTCTTGCCACGGGCGACAGGTTCAACGATTCTCCCGCAGACGACGCCCTCATCGCCGGCGAACTCGGCGCTACTCTTCGCGACATGGAAGGCGCCGCCATCGCACATGCGTGCGAGCTGAACAGAATCCCGTGCTATTCCTTGAAAGTCGTCAGCGATGTCGCAGGGTCCGGCGCGATGACGGGGCAGTATCTTGCGAACAAAAATTCCTGCCTCGACGCTCTGGCCGATGCAACGATACGTTGGGCGGAGAATCTCCCCCGTCTCGAATTCATTTGACCATTTGACCCGCAGGCGGTGAAAATGATATAATATGCACAACATATGATTATTTCAAAGTTCAAACTTTGCGATGTATTCGAGATTCCTCTCTACGTGGATATCTCGTTTGCCTTTTTGCTGCTGATTTTCGTCAATTCGTTCTCGAGTTTCTCCTACGGCGTCACGGCGGCGCTGCTCTTGGCGATATCCGTCGTGCTGCACGAACTTGGCCACGCATTGACTGCGCGCGCATTCGGCTATGCGACGCGCGATATAACTATTTCGCTTCTCGGTGGATGCGCGTCTCTCATCGCGCTGCCCAGGAAAGCCTCGCAGGAATTTCTCACGGCCATCGCGGGCCCTGCCGTTTCGTTCCTTCTTTGCGGCATCGGGTTTGGCGCGCTTGTGTTCCTGCCGATTCGCAGCGAGTGGGTGTATTTCGTCTTTATGTATACGGCGTGGATGAATTTGATGCTTGGCGCATTCAACTTGCTTCCCGGTTTCCCGCTCGACGGCGGTCGCATATTCCGCAGCGTTCTCAGGGCGTTCTTTTCGCGCGAGAAGGCGACTTTGGTCGCGATGTGGGTCGGAAGGGTTGTCGCGATCCTGCTTGGCCTTTCCGGGCTTCACGCGATTCTGACCGGCGGCAGTTGGGGCTTTGTCCGCATTTTGATCGCCTGGATGATATGGAAGGAAGGGTATAGGGAGTATCTTGTCGCGCGCATGGAATCGTCGTGGGAGTTCCACGATTGGCGCGCGAGAGTCTCGCCGCCTCCCTATGGCGGCGACGGCGACGATGTTGAAATCAAATAAACAAAGAGAGAAAGATTCAAAAAATGGATATGATAAAGACTCTTGGCGCCGCCGGCGTCATTCCAGTAATCGTAATTGACGACATCGAGAAGGCGGTGCCGCTTGCCCGTGCGCTCGTGAAGGGCGGTCTGCCGGTGCTCGAAGTGACGTTCCGCACTGCATGCGCGGCTGAGGCGATCGGAAAAATCAAGGCGGAAGTCCCCGGCGCGATTTTGATTGCCGGAACCGTGCTCAAGCTGGAGCAACTCGTCGCTGCGAAGGCGGCCGGCGCCGAGGCGTGCGTCGCTCCGGGTTTCGACCCTGCGATAGTCGATGCGGCGAACAAGCTCGGCATCCCGTTCTGCCCGGGCGTTGCGACTGCCTCGGAACTTTCCCAGGCGCTCGCCCTTGGATGCAAGATGGTCAAGTTCTTCCCGGCCGAATCCGCCGGAGGCGTGAAATATATCAAGGATTTGCTCGGCGCATTCCGCTGGACGGGCGTGAAGTTCATGCCCACGGGCGGGGTGAAGCTCTCGAACGTCGGCGACTATCTCGCCGTCCCCGAGATCATTTGCTGCGGCGGAACATGGATCGCGCCGAAGGATGCAATTGCCGCAGGCGACTGGGCGAAGATCGAATCTCTCGCCGCCGACGCCGCGAAGCTCGCCAAGGAACTTAAGAGCAAGAATGCGTAATTTCGCTTGCGCCTCTGTTTCCACTTGACCTTTGTGAGGCGAATTTGATATAATCACGGCACAATATAACACTCAACACAGGAACAAAGATGAAACTGCAGCTTATCGCCAACATCCAGAGCGTGTCGCTCGGGTATCTTTTCAATTCCGGAACTGAAGTGACGATCGGTCGCGAGATTGGCAATACGATTGCACCGCTTGTCGACAGCCTCTCCCGCCACCACGCAAAGATCTACACGAAGGATGGCGCGTGGTACGTCGAAGACCTCGGCAGCACGAACGGATCGTTCCTGAACGGCGCCAAACTCGAGGCGCCGGCGAAACTTGAGAGCGGCGCACAGCTCAGGTTCGGCACGATGAGCGTGAGTGTCGAGTTGCAGGCTGACGGCGCCCCTGCATCCATCACCCCTGCGGAAGCGGCGCAGCGCGGGGCCGCCCTCGCTGCCGCAGCGGCCGAAAACGCTCCCACGATTCTCACCAAGCCCACGATCCCCGGAATCAACGAAACGATCGCAGAACCTGCGAAGGCCGTCGTTCCGGAAGCGATGAAGGCTCCCGCACCTACACCCGCGCCTGCGCCCGCACCTGCTCCTGCGGCTGTCAAGCCTGGACTTAAGCTTCCCCCGAAGCCCGCACTCGGCGCCGGCATCAAACTTCCTCCAAAGCCCGCTCTCAATCCCGCAGGCCTCAAGCTCCCGCCCAAGCCCGCCCTCAATCCCGCAGGTCTCAAACTCCCGCCAAAGCCTGGCGTCAAACTTCCCGTCCCGCCCAAGGCCTGAAGATTCGCCGGAAGCCGGCTGGTGAATTTCCGTCCGCCGGCTTCCTCCCCTTGACCCTTGCCCCGTATTTATGGTATAATTCACATAATCTTACAAACGGAGATGTTGCGTTATGTCCGAAGATCAAAAGAAGAGCGGTAACTTTATCGCAATCGTGACTATGTTCGCCCTATATGCAATGGCGGGCTTTGTCACATTCCTCGCGGCGCCTGCGGGCGACGTCTGGAAGTATAAACTTCCCGGCGGGTCGAACGTCCTCGGCATGCTTGGCAACTCCATGAACTTCATCGCATACCTCATCATGGGGTATCCGGCCGGCAAGTTGCTGCAAAAGATCGGCTACAAGAAGACGGCGCTGCTCGCCACCGGTTCCGGCGCACTCGGCGTTCTGGTCCAAGTGCTTTCGGGCAAGCTTGAAGCGTCGATGGGCCTGATTGGCGCTGTTCCGGCTGCTTGGATAATCTATCTTCTTGGCGCGCTCGTGAGCGGCTTCTCGAACTGCCTGCTCAACACGGTCATCTGCCCGATGCTCAACCAGATTGTCGGCGGCGGCAACCGCGGCAACCAGCTCAACCTCGGCGGCAGTGCTTTCAACTCGCTCTGCGGCGCATCCGCGCCTATCGTGCTGGGCTCGATCGTCGGCAAGATCACCAAGGATACCCAGTTCGCCGATATTTCCGGCGTCCTTCTTGCCGCGGCCGCAGTCTTCATCGTCGCAACGATAATAATATCGCTTTTGCCGATTCAGAACCCGACTTCCCGTTCCTCCAATGTCGTCTTGGAGAAGAGCGCTCTAGCCTTCCGCCATTGCCGCTTCGGCGTTATCGGCATTTTCCTCTATATGGGTATTGAAATCGGCGTCCAGAACTATATGCGTCTGTGGCTCCAGCCCGACAATCCGGCCTCTCCGCTTCTAAAAATCGCCGGCATTTCCGTAGAGCAGGCAGCTGTTATCGCAGGTTCGACCGCGGCGACGTTCATGGTGCTCATGCTCGTCGGCCGTCTTCTCGGCGCCGCGATCGGCGGCAAGGTTTCAAGCCGTGCAATGTGTCTTGGTTGCGCCGGCTCGGGAACGCTCCTCTGCCTCGTCGGCGCGCTCATGGGTTCCTTCATGCCCGAGACGACTGTCAGCCTCCCGCTTTTCCAGAGCCTCAACAAGATCGCCATGACCCAGGTTCCTCTTGCCGCGCTCTTCTTCATCGTCGCAGGTCTCTCTGCGTCCGTTATGTGGGGCGTGATTTTCAACCTCGCCACTGAAGGCCTCGGCAAGTATACCGAGCAGGCGGCCGGTCTCTTCATGGTCATGGTCGTCGGCGGCGCAATCCTTCCCTCGCTCCAGAGCTGGATTGCTGATAATTTCGGCTTCATGGTCAGTTACATCGTCCCGATTGTCTGCTTCGCCTATCTCTTCGTATACGCCCTTGCGTTCTCGAAGAATGTAAACACGGATATCAAGGTCGACTGATTCCGAACGCCCCCTATTCCACCGCTTAAACCTCAAATCCATTCTACAGCCATGCAAAACAAAGAAGTCTACGACGAACTCGTCGCCAAGTTCGAAAAAATGTACGGCGCCAAGCCTGAAGTTGTCGCCTACGCTCCCGGCCGAATCGAAGTTCTCGGCAACCACACCGACTACAACGAGGGCTACGTCTTTTCGGCAGCGATCGACAAGGGGACGTTCTTCGCCGTTTCCGCTACTGCGGATGCGACGTGCGAGCTCACGGCCGGCGATTTCATGGAAACGGCCAAGTTCACGACTTCCACCGTCGCCCCCGCGAAGGAAATGACCTGGCAGAATTACGTCACGGGCACGTTCAACTGGCTCTTCGACGGCAATCCCGCCGCCGCCAAGCATGGCTGGAAGGGCATGTTCCTCGGCAATATTCCCCTTGGCGCGGGCCTCTCTTCCTCAGCGGCTCTTGAGATGTGCACGGCGCTCGCGCTTTGCAAGCTCTACGGCATCGAGAAGGACAAGACCACTCTCGCCAAGATCGGCCAGAAGGCGGAGCACACTTTCGC
>DFGB01000056.1:0-7405 GCA_002371135.1 Verrucomicrobia bacterium UBA3761 | reverse complement strand
CCGTGCGGGCTGCTCGACCAGGCCTCCTCGATGTATGGCAAGGAGGGCGGACTTGTCAAGAGCGACTTCCGCTACAATACATTCGAGAACGTCGAACTCGGACCCAAGGTCGCGTTCATGATGGTCAAGTCCAACGCCAAGCACGCCCTTGTGGACGGTGCGTACGCCTCCCGCCGCAAAGCGTGCGAGGATTCCGCGAAGTATTTCGCAGGCGTCCTCCGCAAGAAGGTGACACATCTGCGCGATGTCACGATGGCCGAGTGGGTGCTCTATCACGGCGGATTGGACGAGGTTTCCGCCAAGCGCGCCGTCCATCCCATCGGTGAAGACGAGCGCGTTCTCCAGGGCGCGGCGCTTCTCGAGAAAGGCGATCTTGCCGGCTTTGGCGCACTCATGTTCGATTCGCACGAGTCGAGCCGCAACTGGTTCGAGAACTCTTGCGAGGAGCTTGACGCCATCGTCGATGCGGCGAAGGAAATTCCCGAAGTCTATGGTGCGCGTCTCTCCGGCGGCGGATTCGGCGGTAGCTGCTGCCTTCTTGTCGACCCGGCGGCGGCCGGCAAGATCGCTTCGGCCATCACTGCGGCCTACAAGGCGAAGTTTGGCGACGAACCGGTCTGCTCCGTCATCAAGCCTTCCGACGGCGCAAGGCTTGTCTGATCCGCCACGCAACGCAAACTTTATCTTCAATCGCAACAAGGAGCGACCTCAATGAAAGCGGCAGTCAGGTTTATCGCTATCGCAGCATCCGTCACGGCGCTTGGCGCCTGGGCGCAGGATGACGACGATTTCGATTTCGGCAACGACGACGACATTACAATCGACGCTGGCGATGCGCCTTCGTCCTCCGAATCGGAAGAATCTTCCGCCGATGCTGGTGAAAGTGAAGACGATCCCGAGACAACCGCGCTCAAAAAGAGTGTGAACAAGGCTCCCGACCGCGTTTTCTATTCCCTTCCGCTTTGCCGCTCCATCGAGGGCAATGCGGAGGTCAAGAAGCCCGGCGAAACCCAGTGGTACCCGATCGAGGAGGGCAAGTTCTATCCGCACGGAACACACTTCCGCACCGTCGGGCCCGGTCGCTCCAAACTTACGATTCAGTTCGGTACCGAAATCAATGTCGTTCTGGCCGCCAATTCCGAGTTCGGTACGCGCTTCCAGCCGATCGCTTCAAAGGAGCGCGTAATTACGCTCCAAGGCGGCGTTCTTACGGTCAAACTCCCTCGCAACATGCCGGAGGGCGTGTTCAAAGTCGCGGCTCCCGGGTTCACGGTCGTCAACCTGCAGGGTGAATCGCGCTATGCCTATGTGCAGACTGCCGATGGCGACGCAACCCAGATTCGTTGTATCACCGGCACGCTTGCGATCGAAGGCATGCACTATCGTTTCCCGGCCCTGAGGGCTGCGCAGGAGGTTAAGATTCGCTCCACTCTCGACAACCTCTTCACCGGCCTTTACGGCAACCGCGGCGATTGCATGGTCGTCCTCGACCAGGGCGACGAACTTGAGCACAATTACGAGACGGGAGAATCGACTGTCATCCACAAGACGCTCGACTGGAAGCTTTCGCCCAAGACCAAGGTCGCCATCCACCGCGCCGTCCCGAAAATCGGCGAGCGCATGAGCGTCAGCATCATGACTTTCAATACGAATGGCGATCTCAAGAATCGCCGCGCTTTTACCGAAGGACGCTACGAGATCAACTCTGGAGAAATCGGTCCTCGCGATGCCGCCGCCGACGAGAAACTTGCCAAGCAGGCCGCCGAGGCCGCCGAGGCTTCTTCCGTTGTCGTGTCCGAAGTCGAAGTTTCCGAGGAGGAGCCCGCATCCGAAGATGGCGACACGGGAGATTCCGGTTCCTCCGGCAATGAAGACGATTTCGCGTTCTGACATCCGTTCAAGAGCAATCGATTTCCAAACAGGGCCGCATTCGCGGCCCTCGCAAAGTAAACAAGCAAAAACAACAAAAAATGGTTATCCTGCAGTTCAACAAACTCATCCGCAACAAATGGGTATGGGGTGTCTTCGCCGTATTGGTATCGGCGGCATTTTGTTTCGATGATCTTTTCACTACGCGCAGCAATGAACAGCGGGCGGCGGCCGAGGCAGGCATGCTCGACGGCGCGAAAGTCACTGCCGATTCGTTCAATCAGGTCCGTCAGGAGGTTGTGGGATTCGGCCGCAATCGCCAGTACGAGGATGGCGTCAAGACTAATCTTGAAACTTGGAAACGTATTGCCGCCGGAAAGGTGGCCGAGGATGCTGGCATAGTCGTTTCCGACAAACAGCTTGCCAACGCCATTTCCGGAATGTTCGGCGGTCGTCAGGCCTTTAGCTTCGAGACTTACCGCATGCAACTCGCCCAGCAGTTCGACATCACTCCCGAGCGCTTCGAAACCGCCTTGCGGCGTGATATTGCAGTTCGCCAGGGCGTCGATTCGCTCCTTGTCGGCGCAGGGACCTTCGTATCTCCCATGGAGATCGATCTTGCCGTCGCCGATGCGACAGACAAGTTCGAAGTCCGCGTAGCCCGTTTCACTTTCGACAAGGCAAAATCCGACGCCATATCCGTCGACGACGAAGGTTTGAAGAAATGGTACGACGAAAAGAAGGATACAATCGCTCTTCCCGAACGTGTCAAAGTCCGCTTCATCAAATTTGATGCCAAGAATCCCGATGTCCTTGCCAAGATGGTCGTTTCCGAGGATGAAATGCGCGACCAGTACGACGCGACTATCGAGAAGTATACTTCCACCGATACCAATGGCGTCGAGACCGTCAAGGCATTCGAAGATGTAAAGAGCGATATTGAAGCAGACCTCAAGGTTCTCGCCGCTATCGACTATTTCACTACGAACATCCAGCGCCGGGCCTATGCGAATTTCGAAGAGGGCGAGGATCCCAAGGCCTCGCGTCTCGATCGCATCGCCAAGGAAGAAAACCTCGCGGTCTCTGAAAGCGATTGGTTTACAATCGACGGACGATACGTCGAGGGCTTCATGCAGCGCATGGAGTCTGTCGCCCCTGGCGCTCGCGAATTTGCCGATGCCGTCGCCGGCATGGATCCGGAAGCTCAGGACTTCCGTTACGCCGTTGTCGCTTCCGACAATGCCGTCTGGCTTCTCGAGAAGACTGCAATCGACCCTGCTCACACGCCTACGTTCGAAGAGGCCAAGGACAAGATCGTCAATCGCGCTCTTCGCGATGCCCGCGCCGATGCATTCAAGTCGGAAGTCGAGGCAATTGCAAAGAATGGCGCAGAGGCCGTTCTCGCAACAGAGAATGTTTCGACAAACATCTCGTTCTCGGTTTCAAATCTTGCGCGCAATGCGTTCCCCGACCAGACGGCCGTCGTCCGCGCTGCTGCAAAGCTGAAGAAGGGCGAGGTCTCTGAGTTCGTCCCCACAGGCACCTCGCGCGGTCTCCTCGTCGTCTGCGAAAATCGTCAGCCAGGCGATGTCGCTTCCGCTCTGGCGATGCGTGATGAATTGCGTGCCCAGCTCTTCTACGCCCGCCTTCGCGATGTTTCCGAGAAGTGGGGCGATTCCATTCTCGCTTCGATGAAGCTCGAAGCGGCTGACGGCTACGAGACTGTCGATACCGAGGCTGATGCTTCCGGCTCCGAGGAAGATGTCGAGGTGCAGCTCTAATCGCATTGCACGATGAGAGTCCTTTTCAAAAAGCTCGTCTCTGACGCATCCATTCCCGCATACGCCCACCCGGGCGATGCGGGAATGGATCTTAGAAGCGCCGAGGCTTTGGTCGTCGAACCCGGCAAGAGAGCGCTTGTACATACTGGTCTCGTCATGATTCTGCCCGAGGGCTATGAGGGGCAGGTGCGCCCGCGCAGCGGCCTCGCCTTGAGACATGGCATTACCGTCCTCAATACCCCCGGAACGATAGATACTGGCTATCGCGGCGAGCTCGGCGTCATTCTCGCCAACTTTGGCGACGCGCCGTTCGTCGTCCAGAAGGGCGACAAAATAGCCCAACTCGTAATCGCATCTTTCACTCAGGCCGAGATTGCCGAGACGGATGCGATTGATTCTACTGCCCGCGGCGTTGGCGGCTTTGGCTCCACCGGCGTTTGATTTCTTCCATCCAGAACACTCCAAATGATTCTCGACATCGTAAAATACGGCGACAAAGTGCTGCGTGAAAAGGCGCAACCTGTGGCGATGATAACTCCAGAGCTCCAGACTCTCGCCGCGGACATGATCGACACGATGCACCATGCTCGCGGTGTAGGTCTGGCAGCCGAGCAGGTCGGGCGTCTTGAACGTCTGTGCGTGATCGACATTCCAGAGGATTGCAATGAGAAGGAGGATGCTGAATTCAATGCATCCATCGAAATGCCTCTTGTCCTTTTCAATCCGCAAATCATTTCCTGCGAAGGATCGATAAAGGACAAGGAAGGATGCTTGAGTTTTCCCAAAATTGGAGGCTCGATTGTCCGTGCCGCCCAGGTCACGTGTCAGTTCACCGACGTCGATGGTGCGCCTCAGATTATAACGGCGCGCGGATATCTCGCCAGGGCTTTACAACACGAGATCGACCATCTCGACGGCATTCTCTACATTGATCACATGTCTGCCGTGGAGCGTCTCCAATATGCCGCGAAGCTCAAGAAACTCGCAAATGCCCACGGCGGGGCAAGATAAGGGAATTGATTATGAAGATAGCAGTTCTTGGTGCGGCCGGGCGCATGGGGAAAATGTTGACTTCTCTTGCCCCGTCGCTCGGCCTGGAAGTTGTTGCCAGGGTCGATATTGCCGATGGGTTCGATCGGGAATGGCCGGCGGAAACAGAAGGTGTGGTGGATTTTTCGTTCCATGCCGCCGTGCCGGCAAGCATCGCCCGAGCCGCGATAATGGGCATTCCTTACGTTCTCGGCACTACCGGCCTCACGCCGGAAGAGCAGGAGGCAGTCGATGAGGCGGCGTCAAAGATTCCTGTGGTCCAGAGCGGGAATTATTCTCTGGGCGTAAATCTTCTTTTGGAACTCGTCAAGCGTTCTGCCGCGGCGCTCGGAGCCGGATATGACATCGAGGTTGTGGAAATGCATCATCGCCACAAGAAGGATGCTCCATCCGGCACTGCGCTCATGCTCGCAAAATCCGCAGCCGAGGGCCGCGGTATCGATTTCGATGCCAATGCGATATATGGACGCCACGGCGAGCCTGGCGAGCGCTCCTCCGATGAAATTGCGATTCACGCTCTGCGCGGCGGCAGCGTTATCGGCGACCACACCGTTGTTTTCGCGGGCGACCTCGAACGCATCGAACTTTGCCACAAAGCGCAATCCCGCGAGGCTTTTGCCGCTGGCGCCCTTGCCGCCATCAAGTGGGCGGCGGACAAGCCTCCGCGAAAATACACAATGCGCGACGTCCTCGGCTTTTGACTCGATGACGAATAGTGAAGATGCGATTGTCCCTGGGTGAATTCCTCGATAGCGCGAAATCCATATGGAACTGATAGCTTCGTTTCAAGTCGATCATACCAAGATCGTCCCCGGCATATACGAATCTCGCGTCGACAGTATCGGCGGAGATTTCGCGACAACTTTCGACATTAGAATGAAGACGCCGAACAAGGAACCTGCGATCCATCCCAACGCGATGCACACCATCGAGCACGTCGTGGCGACGTTCCTGCGCAATGATGCTGAATGGAAAGACCGCATCGTCTACTGGGGGCCGATGGGTTGCCTTACAGGCTGCTATCTGATAGTCAAGGGCCATCCAAAACCGCAAGACCTCCAGCCTTTGCTCGTTCGCGCGTTCGACTATCTCGCAGTCTACGAAGGCGATGTCCCCGGTGCGACGGCGGTGAATTGCGGCAATCATCTTCTCCATGATCTGCCAATGGCAAAATGGGAAGCCTTGCGCTATGCCCAAATTCTTCGCGAATGTCCATGCTACGACTATCCCGTCGCAAAACGGCTCGTGACGAAAGACGGCGAATTCTACGATTCGTAAAATCGCATCTTGCCTCGCTGTCATGCAAGGTTGGCAATCTTCATCGCGCTTTCGTATTCGCCCGGCGGCACTAGAACGCGCATCCGAGTCCCCATTCCGAAGTTTCCCTGTCTGTGGAAGGCCCTGTCCTCATGCGCGATTTCCAATCGACAGCGCAAAGCGGCCGAGGTTAGTTTTTCGGCTGTTTCTTTTGCCACGTAGACAGGGCAATCGTAAATCAGAATCGCCCAGCCGTTTATGATCAGAGGATCTGGCGTTGCATGGTCTTCGCCGACTTCGCCCGGCTCGTCGCCGGCGTTTTCTTTCGACGCGAGTAGTTGGCGTGAGTTGGTTGTTCGCCGGGGAACAAAAGCCATATAACCAAGAATTGCAAGAAAGGCGATTGCAACAATCGTCGTGCCGTCCAGCCAGTTGTTGTTTTTTGCGATAGCGAGCAATATCACGGCGAACACAAGCGCGCCGCGTCCAATATAGTCCCGCATTGATGCGTTGCGCTCGCTACAGTTGCTCATGCACTAAATACGTCTTTCCGTTCGCTTCGATGATAGTGATGATGGACATCCCGTTCCCGGAGCGCCAAAAGAACTTCGTGTCGTCCGTCAGTGAAACATCAATGCGGCAGGCCTTCATTATGTTGCGGTAATGTGCAGTCGCCTTGTCTCCAGACCGCCCTGTCCACGGGGAACCTGCGCTGAAACGCGATTTGTCGATTGAATCGCGGGTGACGACAAACACGGCGATATTTTCCCTCTGCGACAGCCCGCCAATGAACGCGAGCCGTTCGTAAGCGATGGCGGCTGGCAGGCAGATGTTCGCCGACGTCCACTCGCGGCTTGGTGGCGACGTCATGCGCGTCGGGATGCAATGTGAAATGAATTCCAAGAATGCTACACCGATAAAAGCCGCAAAGCAAAGCATCGACTGCCCGATCGCACGCCACCATTTGCGACTGCATAGCGACACGATTATCGCGACGCCGAAGTTGGCGACGGTCGCAAACACGATGGCGAGGTGGACTTCCTTTGGCCACGGTACGAGGTCGCCAAGACAGCAGTTGGCGAACTGCAGCCCGAGCAACACGACGGCAGCGGCAAGCGACACGATGAGCGCACCATGCCATGTGCAATATGCAAAGCGCAGAATCGCAACCGTTATTTTCTTCACTGCCGACTTCCATCTCAACTTTCCGTTGATATTATACCAAAAGGGAGACACTCGCGTCAATTGTCGACGAGAATAATGCGATCAAGTTTGGCTCTTCGCAGGTTTGGATGGAAATGGGCAAAAGATAAGAGTTTCCCGCATGCAGAACAAAATGGATAAAATGCTTGCTCCTGTCTCTACTGCTCACCTAAGCTCTCGACCAACTGATATGGTATCACTTGACCAACTGATATGGTATCACTTGACTAACTGATATGGTATCA
>DFGB01000051.1:31471-38484 GCA_002371135.1 Verrucomicrobia bacterium UBA3761 | reverse complement strand
CTTGGTCTCGCCGACCTTCATCCCGACCGCGGCCTTGAAGAGACCGGGGAGAATCGTGGCGCCGTCGACCTTCGACCAGAAGCCATTGCCGAGCGCGAGCATCTTCGCGTCAGGTACGACTTCAGCGATGTTCCGCCCATCCACCGTGCCGGAATAATCGACCTGCACGAAATCCTTCTCGCCGACAACATCCCCTTCCTTCGCATCCTCGTATGTGGAGACCATGGAACGAATCGATTCGATGTACTCGTCGACCGCGCCATCGGGAATGCTCACGTCCTTCTTTTCAATCTTGATCGCTTTGTAGTCGGGCATGTCGAATTGCGGGTAGAGGTCGTAGATGAAAGTCATCGAACCACCCTCTTCAGAATAGTCGCACTTCGTGACCGACACGACCGTGAACACGTCGACGCCAGACTTTTCAACCTCGGCCGCGATCGCATCGTCGCTGATCATCGCCCGCTTCACATCGGATGCGATCTGGCCGGCGAACTCCTTGCGGACGATTTCCTGCGGGACCTTGCCGCGGCGGAACCCGGGGATGACCGCATGCCGCAGATACTCCTTCTCGACCTTCTTCACGATAGCCTTGATCTCGTCGGCATCGTACACAAATTCGAATTCCGCCTGGCAGTTCTCTAACGCCTTGTTGGTGCTTTTCATTGGTGGCAAACTCCTGTCTTTGAAAGGTGATGGAATATTATATCATATTTTGCGCTGGTTTGGGTGATGGAAATGAAAAATTTTTCAACGTTGCAAACCGCTTCGCGGCCACGACGCGGCCACCCCTACTCCCTGCTTCCTATTGCGCCGTACTGCTCGAACTCGGGCGGGACGGGGGCGGTGAAGGAAAGCGGGATGTTGGAAACCGGGTGGTAGAGCTCGAGCTTCCAAGCATGGAGAAGCTGGCGCGCGGGCGGCGGAACGAGCTGGCGGTCGAGCACGGCCTTACCATACATCTTGTCGCCCGCGATCGGACATCCGAGAGACGCCATGTGGACGCGGATTTGGTGCGTGCGCCCCGTCTCGATTACGCATTCGACGAGCGTCAGCGCCGGCGAGAGGGCTTTCACCACCCTCCAGTTCGTAATCGCGATCTTCCCGCCTCGTTCGACGATCGCCCTGCGCTTGCGGTCCACCGGATGGCGGGCGAGTTGCGTCTCCAGCCGCCCGGCGTCGAGCCGTGGGCGGCGATGGCATATGGCGAGATAAGTCTTCTTTACAAATTTATGCGAAGCAAAGGCCTTGGCGAGATTTTGCATCGCCGGTTCCGTCTTGGCGATGATGATGAGGCCGCTCGTCTCCTGGTCGAGCCTGTGCACGATCCCGGGTCGCTCGCGGCAACCAAGCGCCGCTATTTGCGGGGCGTGGTGCAAAAGCGCGTTGACGAGAGTCCCCGTCGCATGGCCGGGCGCAGGATGGACCACCATCCCCGCCGGCTTGTCCACGACCACGATGTCGTCGTCTTCGTAGACGATGTCGAGTTTGATATCCTCCGGCCCGGGGGTGGCGGGCACGGGCGGTGGTATTTCGATCTCGAATTTTTCATCGCCGGAGACCTTCGCGCCGGCCTTGTCGACCGTGACGCCATCGACCTTCACATATCCCGCCTCGATAAGACCTTTGATGCGCGAGCGGGTGAGGTCGGGGTGGCGCTCCAGCAGTATTATGTCAAGTCTCTGCATTTGCGCCAAAACGTTTTTCGAGGGCGCGGCGGACGTCCGGGACGACGCTCAAAAGCCGACGCGTGTATTCGCTTGCCGGATATGCAAATACTTCGGCCGCTTCGCCAAAGTCGACAAACTTCCCCTTCTCCATCACGGCGACTCTGTCGCAGACGTTCTTGACGACGGCGAGATCGTGCGCGATGAGGAGAATGGAGATGCCAAGTTCCCGTCGTAAATCGCGCAGCAGATTCAAAACGCGCGCCTGGACGGAGACGTCGAGCGCACTCACGGGTTCGTCCGCCACAAGCGCGTCGCATCCGGTCGCCAACGCCCGCGCGATTGCGATTCGCTGGCACTGCCCGCCCGACATCTCGCGCGGGTATTGCTCCAGCACCGCCTCGCTGAGTCCGACTTGTCCGAGCAGCGTGGACAGCCGGTCCACGAGACTTTGGCCTTTAAGCCTGGAATATCGCCTGATCGTTTCAGAGAGCGTTTGGCGGACTGTCATGCGAGGATTCAGCGAGCCGACGGCGTCCTGGAAGATCATCTGTACAGTCGCGCCGAAGCGGACGATTTCGCCGCCGCTCGGCTTTTCGAGCCCCATGAGCGCCTTGGCTATCGTCGATTTGCCGGAGCCCGATTCGCCGACTATACCGAGTATCTCGCCGCGGCGCAATTCGAACGAAACGCCCTTTACGGCCTCGAAGCGGCCGTATTTGACGTGCAAATCGCGCACGACGAATATCGCTTCGCCCTCGTTCATCCCAGCAGCTTCCCGCACAAGCGTGCGACTCTCTTTTGCTCTGCGGCGATATTCTTGCGCTCTGCCGCGACGAAACCGCTGTAAAAGCCATAGTCGAGACCGGCCGTCCCGCCCTCGTGGGTCTTGGCGGCAACTGCGGCGTCGGGGTCCTCCGTCTCAAGCCGTTCGAGGTGGTCGCGGACTTCGTGATACGCTTCGCGCCAGGGAGTGCCCCCGGCGACCATCCTCAGCGCGACGTCCGTCGCGAAAACGCCTGGCGTGAATCCGGCGCGAAGACGCGCTTCGTCGATAGTCATCCCCTTGACGACCTTCGTCATGATGCGAAGCGTAGTGCGCGTCGTGTCCAGCGACTTCATATAAAGGAGTTTGCAATCCTGCAAATCGCGGTTGTAGCCGCCGGGCATTGCGTGCAGGAGCGTCAGAGACGCCGTGAGGTTGCCGACGACCTGCGCGGTCTTGCTACGGACGAGTTCAAGGACGTCGGGGTTGAACTTCTGCGGCATTATCGAGGAGCCTGTGCAGTATTCGCGGGGGAGTTTGAAGTAGCCGAATTCGGGCATCGAGAAGAGTATCATATCCTGCGCCAGCCGCGAGAGGACGCACATCAACTGCGCGCAGGCGGAGATGACGGCCGCTTCATTTTCGCCGCGGGCCATCGAAGCGCCGAAGACGTTGTGGATGGGGCGCTCGAACCCGAGGAGATGCGCCGTCCTCGCGCGGTCGATCGGCAACGGCACGCCGTATCCGGCCGCGGAGCCAAGCGGAGAACGGGAGTTTGAGAGTTGCGCGGCCTGGACGGCGGGCATCTGCATTGCGACCATCTCGGCGTGTCCCGTCGCCCACAGCCCTACAGACGACGGCATCGCCGGCTGGAGGTGGGTCCTGCCGACCATCGGGACGCGATCGTGCTTGCGGCCGAATTTCGCGAGCGCTTCGACTAGGTCGAGCATTTCAAGCTGCATGCCGTATATTTCGTCTCTGATGTGAAGACGCGTGTCTATGGCCACTTGGTCGTTGCGGCTGCGGCCCGTGTGAATTTTCTTGCCGAGGTCGCCAAGCTTCTCCGTCAGCAACCTCTCTACGGCCATGTGGACGTCCTGGTCTTCCTCGCGAATCTCGAACTTCCCGGACTTCGCGAGCGCGACGATATTCGCGAGTTCCTTGCGGACCTCCCGCGCCTCCTTTTTGGTGACGACCGGCGGCTTGACCGCCATTTCGGAAAGCATCGTCACGTGTGCCGCAGTCCCGATGCAATCCCAGACGGCGAGTTTGAGATCAAGGACGGGATCCTCGCCGACGGTGTAGTCGAGAATGTCGGGGTCAATAGTATTGTCCGTTATTGTCTTTTTCATTGTCAAGAGCCTTTTGATAAGCGGAGGAAAGGAGCGCGTCGGCCTTGGAAAGCATCTTTTCGAGCTCTTCCTTTGGCGCTTTGTATGCGGCGAGGGCGAAGAGGAATTTCGAATACGCGTCGGCGGCCGCGGCGAGTTCTTCGCCATGTCCGCCGCCGAAAGCGACGGCAAACGGCGCTTTCTTGTATGCGGCGATGCGCACACGCGGGTCGACGCCGGCGAGCTCTATCGCCTCGGCGAACGTGCAGCAAGCGACCTTCGAGCAGAACGGCACGTCGTGCGTCTCCGGATAGAGCCAGAGCCGCGATGCATAGCGCAGGATGTCCGCGGGCTTTGCATAGCCGGGGATGATGATGCTCCTTGAAAGCTTGAGGTAATACTCGTCGTTGAACTTCATCTTTGCGCCGCCGGTCCACTTCGCAAGTTCGTCGTATTCGTAGCGGGCGCGCAGATTGAGGTCGGAATCTATGTATGCGCGCAAGGCTTTTTCGTCGCCGTATTCCTCGTTCTTCACGGCGCGGAAGAAGGCCTTGATCGTCTCCAGACGGAATGCGTCCACGTCGGCAAACGCGGGCGCGGGAATGTAGACGCGCGTGAAGCGCGAACCATTGTCGCGCTTCGCGGTCCGCACGACGACGTTCGTCATGTTCGTCCGTACTTCTCCTATGTACACGATAAGCCCGGGATCGCTGAAGTGCGTCGTATCATGCGCATATTTCTTGCGCAGACTCTCGCATATATCAGAGGCGAACGATGCGACGGGGATTTGGTATTCCTTTCGCATGTCGGCAGGGCAGTCGGCAAAAACTTGCACGAAACCGCCGCACTGCGTAATGGGTGGCACCTTGAAACGCTCGATTATCTCAGCCCTCGTCAGCGCCAAAAGGCAGATTGCAATCGCTAACATGGGTGGCAAAAATTGATGGTGGGCGATTCGGGATTCGAACCCAAGACCCCTACCGTGTGAAGGTAGTGCTCTAACCAACTGAGCTAATCGCCCAGAGTTCTGGGTCATTGCCCTTTCGATTGGCTCGGGCGGCTGGATTCGAACCAGCGACCAATTGATTAACAGTCAACTGCGCTACCACTGCGCCACGCCCGAACGTCGAAAACGGTGCATATTATACCATATTCCCCTTCCATGGCGCAAGGGGGAATTTTAACTTTTTTTGTGCGGCGCCGTATCAAAGGGCGATGCCGCCCGAGGCGCTTCGCCAACCCTACGCAGGCGTTTTAAAACGAATACTATGAAACTCCCGATTCAATACTATCGCTTCTGCCGTCCATACCTATGACTTAGGCAAGTGACAGCTGTGACTTTGGCAGGCATGGTTGTGACTGTGGAAAATGAAATATCGACTTCCAAGTCCCTCTTCAAGTACTTCTCTTTGCCTCTGTGCGAAAAAGAAATGCTGTCGACTGGCCGTCTTGACCGCAAGGGAGAGAGTTTGATATAATATTGAGAAAATAAAGCAATTTTCTGCAATGAAACCGATAGTAGGCATAGTAATGGGTTCGGACTCCGACTGGAGCCTGGTCAAGAAAGCGTGCGAAACGCTCGATTCATTCGGCGTTCCATACGAGACGCGAGTAATCTCGGCGCACCGGACGCCGGAGATGGCGATTGAATATTCGAAGACGGCCGAGGAGCGCGGGCTCAAGGTGATAATCGCGGCGGCGGGCGGCGCGGCGCATCTCGGCGGAGTGCTCGCTTCGTCGACGGTCCTCCCCGTCATCGGCATCCCCGTCGCGGGCGGCGCGCTGAACGGGCTCGATGCGCTTTACGCGACGGTGCAGATGCCAGCCGGCGTTCCCGTCGCAACCGTGGCCGTAGGCAGCGCCGGTCCAGCGAACGCCGCCCTTCTCGCAATACAAATCCTCGGCACGGCCGATGCCGGCCTTCGCGAGAAGTTCGCCGCCTACAAAGTTTCGCTGCGCGAGAAAGTGCTCGCCGCGAACGACAGGATCCACAACGCCTGATGTCAAGAGCGCTTGTCACGGGAGGAGCCGGATTCATCGGCTCGCATCTGGTGCGCCGTCTTCTTTCGCGCGGCAGGGAGGTTGTCGTACTCGACAATCTCTACACCGGATCGTACGAAAACATCGAAGAGCTTGATGGCGCCGGCGGTCTGACCTTCGTCAAGCAGGATATATGCGAGGCGGACGCGAACGCGTTCTTTAAAGCGTACGGGCCATTCAACGAAATCTACAACCTCGCCTGCCCGGCCTCGCCGGTCCACTATCAGGCGCAGCCTCTCGGAACCGCGCTCACGTCGATAAAGGGAGTGCTCTTTTCTCTCGAACTCGCCCGCCTCTCCAGTGCCAGACTTCTCCACGCCTCGACGAGCGAAGTATACGGCGATCCGCTGACGCATCCCCAGAAAGAAACCGACTGGGGCAACGTGAACACGATAGGCGTGCGCAGTTGCTACGACGAAGGCAAGCGCGTCGCCGAAACGCTCGTCGCGGACTATGTCCGCGCACATGGCGTCGATGCGAGGATGGTGCGCATCTTCAACACATACGGTCCGAGGATGGACGCATGCGACGGGAGAGTCGTTTCGAATTTCATCGTGCAGGCGCTTCAAGGCAAGCCGATAACGATCTACGGCGACGGCTCCCAGACGCGTTCGTTCCAATATGTCGACGATCTCGTCGACGCGTTCGAGCTTTACATGGCGAAGGATACCGCGACGCTCGATGGATTTTTCGCGCGCCACAATCTCGAAACACGCGTCCTGAACATCGGCAACCAGGGGGAATTCACGATCGGCGAACTTGCGCAAATGGTCATTGCGAAGATACCTGAAGCGAACAAGGACATCTTATTCAAGCCCCTTCCCGGCAACGACCCCAGACGCCGCCGCCCGGATACGACGCTTGCCAGGGAACTCCTCGGCTGGCAGGCGAAAATACCTCTCGATACCGGCCTCGAGAGAACTATAGAATACTTCAGAGGCAAGTGCGCCGCCAACATTTCAAACTCAAACAAGGAACACAAGCGATGACATACGAAGAAGCAGCGAAAGTGCTGAAGAAGTGCGGACAGGAACACGTCCTCGCCTTCTGGGACAAGCTCAAAGCTAAGGAACGCGAAGCGCTTCTCGCGCAAATCGCGACTATCGACCCCAAGAGCGTGGCCTATTGCGCCAAGACTCTCGCCACGGGTTCCCAGACGCCTGACAGCTCCAAAGGCAAGGCGCCTAAAGTCGCCGTGCTCAAGGGCAAGGC
>DFGB01000051.1:0-31357 GCA_002371135.1 Verrucomicrobia bacterium UBA3761 | reverse complement strand
CTTCTCGTCGCCGGCGGCCAGGGAAGCCGTCTCGGCTACGACGGGCCCAAGGGATGCTACCAGATCGGGCCTGCGACAAACATGCCGCTCTTCTACTTCCACGCGCGCAAGATTCTCGCCCGCTCCATCAAATACGGCAAGCCGATCCCCTTCTATATCATGACGAGCGAGATGAACGACGCCGCCACGAAGGAGTGCTTCGCGCAGTACAACTACTTCGGCCTCGATCCGGAGAACGTCTTCTTCTTCACCCAGGGGATGTGGCCCGGCATGACCAAGGACGGCAAGATCATCCTCGACGCTCCGGGCCACGTGTTCATGAGCCCCGACGGCCACGGCGGTCTTCTCGCCGCGCTCAAGCGTTCGGGCGCCCTCAAGGACATGAAGAAACGCGGCATCAAGTCGGTCTTCTTCTTCCAGGTCGACAACCCCCTCGTAGAAATCGCCTCCCCTGAATTCATCGGCTACCACGTCATGAACGGAAGCGAATACTCTCTCAAGCTTTGCGCCAAGCGCGACCCGTACGAGAAAGTCGGAATTCCCATGAAGTTCGGCGACACCTACCGCATGGTGGAGTACACCGAGATGACCAAGGAGCAGTGCGAACGCACGGACAAGAACGGGAAGCTCTACTTTCTCTACGGCTCGCCCGCCATCCACGTCTTCGACCGCGCATTCCTCGAACGCGAAGCGAACAAGGCGATGCCCCTCCACCTCGCGTTCAAGAAAATCCCCTGCACCGGCGCGAACGGCAAGGTTGTCAAGCCAACCGAACCCAACGGCTACAAGTTCGAGAAATTCATCTTCGACATCCTCCCCAACGCCAAGAAGGCCGCGTTCCTCGCGTTCGACCAGAAGGACGAATTCTCGCCCGTCAAGAACGCCGAAGGCAACGATTCGCCCGCTACCTGCCGCGCCGACATGCAGGCCAAGTGGCGTCGCTGGCTTGCCGAGGCCGGCGTCACCCTCGCCAACCCCGACCTCCCGGTGGAGATCGATCCGCTCTATGCCGTCGACCCAGAAGACATCAAAGCCCAAGGCCTCATCCTCGGCGCAGATTGAATAAAGCCCAAGTCCTGAGTCCTGAGCGGATGGGACGTCTAGGGCGACTGGGACTCAGGACTTCTTCGCATTTCTCATGACAGACTTTTCCAAATTGTTGAACCCAGAACAGCTTGAGGCGGCGACAGCCGGCGAAGGCCCTATTCTCGTACTCGCGGCCGCCGGTACCGGCAAAACCCGCACGCTCGTCCACCGCGTCGCCTATCTCGTCGAAAAAGGCGTCGATCCCTCGCGCATCCTGCTGCTGACGTTCACAAATCGCGCGGCAAAGGAGATGCTCGAAAGGGCCGAACGGCTTGTCGATGGAATCGCCAGCTCGATTTGGAGCGGCACGTTCCATTCGATCTGCGCGCGGTTTCTCAGGCGCTGGGGCAATGCAATCGGCTATCAACGCTCGTTCACCATCATCGACGAAGAAGATCAAAGGAAGATACTCGGCGAAATCATCAAGTCGGAAATAAAGAACACGAAAGATTTCCCCAAGCGGGAAGTCGTCGCAAAGATGATTTCCGATGCGACGAACGAAATGGTCCCTGTCGAGAAAATCGCCCAGCGCAGCCTCTCCCGGACCGCAGGCTACCGCGTCGAGGAAATAATCCGCATCGCCGAAAAGTACGTCGAGCGCAAGAAAGCGCTGAATGCGATGGACTTCGACGATCTGCTCGTCAACGGTCTCAAGCTGATTTCAGAGAACGAACGCATCCGCGCCATGATACAGGAGCACTTCCTCTACGTGCTCGTGGACGAATACCAGGATACGAACGCTCTCCAGGCGCTTTTCACGGATTACATCGCCGGCAAGCATCGCAACATCATGGCCGTCGGCGACGATTTTCAATGCATCTACACATGGCGCGGCGCGAAGCTCGAAAACATCATGGAGTTCCCCGCGCGCTGGCCGGGCTGCAAGACCATCAAGCTCGAACGCAACTACCGCAGTACGCCGCAAGTCCTCGCTCTTGCGAACACGGTGATGAAGGATGCTCCCAACCAGTTTGAAAAGACTCTGCGCCCGACTCGCCCCGGGAATACCGCGCCAAAGCCATGCCTCTACAGCGTCCACAATGCTAAGTCCCAGGCGAACGAAATCGTCGCCAAAATCCGCGAGGCAGTTTCTCTAGGGTTCGATTACGGAGACATTGCGGTCATTTACCGCTCCCACTACCATTCCATAGACATCGAAAAGACCATCCATCTCGAAAACATCCCATACCGCCTCACGAGCGGCACGGGCTTCTTCGAGAAGGAGCACGTGAAGGACGTCCTCGCATATCTGCGGCTCATCGTAAACCCGCGCGATGAACTTTCTTTCATGCGTTTCATCCAGCTGTTGCCTGGCATTGGCATTTCAAGCGCCAAAAAGATGTTCGCAAAACTCGAAGGCTCGTTCGCGCCCGGCGAAGCGGCCGATCGCGCAAAACTCGCCGCCTTGCTGGGCGTGAAAACCAAAGCCGTCTGGCCAAGCCTCGAGGCTTGTTTCGCCAGGACGACCGAGCATATGTACAGCTGCGAGAACGGTCTTCTCGTCACGGACTTCATCGACAGTTTCTACAAGAAGTACATTGAAGGACACTGGGAATCCTCCGACGCGGAGGAGCGCCTCCTTGAAGTGCAGGAGCTCGCGAACGACCTCGCCGACGAGGAAATGGGTTCGCTCGAGAATTATCTCGAGAACGCCGCGCTGATGACAAACCTCGACCTGAAGAAGAACGCCGGCAACAACAACTCCGTCACGCTCTCCACCATCCATCAGGCCAAGGGAATGGAGTGGCCCGTCGTAATCATTCCGTGGCTCTCAGATACAATGTTCCCAAATCCAAAGGCATTTGAAGATGGCCGGGAAGATGAAGAACGCCGCTTGTTCTATGTCGCCGTGACAAGAGCGAAAGACATGCTCGTTCTCTACTCGCCGCGCAATCGCAGAACGCCGGAGGGCACTGAATATCACGTAAGCAAATCGGTCTTCGTGAATGCGATCCCGCCCGAACTCATCGCCCAAGTCTTCGTCAAAGCCCCTCAGTCGGCGTATTCCTCGCCATATCGCTCCAACAGCTTTGGCGGCGGTTATGGCGGCAGACGCGGCTACGGTGGCGGCTCCGGTGGATACAAAACGACCTGGCGCAAATAACGCCAGGTCGTTTGATTCATACGCAAATGTACACGACGCCCGGGTTTGGCGAGCGGAACGCCTGCGGTGGAAGGAGACCGAGGTCCGGGAAAGCCAACGCCTCGGGGCAGAACATATCCGCCGCGAGTTCGCCATCCAAGTAGCCGCGGATATGATACAACTCGCGATACCGCCGGCAAGCGTCGAGGACGGCGTCTTTTATCAGCGCCGTCCCGCCTGTCGAGCCATACCCGGTCACGACGCAGAACACCCCGCGCCCCTTCGCGCGCTCGGCCGAGATCGCAAGATCCAACTTCGCCAGCGCATCGGAGACGTTCGAGCCTCGCTTGTGCAGATCGTATTCTCTCATGGTCAAGTGCGCAGTCGGCAATTGGCAGTTGGCCGGGCATTTTATGCCCTAGTTGTCCTAGATGTTCTAGATGCTCTAGATGTCCTAGATAACTGCTAACTGCCAACTATCTCACATATCTTTCGTGAGGAGCCAGGTCTTGGCGAGCATGCGCGGGATGTGGAAAGGCCCCTTGAAGATATTGCCCTTCGCGGGTTGCGCAACGGTGCCGTCGCGGTGCAGATAACCGTACCACTCGGGGAATTTCCTGTCCTTGAGATGCTTCCACGCCCACTCGGCGGCGAGTTTGTGGCGTTCCATGTATTTCTTCTCGCCGGTCAGCTTGTACGCGTAGGCCATGGCGATGATCGTTTCGCACTGCGGCCACCAGAATTTCATATCCTGTTCGTAGCACTGAGGCGGAAGATTGCGGCAGTCCTTGAATGATATGATGCCGCCATATTTCTTGTCCCATCCCCAATTCCACGACCAGTCGAGAATCTTGAGGGCGGTGTCGAGAAGCTTGGGATCGTTGCGGTCGACTGCCACATCCATGAGGAACCACGAAGTCTCGATGCAGTGGCCGGGGTTGATGACGCGCCCGGCGAGAGTGTCGATGAATTCGCCGTTCGGTCCGACAGTCTCCAGCAGCGCCTTGAACTCCGGGTGTATGAAGTACTTCACGAGCAGGTCGATAGACTCCGTGATCTGTTCGTCGAGGACGGGATCGTCGGAAATCTGCTTGAGGACGTTTGCGACGTTGATGAGGATCATCGTGAGCGAATGCCCCTGCGTCTTGACGGCGCTTGTGCACTTGGAGGGCATCCACTTCTCCGGGTCGGCGACGAACGAGCGAATGCGTTTGAAGAGCTCAAGCGCCCTTTCGCCCCACTCCGGTTCGCCTGAAGCGAGCGCATACTCGGCCCACGCGATCGCCGCAAAGCATTCAGAGAAGACGTAGCGGCGCTTGCGCAGGCCTACGCCTTCGGCGCTCACTTCGAAGAACGCGCGGCCGTCCGTGTCGAAACAATGATCGCGGAGAAACTCGCAGCAACTCTTGGATGCGGCCAGGAATTTCTTGTCCTTCTTGACATTGTTGTAGACATACGCCGCCATCCAGCCGAACCGTCCCTGGAACCACACCGACTTCGTGGTGTCCATGAGCGAGCCGTCGCGGTCGAGGCACGTGTATACGCCGCCGTTCACGGTGTCGAGCCCGTGCTTGAGCCAGAACGGCATAATTTCCTTGAGGAGTTCGTCTTTGCAGACTTTGTTCCACTTCTGCCAGTATGGTGTTTTCATAGGTATTATCTGTTGTCAGGTTTAGGTTTTTCCGATTTACGATTTTTCGATTTTCGATTGATTTCAAGCCCCTCGTTTTTTATCGCAGAGACGCAGAGTCGCAAAGAACTTTTCAACCTTTCAACTTTTTCTCTCTGAGATAAAAATGAAATGCCAAAGCGTAAATCGAAAAATCGTAAATCGTAAAATCGTAAATCGTAAATAAAAAATTACGTCACTGCCTGCGCACTTTTGTGGAGAGTTTGCGATGCTTTTTCCAGAATTCAAGGAAATCGGCGGCGAGATCGCGTCCTGTGACCGTGGCGAAGGCTTGCCCGGTCGCAGACTTCGCGTCCGCCCCCTGCGCTATCGCCTTTAGATATTCAGGAACAACCTGCCTCCAGGGGGCAAACTCTTCAGCAGTATAAGCGCCCTTCTCAAGGAAGTAGACGAGCGCCCACGATGCGACATAGTGGCTGTTTATGTCTCCTGAATAGAATTCCTCGCGGGTGTAACCGATTATCTTCTGCATTTCCATTGCAATGCCCTCGGGATCCTTGCCGGTCCACATCGCCCTGTTGCCGGTGTCGAGGATGTCGACCGTCTTCTTCGCGGGATTGTATTTGACGTTCTCGAAGAAACACGCATGCCCCTCGTTGAACCAGATGGCGTGATGTCCATATCCCGTGGCATAATAGAGATACTGGTGGAACGCCTCGTGGCGCATCGTCTTCTGCGCGGCCTTGACATCGTCTGCGGCGATAAGCAACTCCTCGCGCGAAGGATCCCACAACCCGCAACTGAAGTCGAGTTCGCCCGACGTCGTGCCGGCGAGATACTCTTTGTAGTCTGCAAGGGTTTTGAACACCCTTACCGTACATTTGCCGATCGACTTCTGCGGCGGCACGTAGAATTCGTACGCCTTGCGCATCGCGACCATGAGCGACATTGCATCCTTGACGAACTTGCCGCCTTTTGCGCGGTCGAGGTTCGTCATGAACTTGTATTGCTCGTTGTCCTCTTCCCACCACTTCATCGAAGTATTGTTCTTGGAAACGCCACCTGTCATTTCCGAAATGCCGGCTGCTGCGGCCTTGAGAAGTTTTTCCGCGTCCTGCGGTTTCACAACCTCGGCGAATTCGAGTTCGACATAATACCGCGCGCCACTTTTCATCTTGCGGAATTTGCCGATTGCATCTGCGTCGCCGGAGGCCTTCCACGCTTTCTCCCATGCGGCGATCTCGTCTTCGCCGCCTTTGAACTCCTTCTCGGCTTCATCAAGAGCAGTCTCGAGTTTTTCCCTTTCCGTGTCGAGCAAATCGCCTGTTTCAGGCGGAGGAAGCGATTTTACGCTGGCGATGCGCATGATGTTGCCCTTGGTATCCTTCCAAGCGCCGACCTCGGCGCGAAGCCGCCATAATTCAAGGCCGGAATAACTTTTAATCTGCTTCGTTTCAGATCCGCGCGTCAGCGTATAATGTTTCGCGACGGGGGTTGCCGCAGGCACGCCCTTGGCGCGCGCGAGCACTTTAGCCTTGAGTTCGCCGCGGCCGACGAGTTCCGCCTGCGGCGCGAGCTGCGGCGCCGCAGATGCCGTCAGAAGCAGCGATGCCAGCATGGAAAATATCGAAAGCCTGTTTTTCATAAATCGAAAAAAGATGGTCACTTCCCCGCAGGTTTCCAGAACATGACGCAAGCGACGCTGGTGGACTCCAACAAAGTGGCGGAAGAGTGGTAGCCTGTGCGGTGCGGCGTCGAATCTCCATGCATGCCGTGGGCCCGGTCCGCGCCGAGCGGGAATACGACATGCCATTCGCCCTCCGCATTGACGCCGTCGATAATGGCGACATCGAGAGGATACAGGCAATCGGTGACGCCGGGCATCATATGGTTTTCGCGCACCACCCACACCGGCTCGGACTTGGCGAGCGATGCGAGAATCGCGTCTTTCAACTTGTCGAGATCGGCTGTCGTCTTCACCTGGACGAACGCCTTGGCGGGATCCTTGATTTTGAGCGCGGCCGCGCACTTCTTCCTCCAATCCGCGAACTTGCCGAACTTGCCGTTGCGAAGCCCGGAAGAATTCGCCAGCGCCAGCATCGCTTTGTAATACTGCTCGTACTCGGCCAGCCGGAAATCAGGGCGCGAGGTAGAAGGATTGGTGTGGACGCGCCGTATTTCAAGCGACTTGCCGCCTTTCGCCGCGCCCCCGGGAACCGCCCCGTAATATGCACCAGTTTCCATGAGCGCGATAATCGACGAGGCTGAATCGAAGTACATCTCGTCGCCCCGCACCTGGAAATGCCAGCGCGTGATGTAGAAGTTGTCCTCGAACCCGAACCCCAGCAGCGGCGGAATTGCATCCGGCGCCTTCGCCGGCGTCGCCACTTCGATTTCACGCTTGGAATACGTGACGCCGTTTGCATTCTTGACGTATGCCCTCACGTAGTATTTCGTACCGGGCTTGAGCCCGAGAATCCGTGCATCCCAGCGGTCGCGGTGGTAGAGCGGGTAGAAGTTGTTCTTCACGGTCGGCTTTGGCGACGTTCCCCAGACGAATCCGTACTCCGTCATCAGCGGCTCGCCGCGGTACATCACTTCGCACTTCGCGTGCATCGAGTTCGGGAGCACATCGTCGACGCTGTCGAGACGTATTCGCGGGAGCAGGGATTCGCGCAGAAATTTAGGGTCCTTATCGACTTCGGTGAAGTGCAACTTGAATGTGCACCTGCCGCTCTCCTCGCGGATGTCCGTTATCTCGATGCCGCCGGGGATGAGCGGAGGGATGCGAGCGACAATGTCGCTCTTCATCGTAAATTCGTCGCCGGGGCGCAGAAACGGGTCCGACTGTTCGAGCGCTTTGAAGAACTTGTCTCCCCGGCGGTAAGTGTAGCAGAGGTCGGGCGGCCCCAGCATCGGCGAGGACATGGTGACATTAATGACGTTCACGAGAAGCCCGCCTTCTGCAATGTTGCCGACAGGTTCCTTGTCGCCGTGGACGTATTCAAGCTGGAAAATGTAGTTCGGATGCGACGATGGGATGAAACATCCCAATACCGGCTTTATGGCATCGGCGTCGCGCGGGATGGGAGCGGAGCGAGGGTCGAGCGTGTACTCGCCATCTTCGGTGAACGTCGGGTAGCACTCCTTCGGGGCGAATGCGTGGTAGATGTAGCGGCAATAGGCGGGACCGGTGGGACCATATGCCCACGGCAGCGATGGTGCGCCTTCCACGCCGTCGTATTCTTCGCTTGCGTGGTAGAAGTCCGGCGCACCGAGGACGTGGCCGATTTCATGGACGAGCGTATGTCCGTCTGATGGATACTTTACTTGGACCTTCGAATTTGGCCACAGCGGATCGGCCCAGGCTATCTTTGGCGAGTAGAGGGTAATTTCGTCGACGGCCCCGGTGTTGGTTGGCTTGGGGTATTGCGGACGCAGGAGCGGCTCCATCGCAATGCTGTCAATCGTCGTGCAATAAACGTAGCAGACGATATCGCCCTTCTTGCGGGCGGTGACGGTTTTCTTGACAAACGCAAGCGCGTCGGCGCAAAGTTTGCCGGCGCGCTCGTCGCCATCGGCGCGAGATTTGTAGCCTATCCTGTTTGAATGCGCATCCCAGCGACAATAGTAGCCCAACGGCTGGGGCGCGGTATAGATGGAATCATATGCGGCGAGTACGGGATATGCCATCCCCTGCGAATATTCTTCGTAGTAGTCCTTGACGGAGTGCCCGCCGCCGAGAGAGTTCTGGCTTTCGACAACATCGTCCACGGACGGCTTTGCGCAATCCGGGAACGCGATTATAACGAGGTCGACCTGGAACGGTCCGGTGAAACGAGGTTTGGTCGTTTTCGGACCGTATGTCGCGGCCGTAAGCTTTGCGGCTTCCCAAGGGTCGCGCCCGTCGTTGGAAGGCATCTTTCCGGCGAAAGACTGCCGCCCTCCGCCCTTGGCGGAACTTTCAGCCTCTTTTTTGGCGCACTCGCCGGCGAGCGCTGCAAATACGCAGGCGGCGAGTGCGATAAGCTTCAGAACTCTCATCTAGCTTACTTGTAGCCGATCTTCTTGAGGCGCGCGACACAGTCGGCCTTCGCCTCGTCGGAGAGCGAGACGTTCGGCAGCCTAACGCCGCCCATGTCGAGCCCCCAGACCTTCATCATCGCCTTGCCGCCGGCTACGCCGCCATACTGGACGAGGATGTCCACGATGTCGCAGACTTTCTTCATGCCGGCCTCGGCCTTCTTGAGATCGCCCTTCTTCACCGCGTCCCAGATCTTGTAGTAGATACCGGCGGAGTAGTTGTATGTCGAGCCGATGGCAGACTTCGCTCCCAGCGCCACGGCGCCCGCGAACCATTCATCGATGCCCCACGTGATGTCGTATTTGCCGCCGCACGCCCTCAGGCAGCGCTGGAACATGTAGAGGTCGGGATAGTTGAACTTGATGCCGGCGAGATTCTTGATCTTCCCGTCGGCCGCCTCGAGGAACTTCTGCATGTCGAAGTTGACTCCGCTCATGCTCGTGTGGTAGTAGTAGAACGGCAGCTTCTCGGACGTCTTGAGCGCTTCCTGCAAATACGCAATGAGCGCCTGCACCGAGCCGGGCTTGAAGAAATTCGGCGGGACGATGCTCGTCGCGTCCATTCCGCACTTGACGGCATACGCGCCGAGTTCCTGCGTATCGGGCATTGCGAGCGCGCCGATATGCGCAATCAGGAAAAGCTTGCCTTTGGCCGCCTTCACCCATGCGTCGAACACCGCCTTGCGCTCCGCGACAGAACAGCAGATTCCTTCGCCGGTCGTGCCGGAGATGTAGACTCCGGTGACTTTCTGCTTGATCAGGGTCTCCGCCTGCTTTGGGATGAGTTCGAGATTGACCGAACCATCGGCGTTGAACGGCGTGTGGGCCGCGGCGACGAGCCCTTCCAGTTTCTTGATTTTCATGCATTCCTCCGATTTTTGTATTCGCTTTTGGCAGAGCGCTTCGTTCGCGCCCTTCCCAAGTTTGCGTAAATTATATCATCTTGCATGAATGCCGTCAAGGGGGATGTTGCCTTGTTCAGGGCAAGGTGAGCCTACCGAGACCGCCGTGAAACCATAGTTTTCATTTCAAAAACCATACCTGTCGTTTGACCATTTGATAGTTATCATCGCGGCAAGTCATACCTATGACTTCCGGCTTTGATACCTATGACTTCCGACTTTGATACCTATGACTTCCGACTTTGATACCTATGACTTGGCTTTTGATACTTGAGACGCCGGAGATTGCAAAAAAGTTCAAACTCCCCCATTGCCAAACCGCCGGAAATTCGCTAAAATACTCTCGAATGGCTACAATAGCGAAAATAATATCCGGCGGACAGACCGGCGCCGACAGGGGAGCGCTCGAAGCGGCGCTGAAGGCGGGTTTCCCCTACGGGGGGCTCGTGCCGCTGGGACGCCTGGCGGAAGACGGACGCATTCCCGCCAGGTTCAAGGCCCTTGCCGAGGCCGAAACTGCCAACTACCGCTTTCGCACCAAGTGGAACGTCGAGCACTCGGACGCGACGCTTATTCTCTCGTTTTCAGACGCTCTGGAGGGCGGTACGCAGCGGACGCGCCAGTATTGCATGAATATCAAAAAGCCGGTTTTCGTCGACAACCCCGCCTCCCCTGCGAAGGAAGGCAACCGCTACGCCGTCTTCAAATGGCTGGAGGCCGTAGCGAGAAAGCATGGCGGCGCCATAGTGCTGAACGTCGCCGGATCGCGTGAATCGAAAGCGCCCGGCCTGGAAGCCGCCGCCAGAGAATACATTGCCAGGCTCATTGCCGCCCAATGTCCATTTGGAATAAAAGGAAACGAGAATATGAAGAAAGCGTCGTCAAGGAAATGCGACCAGTTGCGCCCAATCGAGTTCATCCGCGATTTTACGAAGCACGCCGCCGGCAGCGTGCTCGTCAAATGGGGCGATACGTGGGTGCTCTGCACGGCGAGCGTTGAAAGCAAGGTTCCGCCGTTCCTGAAGGGAACCGGCAAGGGATGGGTCACGGCCGAGTATTCGATGCTGCCGTCTTCGACCGGCCACGGACGCAAGGAACGCGATATCGCCAAGCTCAAACTCGACGGCCGGACGACCGAAATCCAGCGTCTAATCGGCCGCAGCCTGCGCGCCGCAGTCGCGCTAGACAGGCTCGGCGAACGGACGATCACCATAGATTGCGACGTTTTGCAGGCGGATGGCGGCACGCGCTGTGCATCTATCACCGGCGGCATGCTGGCCCTTGAAGATGCAATCGCCAAAATGATCGTCACCGGCGAACTTGCCGAAAGCCCCCTTCGACATCGAATCGCCGCCGTCTCCGTCGGCGTCTGCGGCGGCAAACCTACCCTCGATCTCGACTACGCGCACGACTCCACCGCAGAAGTCGACCTCAACGTAATCATGACCGACGACGGGCGGTATGTGGAAATCCAGGGCACGGCGGAACGCGAGCCGTTCTCCGAGGAAACGTTCGACGACTTGCGCGCTCTCGCCAGAAAAGGCCTCAAACGCATCTTCGCAATGACCGCACCGTGCCGATGCTGAAATTTATCTGATTCCCTATTGATGAACGAGAAAGAATATGGTATAATATGCGCAATTTCGGACCCGTAGCTCAGTCGGTCAGAGCAGGTGACTCATAATCTCCGGGTCGTGGGTTCAAGTCCCGCCGGGTCCACCAATTTCCTCCCCTCCTCGATGTATCTGGATTGGCAAAATTGGACTGCAATCCCGTCATGAATACTGTTGGTGAAATCGAAACGACAATCGTCACGGCCGGCGACCGGGCTTTCGCCTGGGGTTCGTTGCTGCTTGTCGCCAGCATGCGCATGAACGGCATGCGCCATCCAGTCGTCGTCGGCACGATGGACTGGACTGACGAGCAGAAACGCCGCATACTGTCGCTCGGCGGCGTCATAATTCGCGAACTCGCCAAAGACCGTCGTTGCGTCGCATGCCAGAAACCAATGCTGATGACTTGCGAAGACGTCAAGACGCCTTGGGTGTGCTGGGCGGATTCGGACGGCGCATTCGTCGGAGATTGCTCTGAATGGCTCAAGGGCGAAAACGAAGATGAAATTGCAATCCGCAAATACTCATCCGTTCCGCCGGATTTCACTCAAGCGAATTTGGCAGTCTGGAAGCGCGACGTCGAACGCATCTGCGGCGAAGCCAACGACAAATCGAGATACGAAACGCGAGTCAATGCGCCGTTTATCGTAATCCACACCAAGTGGCGCGACTTTCTCAATGCCTGGACGCGGCAGATGGAAGAAGTCCTCCCGGGCGATGTCGAGATTATCATGAAGAAAGGCTCGCCGTACTACCAGACCGACGAGAGCGTATTGGGGAGCCTATTATGCTTTCTTCCATCCGCACCGAGAATCGCAGAGAATTACAAGGCCAACGGGAGCGCGGATAAAACGCGCTATTTCGCCCATTTTGCATACAATCCCAAGCCATGGCAGATGTGGAACTCGTATTCTCTCAAGTGGCGCGATATCGTATCCAAGACCGTCGCGTGGCTTCTTGAGAAAGGAATCGTGACCGAAAGCGAATTGCCAGGCGCATTGCGTCCAGGACTATGGCGGTTCTGGCGCGCGATCGCCCCCGTGGCGCCCTGGGTGTGGCGAGGGATCAAACTAAAGCGCAGAATGCTTGCAAAGCTGCGAGGTTGAAATGTCATCGCCCTTCTTTTCGATAGCCGTGCCGTGTTGCGACGTAGCCAAATACGTTCGCGAATGCTTCGATTCAGTCGTCTCCCAGTCATTCCGCGACTGGGAGATTGTCGCGTATGTGGAAACTTCGGGCGACGACACGGAAGCTATCGTGCGCGAGTATGCGGCGAGAGAGCCGAGGATCCGCGTGTTCGCAGGCCCTCGCAGCGGCTCGCCCTCCGTCGCACACAATGTCTGCACGGACGAAGGGCTCGGCCAATACATGATTTGCCTCGACGGCGACGATAAGATCGCCGAGGGTTCTTTGCAACGGCTGCACGATAAAATCGCCGCCAGGCCCGGTTCGGACATATACCCCTGCGCCATAAAGCAGATCGACGAACTCGCAGGTTCCAAGGAAACGATTCGCGACAATTATCCAAGCGATTTCAGCGATGAACTCGACGGCGTCGATGCAACTATCATGACGTATCGTGGCGGCAGATCGCGATGCCCGATGCGGCAGCTCAGCATCTATTCCCTCGCATATCTGAGGAATGCGGCCTTGAAATGCGTCCCCGGGCTGCAGTATGAGGATAGTGAATTCACATTGCGCGCACTTTATCAGGCTCGTTGCGTCATCCCTTTGCACGAGGCGTTCTACATCTACCGCAAACGCGCCGGCTCGATTACGACAGATGCCAAAGCCTACGTCTCCTCGCTCTATTCTTTTGCCGCGGTTTTTCGTTCGCATTTCGAGTTTTCTGCGAAGGTATCGGAGGAATGCTCGTTCAAACCTGAATTGTCCAGACTGTGGGCGAAGGCATGGCTTGAAAAAATATTGTTTAAGTGGTTCAACCCGCGTTGCGTCAAACACGTTCCACGGTTCGAGCGCGTCAAAACGCTCAGGATGATGTTTGAAAACGGCTTCGCCAATGCCTCAAAGCTGATGCACAACGGGCGGGCAGTCGATAAAATCGCGTTTGCCCTCATTCGCGCATTTCTGGCATTTCCATTCGCAAGACCCAGTGTCGAAAAGTTTTTTGCGCTCTTTTATTTCAAACGAATGGGAATCGGTGCGTAAGACCGTTCATTTTTCGAATGAACACTTTTCCGGCAGGATTTTCTCGAACGCGGCTGAAAGCCTCGAAAAGCATAGATTCAAATCAGAATCGGACGCCTTGTCGTTGATGCAAATGACTGGCGCCGACTGGTTCTCGATCGTCGCGTATGCGCAATCGAGCGTATCCTCGCCTAGCGATATAAATTTGCCCAGACGCCTGTTGTTCGCCGGCGCAAAGCGCCCGCAGACCATGTTCCATGCGAGCGCAAGCCAATGGTTGACGCAACAATCGGTGCGAAAACGGCTTTGGGACGTCTTTTCCATTATGCGCGGCTGCACTTGCCATATTTCCTCGAAAGTGGATTTCAAGTGCGGACATGCCAAGTGCCCGAACGTACCGGGAATGTAAGTGCGATTGACGGCGAACGAAGCGAGGTTCTTTGCGGCCCGGGCGAAACCGAGCGAGCGGACGTCCATGAATTTGAAAATGTTTTTCCAGATCAATGCCTCTACATCGAGACTGCGTTTGAGAATGCCGCAATTGTTGAGCACCATGTGGCTCGTATTGCTGCATCCAAGCCAGTCGGGAATCGCCAGATTGCAATCAAGGACAGGCTTGCCGCCCTTGAAGAAAAAGTCCGGCTCGACTTCGCGCAACAGGAAAATATCATCGTTGAAGAGGACGAAATGTTCGGAAAGATCCGTGAGGCGGTGCAGGTTGAGTTCGATCGTGTTTGAATGGAACGTCGGGAGATGATCGGCGGGGATGTACTCCTTGTGATCGACAAGGCGCAAGCGAGGGCATTCCGGGTTCAGCCATTCCGGCCTCTGCCCGCATGTCACGAAAAAGACACGATTCACCCACGGAGCAAATCTTTCGACGGCGCGAAACCAATATCGCAACAGCCCGTAATCGCGGTAGTGGATGTCCGCGTTTGCATCTGCGTCGCCGCTCGACGGGGAGCCTTCATACTTGCGCTTGAGAGCCAGCCATTCCTTGTCCGCGCCGTCCACCCATGGCAAGACAAAATCGATATTTTCCATGCGTCACCTCCCCTTTCCCGTGAATTTATAAAGGATTGCAAGCGCATCGCGCCGGTAGAAAGAGAATACAAGCATGGTGGCGACGACAGCCGCGACCGCCGCCTTGGCGGCGAGCCCGGCGACCCCTTCCGAGCCAACAAAACGCACTGCCGCCCATACGGCGATGCAGAACGTTACGGTCGCGATGGCGAACTGTGCCTGCGAGAGCAGATATTTGCGGGCCTCCGTCTTGCCGAAGAAGTCGGTAAAGACCACGCGCGTCTCCCATGGCATGTCGATGCAGGTCAGCGCCGCGATTGTGGAGAATATAACGCCGTCGAGTTTGTATCCATGAGGCAGGAGGTTGACGAGCGCGATATTCAGCGAAAGATTGACCGCGGCGGAAACGATGGGTTTCCATCTATCCTGCTTCCACAACCCGGCGGCGGCCTTGAACGTCAGAAGAGTCTGGCGGGACTGGATGACGAAAAAGAAAACCGTCATCAGAACAGGCGTGAGAATATGGCGCATGAGCGATGGATCGCTCTTGGTCCAGATTGCAATGAAAGGCTGGTATAGCGCCATGACCATTGCGGCGCACCACACGACGACGATCATCGTGAGGCGGTTCATTTTCATGAAAATCGCGAAATTAGTCTCCTTGGTCTCCGTGTAGATCTTGTTGCCGAAGCCGCCCGTCATGGAGCTGTATACAGAAGCGACGATGCCGCCAACCGCCGTGATGACGTAGTAGTAGTTGCCGTAGGCCGCCACGGCGACAAGCCCCAGCGAGGCGGATATGACGAGGTTGTCGGCCGAGTTCAGCACGACGCCGCCGATCTTGTGCATGAAAATCGATTTGACGTCCGAGAGCAATTTCCTGCGATGGGCGTCGGGAATGTCGCCGCGCGGCTCTATCTCCGGGAAAAGACGGCGAGAGGCCTTGACGAGGAGTACGTTCTGCAGCAATGTAAAGAACACCGTTGCAATGATATAATGGTAATAATTGCGCGTCATGGCAAGGATTGCGAACGTTGCAACGTATTGGATGAACGAGATCGCCGTACCGATGTTTGTCACGACATCGTTGCGATGATATGCGCCAAGCGTCACGCCTCGATATGCGAAAAGGAAATAACTCGCAGACGTGTTGACAAGATGGATGAGATAGAGAATATGAAGATCTATATCATGCGGCACGTTGCCATGGACAAGCCGCCCGAGAAACGGCAGCAGGCAAAGACCGACGGAGAAAATGACAACGCCAACCCAGCGGTAGACAGTCCGGTAGAACTTCAAATAAGAGCAGAGGAGCTCGCGGTCGTCTTTCGCGACGAGTTCGTACATCGAGCAGACAACCGCCTTCCCGAAGCCTAGCTCGGCCAGCATCAGCACGCCGAGAATCGAGCCGAAAAGTCCATTGAGGCCAAGATATTCCGGTCCAAGCAACCACAGGAAAAGCGTGCGGTTGAGAAACGGGAACACAAGCCGCGTCATGCTGGATATGCCGTTGGCGACGATATTGCGCTTGACATTTCTGGCAAAGTCGAGTTTCATCGAATATCGATATAAATGTGGGAATCTCCTAAGTCCAGAACCCAATATTCGCGAACGTGGAAGCGCGATTTGAGAGATTCATCTTGTCGCACCAGGAGACTCAGGACCTGGGACTTTGGACTTGGGACTTGGGATTTTTCCACTGTACAACCAATTGCGTGCAGTCGTCGGCCTGTTCGACGCCGGCGGCGAAGGAACGCACGCGCTGGAGGATCGCGGCGGGGAGCGGCGAGCGGCGGTCCTGCGTGAACACGCACGGCACTGTCTTCACGGCGTCAAGGAGACGTTTTTCGCCAAAGAGTTCGCCCGATGCGTCGCACTGTTCCGTGATACCGTCGGTATAGAGATATATAGAGTCGCCCGGTTCGAGACGCAATTCGCTGCTTCTATATGACACGCCTTCCATCGCACCAAGCGGCAGACCAGACGCGCCCTTGATATATTCATCATTGCCGCGACGCATTAAAACCGGCGGAGTGTGGCCGGCGTTGACGCAAGTGACAACGCCTGTTGCAAGATCGAGCTGGCCGATCCATGCGGTGACGAACATGTTCGCGCCGTTGTCGCGGCTAAGCGCGTCGTTCGCTTCGCGGACGACCTCGCCGACGGGTTTGCCGGTCTGGGCAATGCTCTTGATTGTCGTCTTGGCGCGCATCATGAAAAGCGCTGCGCCTACGCCTTTGCCGCTGACATCGGCGACAAGGAACGTGACGTTCCTGGGGCCTGTGAAGTAGAAGTCGTAAAAATCGCCGCCGACCTCCTTGGCAGTTAGCATGTCGCCGAATATGTCGATTCGCGTTTCGTCCGGGAACGGCGGGAACGTACGCGGAATCGCATTCTCCTGAATGTCTGTGGCGAGACTCAGCTCCTTTGCATGTTGCGCGGAGAGCTGCGAGCGGACATAGCGCGCGATCACAAACCCGACGAGGAATGCGGCGAGAATGAGGGCGACCGCGTTCAGGAACGCGCCTGTCGCGACAAGTACGCGCCGCTCGACTATCGCGGTCCGGCGTGGAACGGTGATATAGACGGGGAAGCCCTCTATTACGCGCTTGGCGCAGAACATGTCCGGTCCGGGTTCTTGCCATTGCCCGCCTTCATACGTCGCGTCCGGATGCGAAATAATCGTGCCGTTTGCGGTTGTGATTACGATGCCGCCGTCGTCGCCGCTCACGTGGCGGCCGTGCGTGAGACCGGTGACGGCGGTGCGGGAAAGGTTGGCGACACACTGGCCGCGCCCGCCGACTTGCACGAAACCGCCTTCGGGGAACCACACGCCCACGTATTTCACCATGTCGCCGCGCAGCGAATTCGGGAGCAGCGGCTGGGCGAGTTCGTAGTCCGTGTCAAGCAGCTTCGCGAATTCCCGCGCCTGCCCCTCCGTTTTGCAAAAGTCTAGCGCCCCGACTTCCTCGCGGCGCGCACTGTGGGTGAGCAATCCTTTCTCGTCGGCGACGCACACCTCGTCGACGGCCAACTCGTCGGCAAGCGCCCGCAAACGGCGGCTCGACTCGTCCGGGTCGTTCCACCACGCCTCCTTGCGCATCTCGTAGATGCGGTCTCGCGCGACCATCGCCTGGCGCAGCATGCGCGCGTCCACCCTCTCGCGTATGCCGACCGCGATGTCGTCGAAGGCACGGTCGAAAACCCTGAGCATCTCACGCTGGGTGATGCGGCTGTGAAGCATCCATGTAAGCACCTGCGACGCGGCGAAGGCGACAATCACCGCCCCTACGAGACGGGTGACTAGTTTCTTTTGTGCCGTCATCTCAGCGCCCGCCTTTCTTTTTGCGCGAGAGTATTGCGCGGTTCAAGGCGGCCTTCAATGTTTCGTTGCCCTTCTGCACGGCGATGCCGTAGTTCTCGCGCGTCTGGAAATTCGATGCAAGGAACCTGCCTCCAGATTTCTCCACCGTCTCGCGCACTCCGCATCCATCGAAAAATACGGTATCGAGCCGGCCCTCTTCCAATGCCGCGACGGCAAGAGGATACGACGAAAAGCGTATAGGGTCGATGCCGTGGCGCGTCAGGAACAAATCATAGGTCGACGCGTCGATTGTGCCGACGCGCATGCGCTCGGCGCGTATCATCGTGGGCATCGTCTCGCCGGCGCGGTAGAGGAACATGCCCCCTTCCATGGCATACGGAATGGAAAAGTCGACCGTCCTCGCGCGCCCTTCCGTAATGGTGATGCCGGAGGCGGCCATGTCGGCCTTGCCCGCGCTCACAAACGGCAGCAGGTCTGCGAACTTTTCCTTGCGGACGACAAGCTCTCGTCCTAGAGAAGTCGCAACATCGCGGGCGATATCTACTTCAAGCCCGACGATTTCGCCGGTATCGGCGTCGCGGTAGGAATATGGCGGAGTGTCGGTCGTCGTTATGAGAACAAGCGGCACGGCCAAGGCGTAGAAAGGGGTAAAAAAAGATTTCATTGTTCCTGCGAGGACGAGCCTCGGATTGGTGGGGCTGGCGAGAATCGAACTCGCAACCTACGGTTTAGGAAACCGTCGCTCTGTCCAGTTGAGCTACAACCCCTCGCGAAAATCGCGCATATTATACCATATTGCTTTCAACTGCGTCAAGATGGCACGAGCGATTTGCAGGACAGCAGCATTTACTTTCGACTGGACTGATTTTAACGCAAAGATCGCACAACGCCTTCACAATATAAAATCGGGAATACGGCTCGCGATTGTGCCGCAGCGGCAGCCGCCGCTTGTCGGTGGAACGCACGCCAACCCGGAGCGAAAGCGAGGGCGGGCGCAGCGAGCGTCGCAGACACATCGCGAGACGCAAAGAAAGCGGACGCAAGCGTTCCAAAAAAGTAAATGCTGTCGCCCTGACAAGAGCACCCGCCGCAGGCCGAAGCGCTATGGCCGCGCTTGCCCGAGGCCGAAAACGGGAAAGCTTGAGCGCCAAGGAATACCCCCCTTCCTGTCAACGTCTCGAAGAGCGCTTGTGCTGTTGCTCACGGCTTCAAATAGAGGCGGCAGTGGCAAAATCCGTGGTAGGAAGCGTCGGCGAGCTGGCCCTTGAATTCATCGCACGGGCAGAAGAATTCAGGCAGTTTTGGCATCCGGCAAGGACAGTAGCCCTCTTTGCGCACAAGCCCTGCACGGACGGCCTTGACTGCCTTTTCGTCATCTGCTTCGCGCACGTCATGCTTGATGAAGAGCGCCACGGCGGGCGGAACCAGCCCGGCTATATCTTCGCCAACGCCGCCGACGGCGCCGATGTAACGGAGGATATGGTCAAAGTCTATTCCGCTGAAACCCTGGAAGAGCTCAAAACCGCCCTTCCCCTCGACCAAGGCGTAGCCGTCGAGACCAAAAGCGCCGTAAAGACCACAATCAAAGCAACCGCCCCGCAAGGCGCCAAAAGCCGGTTCTTAAGGGTCGAATACGGCAACAAATAAACCCGCTAATCGTCTCTCGCGACGTGACTGGCGCCACTTTGCGATTTGCAACCATCGCTTCGACCGCGACAAGCGCGGCCCTCCCGCTTTTCCACTGCGAAGGCGTCTGCCGCCACCGTCCCGCTGGATTTAGCCGGGATCAAGCGCAACAGAGCACCCTTTTCAAGATGGAAACTGCCTATCTCGCGCCAGCGCCCGGTCGCGAGTCCCTGATCTATGCAGGCTTCCGCGACGTCATCGCCGGAAACAATCTCCAGCACCGTGCGCGAACCGCTTTTCGCCCACCATAGATACGGAACCTTGAACCAGAGCTCATATACACCTTCCTCGTCCACGCCCAGCGGATAGGTCGCAGGCGCTGCGTTTGCCAGATCGAGTTTAGGCACATCCCCGCTGCCGTCGCCGACGATCCCCGGGAAGTGCGCAATACTCCCCTCCTGTCCGCCGTTCGGACACCAGCCCTCCATCCAGCCTTCCCCGAACACTACGTCCGGAGACTCGTCGTCGATAATCCGCCAGGACGCCCTTTCCGGCGCCGTGCGGCCGGGCCAATCTCCTCCGATTCGGTCTTGAAGCGTCTTTACGTGGCCGAGCGAATACACTTCCCGCGGCGAAACTTGCAACTCACGGCACAAGGCGGCGGCCTCGCCCGCCGCCACGCCCAGCTGGCCGAGCGTGCAGATGACGCGCGCGCTGCCGAGACCGGCATGCGTCGCACTGAAGCATCTGCCGGCCATGAACAGATTAGGCACGTTGCGCGAATAAATCGAGCGGTATGGAATCCAGTAGCGGCCGTAATGCGGCTGGACGCACTTTGTGAGAAAGTCGGCCTTCGAAGCATCGTCGTCGTAATGCAGATCGACGCTCCACGAACCTGTTGCAATGGCATCCTCGAACGGGCGGCGGGCGATTATGTCCGTCTCGCTCAAGACCCAGTCGCCCAGCAACCTCCGCGACTCGCGCTTGCCGAGAAGAAACGGGCAGAACGAAAGCACCCGGTTTGCATTTTCTTTTTTCTTTTTCGCAAGCGAGAACGCGCCGTAAATTGCGAGGAGGAGCCTATCGCGAATAAACTCTCCGTCGTCGATCATGTCGCGATGGATGCCATATTCCCAGTTCCATTCGCCATTCACGGCCTCCACGCCTTGAGCATGGCTCTCCGCCCACGGAGCGGAGAATGGCACGGGAACGTTGGCCTCGGCGCTTTCCCACATGATCGACGCGCCGAGCGTATCGCCGTCGGATACTGCGGGGGCGGACGGCTCGGCATATTCACCATGCGCTTCCCGTCCGGTTCTGAAGTCCGCACCCGCCCAACAACCAATCCAGCCATCGCCTGTAGCATCGAGGAAAAGCGGTGCGGCGAACGACACGACCTTGTTGCGCTTCAAGTCTATCGCCCTGACCGCCGCTATCGCTCCATGTCCATCCATATCCACGGCGAACGCCCGTGTCGAAAGGCGCAAAACGATATTGGTCTCGTTCCTGACAAGATCCATGCGCAAGGCATCGCCTCTTTCCGCGCACTTGTCGCGGTTCATGAAAATCCCCCGCATACCCCAGACCAGCTCGTGTCTAGCCTCTCCGGCGCACCAGACGCGTATTTCGGAGGAAGCGTTGCCGCCGAGCACCGGCCTGTCCTGGATGAGTGCTACTTTCAAGCCGCGCCTCGCCGCCGCCACGGCGGCGCACGCCCCGGGGATTCCGCCGCCCACGACGACCAAATCCGCCTCGACCCTCTCGGCGACAGGAGCGTCTTCAGGGGAAATCGCGCCGTCCGGCGCTTCTCCTCCTTCTGCGAGCACGACGCCCGCACAGCGAGCGTCGAACCCTGTCAGATCGCGGAGTGAAATCAAGGCCGAACCTTTCGCCAGTTCCACGCTTCCGCCGTCCACCCAGCCCCAATCGCACGCCCCCGTGCCGAACACGGCGGGGAGCATGCTCCCGTTTACCGCTACTTTGAATCGCCCCGGCGCCCCCTCGCACCAGTTTCGCGTGCGAACCCAAACGCGATACCTCCCAGGTTTTTCAATGTCGACTGCGGCCGTCGCGTCGGCGACAGGGATGCCAAGGCCATGTGCAATCAGATACGGCGAACGAGTCGCAGGCATGAACTGGGAATCAAGACTCCATCCTCCTGCATCGAAAGCCTGTGGCGGGACTGCAATCTGCGCCGCGCACGATATCATGCACGAGAGAAATATAGCCGGCCAAGCAAGAAATACAGCGGCGTTCCTCATTCCAATCTCCATTTCGTCGCCATGATGCACGGCTTGCCGCCTTCAGGCGGCTGCTGGTAATAGACTGTCAACAGATCGCCATCGTCAAGTTCCACCGTGGCCGGATAGCCGAGGTCGTCGTTCTTTGCGCCGGATAGCTTGAATTCAAAATCCCAAGTCCGCCCGCCGTCCTGCGATACGGATGCGTATTCGCCATAACCGCCGCGCTCCTTTGTCCGCCGGCCATAGGTGGCGACAAGCCGTCCGTCGCGCAATACGAGCAAGTGGGGCGGCAGTCCCGATAGCCCTGTCGGCGTGATCGGCTCCCACGTGCGTCCGCCGTCAAACGAACGGGTTTGGCGCATCATGACATCCTTGGCGTAATCGGCCCGTATGAGCGCGTAAAGTTCGCCGTTCGGGAGCTCGGCGACGTGCGGCTCGTGGAAGTAATGCTTGCGACGGTCGTTCTCGCCGGTTGAATCGGCAATACCGTCGCAGAGCGTCCGCCATGTGCGTCCCCCGTCGACGGAACTCTCGACCGTGATGGTGGTGTGCTCCCAGTATTTCGGCGTAAACATCTTCTTCAGGTTGTCGTCGAAGCGCCGGCCGAACTGCAAAAGCGAGCCGTCTTTGAGCAAAATCGGGCCGTGAGGAGTTTGCGAACGCAGAGTGGTCAACTTTTCCGGACGGCTCCACGTCTCGCCTCCATCGGCCGACCATATGCCGTAGTATCCCCAGTTCGCTCGCTTCTCGGCATCCGGCATGGAACGGTCGAACTCCTGCCACTTGGCTTTGGCGGAATGCGGCGGATAGTTGGTGGCATCCATGTCGAAATACGTGCGATAGGCGACGGAGTTGAACCAAGTGACGAAAAGCCTGCCGTCTGGAAGCGCGACAATGCCGGCGTCGCGGTCGTCCAGTTTCGTTTTTCCAATCGTGCGCGGCGCGGACCATGTTTCGCCATTGTCGCTCGATTTTACCATCTGCACCTTGCCCCACGGGCATATATGCGCCTCGCGGTCGCCGGAAAAGACGACGACAAGCGAACCATCGCGGCATTTTGCGACGGACGGCCACGAGCATTGCCGCCCTTCTTCGCGGGCGATCACCTTGGTCCACGCGACACTCGGCGCGCACCACGCGGCTGAAACCCAAAGCGCCACCGCCGAGAGAATGATTTTGCCGTTCATATTTCTCCCTATCGCACTATCAGCAAGAGACCCGTCAACGGCTTGAGGACAATCGAATTGCCCTTCACCGCGAGCCGCCACGCTTCTGCTTCCTTCGCATACTCTTCGCCCAGATCGAGGGATATGGCGCCTTGGCAGGCAAGATGGATTTTCTCCTCGTTTTCATTTTCCGCGCCGGCCGTCAAAACAGTCGCGCCGGCAGAGGCCTTTCTATATCTGGCCATGTTTTCCGGATCCGTGATTTTTATCCTCGCGCCGGCTGCCAAAGTCAGATACTCGTTCACCTTGAGGAATTTGCCAGAGAACAAATCTGCAGTGCTGCATTCGATGCGATCGGAAACAGTGAAATCGCCGTACGACGTTCTGCCGCATCCGGCCATGAACGGAACGCTTACGGCGGTATGCTTTTCCGGGAAAGTCAACACAGCGCCATCGGCAATCGAAACGCCGGCGCCCTGCGGCATTCCGCCTTGCGGGGCTGTGTTGTTCAAGAACCCGAGTATGCCTTCTTCTACCGCGACATCGCCCTTGAAAGTGTTTGCGCCATACATGTCAAGACGCTGGGCGCCGCGCTTCGTAAAACCTTTCCAGCCATTCACCGGCTGGTCGTCGAGCGTGACGGCGCAGGTGTAGTCGTGCGAAAGGCCGCCGCCGGAAAGCGTCGCCGTGGCGCTCGTGTAGTCCCGGCCAGGGCTTGTGACGACAATGCTGGATACGGTGCGCAGCGCATCGTCGAACAAGGCGAATGCAGAAGCACCCTTGCCATCGCCTGCTATTGTCACAACCGGCGAGCCGACAAGATTCTTTTCGGATGAAAGATCCGGCAGCGCCACGGCGGCCACGCGCTTGCCCTCGCCGGGACTTGCGAACGAAAGGTGCATATTGCAGCGCCCCGCCGAGCCGGAAGGATCGACGCAACTTGAGGTATCAATGACAAAGCCGTCCTCGTAGACCGTTGCCGCCGTCGGCTTGCGCGCGTCTTCGTCGACATACGTGAATGGAACGCCTGCGAGCGTCGGCTTGATGACGCCGCCGTTCAGGTTCAAATACCAATTACACGCATCGGAGAGACGATAGAGATACTGGGTTTCAAGCGTACCGCCGTCGTTCAAGTTGACGAATGCCGACGCTCCGGCATTTTCCCAGAAGAACCTGAGCCACGTGCAAGCTTTGAGCGCCGAGCCCTTGCCCGCAACGGTCACTTCGCAGCGACCGGCGTAATTGCGACTAGCGGTGTCGCCGAAATCGAGACCTTTATCGACATTCACGACCGAGCCGCCATTCTGGAACCAGACGAGCGGCCCTGCGCGGTAGGCAAAGGCGATATTGTCGGAGTTGTTGAATGCGGCCGTGCCGCCGGTAAACGAAAACGCCGCTTTGCCGTTGACGCCAAGAAGCGTTGTTTTCGTCGTGCCATCTTCCTTGGCGGTCAATGCAAAATTACCGCCAGACTGGCCTATATAGCCATAGCTCCCCGCAGCGCTTGCAATGCGGTCGTTCGCGGCCTCGCCAGTGTACCAATGCGACGAACCGGCGCGTTGATAGATTGCGCCCGCGCCGTTGCCGCCAAGCCGCAAAGCGTAGTTTTTCACCACGGCATTGTCATCAATCGCGAGCGTGCCGCATGACTCGGCTGTTTCTCCGATGTAGAATCGCGTCTGGCCGTAGCCGTCATTCAACGAGCCTTGCATTATACTTGCGCCTTGGACGGCGAGGTTTGCGACATTTGAGTTTTCGATTGTCGCACGGGCTTTTGCGGTGTTCGCAACGGCGGCATCCACGAACGAAACGCTGCCCGGACCTTTCACTTCGAGTGCGCCATTGAGCGTCACAGGCCCGTCTTTCAACGACATTATGGAGTTGGCCTTGTCGGCCTTGATTGCAAGCGTGTTTGCGACAGTGACAGGTCCGGCAAGCCTGTTGCGCGGCTGGTCGGCGGTGTTTTCATCGTCCGAAATTACCGTCGCGTCCCCTTCCGCCTCGACGGTCCAAGCAAGCGAGCCGGAATGGCGGAGTTTCAATGTAGTGCCGTTCTTTAGTGTAATCGTGTTTGCGCTGCTACCGCCCTTGAGTGCGTTGCCGTTGTGCAAAAAGAGCGTTCCTCCTTCCACTATTATGTTCCCGGGGTTGTCCGTCGTTCCGTCTGCTCCGTAAAAGAACGTATTTTTGCAATAGAGGACGCCCGTGGAGGCCTTCGTGAGCGTATGTCCGTTCAAATTGATCTTCCCTGAATCCGCAAAACCGGTCTGCGTGCCAAGTACGATCCTGGCGTTTCCATTGAGCGTGATCGTGCCCAGCAAATTGTTAATTGCTTGAAGGCTGCCGTTGCGACGGATCGCGCCGCGATTGCCGGCCGCGCCCGTGCCGGCGATGACTATTTCGGCATTGGGGATGGCGCCCGTGTCCGTGCCGGACCATGACAAGTCGAGCGTTGCACCTGAAGCGACGGTGATCTTCACCGGTGCGCCGAAACTGTTTGGCGTAGAGGCCACCTTCAACTCGCCTTGGCGGATTTCGATTTCGCCATTGAACTGGCCGCGCATGTCGCCAAGGTCGAGCGTCGTCACGCCGGTGCCGGTTTTTACGATTTTCGAGGCGCCGGCGTATGCCGAGGTGTTGTTGTAGATGTTGGCAGAAGAACCATTGCCTACTTCGACCTCGCCAGCGGCAAACGCCACGGCGCCGGAAAGCGCGAAAACCGCGCTCAAAATCCTATACAGTTTCGTTTTCATGGTTTACTCCTTTTTGGAAAATTCCGAGTGCTTGCGCCCCGGCGCAGAACTCCGCATATTCAGCCTCGGTATATGGCCTGTACGGAGGACGGAAACTGCCGCAGTCGAACCCGATATAGCGCATGGCCGCCTTGCGCAGACTGTGGTTTTTGAACGTGTGGCAGACGAACTCCACGGCTCGGTTCGCTTCGGCCTGCACTCCGGCCGCAGCACGAAAATCGTTCGCTTCGGCAAGACGCCAAATCCTTACGAAATGGTCCGGTATAACGTTCTGGAGAGTTCCTATAGAGCCTTCAAACACATCCGGGAATGCAAGCGCGGCGAGGAAATGCTGGTCGCTGCCGGAGACGAATACCGCATCTTTGCCGAGGCGCCGCTTGAGCCTCTGGACATCGTAGAATGCCGTGCCCGTATACTTCATCCCATTCACGTTCTTCAAGTCGAAAAGACGCGCGTCTCGTTCTGGGTCCACGATGCCGCTAGCGGCGTAGATCATGAACGGCAAATCCGTCGCTCCGGAAATCAGCTTGTAGTGGTTGTAAACGCCATCCGGGTTCTGCGCGTAGTATACTGGCGGCACGCTCGAAACCCAGTCGCAACCGGCGTCGGCCGCATCGCGGGCAAGCCGCACGGCATCGTCCGTATTGACGCAGCCCACATGCGCGATGAGTTTCGCTCTGCCGTGCGCGGCCCGGACTGCGGCGCGATACACCTGGACTCTTTCGGCGTTGGACATCAACAACCCCTCGCCGGTTCCGCCGGTAAGATAAAAGCCGTCTATGCCGTGCTCGATGCCATATTCAACGAGCGTTTCGACCATCTCTTCATTTACGCGGTCGTCTTTGGTGAACGGCGTGAAAAGAGCGGTGCAAACGCCGAATTTGCGTCTTCCCGGGCCGGGGACAGTCATAGCCGGACCGGTGCGGCAAGCCGCCATGCTGGTTACCGCCGTCTTGATGAAATCTCTTCGTGTAATTTCCATTTGCCGCTATTATAGCACGTATGGAAGCGAAAAACGTTCGTACTGCGGCAAATATTTTTTTCAAACGTTTTAGATATCCCCAAGTCCTGAGTCCCAAGTCCCGAGTCCTGGGCGCCAACAGCCACGGACGTGGAAGAGCTATTTGAGAGACTCGTCTTGTCGCACCGGGAGACAAGGACTTTGGACTCAGGACTTGGGACTTTTCAAATTCTTCGAATATGCCTTGGGAGAGATGCCGGTTTCGGATTTGAAAACAGTGGCGAAATACTGCGCACTGCAAAATTTAAGCTTGAGTGCCACTGCTGCTACGCTCGTCCCCTTCTCCAGCATCTTCGCGGCAAGCCGTATGCGCTGGCTGCGCAAAAAAGCGACTGGCGGCAAGCCGGAGGCTTCTTTGAACGCCCTTATGAAATTGCCTCGCGACATGCCGGCCCGTTTTGCCATGTCGTCTATATCATATTCGTCTTGCGGCGATGTTTCCATCAACTGGAGGCAATCACGTACGGCAGGATTGCTGCGAAGAACAGTAGAATGCGAAGCGGCGTCGATGCAGGCGAGGAGGATATCCAGCGAACGAGATTTCAGTTCCATGCGCCGCCTCGGCGCAGGCATCTCTTTCGCTTCATATGCGACGAAAAGAGCGTCGAAAGCCTTTCGGAGCGCTGGCGTGTTCGCGACAAAACGGCGCGGCAGTTCGATTATGGATTTGGCCAGATACGCAGAATCCTTTTCGTCCATGACGTCGAAACATTCGCCGCGCGGCGGCACTTCGACCAAAATGCGGTATACAAAAAGGCCCTTGGGATTGGACTTCATCCTGTGCGGCTCGTCTGGACGGCTCGTGAAAACCGTGCCCGGCAAAAACGAATATTCGCGCTCCGGCGTTTCGAATGCCAGCGAGCCGCGAACGCAATAGCAAATTTCCACAAGTCCTGGATGGACGTGCATATCCGGCGGCGAAGTGCGGATCTTTCCCGTCCTGCGCGATGCGACGGGAATATACGGCACGCCCTCCTTGCGCAAATCCACGACAAGCCGCCCCGGCTCGTCGCACCACTTCAATTCTTCATGGCGTACGCATGCATTTCTCATGATGCTGTCGCTCACGGCTTCAAATAGAGGCGGCAGTGGCAAAGTCCGTGGTAGGAGGCATCGGCGAGCTGTCCCTTGAATTCGTCGCACGGGCAGAAGAATTCAGGCAGTTTTGGCAACCGGCAAGGACAGTAGCCCTCTTTGCGCACAAGCCCTGCACGGACGGCCTTGACTACCTTTTCATCATCTGCTTCGCGCACATCATGCTTGATGAAGAGCGCCACGGCGGGCGGAACCAGCCCGGCTATATCTTCGCCGGCGGCGAGGCGGCGCCGGATTTCAGTCGACGATTCGCTGGTGCGGGGATATGCCTTGAAGGTGCAAAGCTTTGCGAGTTCTTCGCTGTCTTTCCACCTTGGCAACCCTTCCACGGAATCCTCGCCGACGATGAAAAATATTTCTGCGCCTGGATTTGCTTCGGCGATTTCGCGGACGGTGTCGATTGCATACGAGACGCCGCCGCGAACGATTTCCCGCGGGTCGACCTCCACCTTGTCAACGCCGTTGAACGCCGCGCGAACGAGCATCAGGCGCCGGTCGCCGGAGAACATCGCTTCGCCCGCGTCGCCGGTCTTGAACGGGCTTGTCGCGGCGGGAATCACAAGCAACTTGTCGAGCGCAAGTTCGTCGATCGCCCTCTTCGCGACCCCGACGTGCCCCAAGTGGACTGGATTGAAACTGCCACCGAAAATACCTATCTTCATTGCAAAATCTCCTTTGCGCTACAATTCGGACGAACGGCGAGCGGCTGCGGCGAGCGTGGCGGCGACCGTGCGCTTGAAAACGCCGTCTTTTTCCAATTCGACCATGCCGGCGGCGGTGGTGCCGCCCTTCGTGGCGACGCCTGCAATGAACGCGCCGAGGTCGACATCATTCTCGCAAATGAATTTCGCAGTCCCGAACATCGTCTGGCGAGCGAGAAGTTTCGCCGCATCGGACGAAAGCCCCAGCGCCTCGCCGGCTTGCGTCATCGCTTCGCACATGTATGCGAAATACGCAGGCCCGGAACCAGAAAGCGCAGTCACCGCATCGAAGTCCTTTTCTGCGAGTTCTATCGTCTTGCCCGCAGAGCCGAGAATGGCGAGCACGAGCTCGACCGCTTCGCGCGGCGTCCCGTCTCCGGCGCATACGGCGCACATTCCCTCGCCGCACCTAAGCGCAAGGTTGGGCATGACGCGTATCAGATGGACGGCATCGCCGAATGCCTCGCGCAAAAACGAAAGACGCTTGCCCGCGACTATCGACACTAGCGTTTGCGAGGACTTGAGAATAGGCTTCAACTCGCCGGAAACGCCGTCGACATCCTGTGGACGGACTGCAAGAAACACGATGTCGGCGCCTTGCACGGCCGCCGCCGGGCTTGCGACCGTCTTGACGCCATATTTCGCCGCCAGTTCCGCCGCACGCGCCTCGACGCGCTCGGCAACCGTCACATTTTCCAAAGAAGAAAAGGCAGCAAGAATCCCCTCTGCCATCTTTCCTCCGCCTATGAATGCAATCGATTTCAATGTAGTTACCCTTCTTTCAACCTTTCCTAGGGGAATGATATGTTCCTCTTAGGTTGTTTTTCGCCTGGGAGCCGGCCGTTGTTTTCGCGTTTGAGACGCGCCATTAGGATCGAGACTCCGTTTGCCCACTTCACAGGAGACGCAGGGCAATAGCGCTTGGCGAAAGCGATAATATCGCCATTGTAGTTTTTCTTGACCGTCCCCGCCGCCCAGGCGCCTTGAACATAGAACGACTTGAACCCGTCGCGATAACGATGCGCCGGATGGCCGGAATTCATCGGGCCGCCGACGCCGAACTCCAACCCGGCGCGCCCGTTCTCATGCCGCCTGATCGCCGCCAAAAGCCACGTCTGCTCCGTCGTGAGCTCGTAATTCGCCTGCAACTGGCGAATCATAGCCCACTCGCGAGCGGGAATCAGCGGCTTGGCTGCGGCCTGCCCCGCTACAGCCAAAAGCGCCGCAAAAACAGACGCCGCAATTTTGGCAGGTGTTTTCATGGCATGGCTCCGGCAAAAATCCCTCAATCCGCTTTGGCCATCACGGAAAGCGCACGCGCCAGCATCGACATATCGGCATCTCCGGCATCGAACGCCGCTTTGACGCGCTCGTAGCGACGCAGACACTCCTCGCGGCTCGCAGCGCGAACGATCACGTCGTTCACGATGCCGCTCGCGATTCTGTTCACGCCCATGTCGGTAGGACTGCGGTATGGGCACTCTTCCTTCATCATGCGCTCCCAAATTTCGCGCAAAATCGGATACGCCTCGATGTCGCGGTTGTAGTTGACGCGCATCTCGCCGTTGTATGCGAGGAAATGGTGGGGGTCGATCTGGTTCTCGTCATGGAGGTCGAGCGTCGCCGCCTCGTAGGCGACGTTCAGCGGATGCATGAGCGGGAGATTCCAGACCGGGAAAGTCTCGAACTTCGCGTAGGCGGCTTTGTTGCCGCGTTTAACCTCATGGTAAAGCATCGTGAGGCAGGTCGCGAATTTGCCTGAACCGGGGCCGGGACCTGTGACGACGACAATCGGCTTTTCCGTCGGAATGTAATCGTTACGACCGTAGCCAGAGTCGCTGACAATCGTCTCAAGATCGTTTGGATAGCCCTTGATCGGGTAATGATAGAAAACGGGCACTCCGCCATCTTCGAGAATCTTTGCGAATTCACGGGCGGTAGGGTGGCCGTCGAAACGCGTGATCGCGACGCCGCGCACGGAAATGCCACGCTCCTTCATCGCGTTGACGAGCTTGAGCGTTTCCTCTTCGTATGTGGTGCCATAGTCGGCGCGCTTCTTCTTCTGCTCGATATCGCCTGCATAGATGCAAAGGACAAGTTCGGCCGATTCGCCAAGGCTTTGCAGAAGGCGCAACTTGACATTGGGATCGTAGCCGGGCAGACACCGCGCGGCATGGTTGTCATTCATCAACTTGCCGCCGAACTCCAGATACAGCTTGCCGTACTTCTGGGCTCGCCGGAAAATTTCCTCGCTCTGCTCGCGCAGATACTTCTCGTTGTCAAAACCTGTTTTCATGTGAGGTGGCACCATTCGTCGCTTCACTTGTTTATTTCGTCGAGAATCTTCTGAATCTTGGGGATGCACTTGCCGCAACCGCCGCCGGCCTTGGTGAAGTTGGTCACTTCCTCGACTGTCGTGAGCTGGTTTTCTATGATGACGCGGCGAACTTCGTTTTCGGAGACGTTGTAGCAAGTGCAAAGGAGCTCGTCTTCAAGATTGCGGTCGGTGTTGTCGCCGGTCTCGTAATTCTTGATGGCGGCTTCCATCGCTTCGCGTCCCATGACGGAACAGTGCATCTTCTGGGGAGGAAGCCCGCCCAGATAGTCGGCAATCTGCTGGTTGGTGATGGCCTTGGCTTCTTCGAGTGTTTTGCCGATGACCATCTCCGTCAAGGCTGAGCTTGAAGCAATTGCGCTAGCGCAACCGAAAGTTTGAAACTTCGCTTCGGCGATCTTGCCGTCGCTGCCGAGTTTGAACTGGAATTTGAGAGCGTCGCCACATGCAAGCGAGCCGACCGTCGCCTCGCCGTCGGGGTTTTCAATCGAACCGACATTCCGCGGATTGCGGAAATGATCCAT
>DFGB01000059.1 GCA_002371135.1 Verrucomicrobia bacterium UBA3761 | reverse complement strand
GGAGAGGCAGGGGGAACATATAGACAGCGAACTGGGCGGGAATCCATACCATGAAATCTGCGACAAGGATCGGCAAGTAGATATTGCGAAAATAGCTTTCAGGCCAATCAACGCGGCATCGGACGAAAGAAAAGTCACGCCCCTCCCAGAAGAAAAACAGGGAATTGAGCGGGACACATAGAAGCGCCGACCAGATGCACTTGTCAACTGCGACCTTGCAGAGAAGCGTCGCAAAGTCGCGCCCACCGCCGAACACCTCCGCCTGCAAGTTGAAAAACGCATTGCTAAGCACTCCCCATGCCCCCATCCAGAGGCAGTTTGCGAGGATGGTGACGGCCACGCGGCGCGGACGGATGGACGGCATCGCCAGAAGAAACAGCCCCGGTAGAAGTCCGCAGAACACAACCCTGTTTACGACAGCGGCCATCCAGCCGCCATTCATCTGGAAATCGAAAATTGGCTGGAGGAGCTGCGTCACCGTCGGCACATTGTAATATGCCATCACAAGCGCAAAGGCGCTCGCCCACAGCACGAGCATGGGCGTTCTATTTGCCATTACGCCTTCCCAGCCGCTTCTCCAGACGGTTTCAGACTTCGTTGGACTATTCCTCAATGCCATAGAACCATGCGCTTTCCTCTCTTTCACGGCGCGTATTATAACCGACATGCGCCTGCCGCGTCAATAGCGACACAGTGCAGCTTGATCACGCACTCACACGCCCGCCTCGCGCTTCTCCGGCAGCGCTCAAGACACCATTGCAAGCAACTTGGCAATCTCCTTGGGGTCGCGGGTGGTGTAGGACGTGACGCGGCGGCCAAGGCAATTGATGGACGAGCCGAGGCCATGCAGCTCCTCGTTGTCGATGATGAGGAATCGGTCGTGGAAGTCGTCGGAATAGGTGACGGCAAGCCCCTCCCCCCGAAAAATATCGTTTTTTAACGTTTTTTCGCTATATTATGTAAATTACAGCAATTCAAGGGCAGCTTAGGCAGTGGGCTGGTCAATTCCAAAAGCCTTGTGCTGGTCATACCACAGCGGCATCACGAGCCGTCCGAACCTCTCGGCTGTCGCCTCGGGAAGCTCGCCGCACATTATCTTCTCGACTATGACAGGCGAAAGATATGTGAGGTTGAGACTTTCTGAAAGGTGCGTTCTGCTTACGCCCAGCGCCTTGGCGATTTCAATCTTGCCCCGGTACACACCGTCCCGTATGAGACTGCGTGCCCTCCATCCCCTGCCAAGCGCCGCAGCAATCGGCGTCTTGCGAGCCGCCTCGGCCCGGCTTGCGCGGTCGGTCTTGGCGAATATCCTCCGCTTCGTTCCCTTCTGCAGGGCGCATGCTATATGAATCTTGATCCTGCCGTCAGGCAGTCGTTCCATCGTTTCCATCCTTCACCTCCTTGACGACGTCTTTCCTGAACACGATGTCCACCCCGTCTTCCCGCACGACAACTTCATCGAGAAGGCAATGGACAAGTCTGTCGCGCTCGGCCAGCGCCAGCCCTTCAACGAATCTTGGCATGTCCGCAAGTGCGGAGCGCACATCATCCTGCGGCCATCCGCCCTCTTCGGCAGCAAGGCGTATGAATTCCGGAGAATGGAGCGCGGTTCCCAGATGCTCCAGCACGAGCCTCTCTATCGCCTCTCCCGATATGTTGCCCACGGGGCAGGAAGAAGTCGCGGCCTTGGCAGCCGCGACGCAACGGTAGTAGCTGTACCTCACGCCCCTCTTCTTGGACGAGAACGCCGGCGTCATGGCACCTCCGCAGTGCCCGCATTTCAGAATTCCCTTCAGGATCGCGGTTGACTCGCGCCTTTCAGCAGGCTTGTGCGTCGCCGCCTCGTCAAGCATCCGCTGGCAGTCGCTCCAGAGGCTTCCATCGACGATAGCCTCGTGCTGTCCTTTGAAAGTCTGCCCGGTAGGCCCGTGCGGCACCATCCCCGCATATGTGCAGTTCCTGAGCATCCGGTACAGATTCCCGGTATTCCACCGCACACCGTCAGTCCTCTCCCCGAACTGATGCAGCACCTCGGACAGGACAGTCTTGGGCGATCCCGTCTCCGCATACCTCCTGAACACGAACCTGACCGCATCGGCGCTTCCCGGATCCGGGACAAGGTGCTTGTTCTCGACTCTGTAGCCATACGGCGCGACGCCGCCCGTCCACATCCCCTTCTGCTTCGAGGCAAGAACCTTGTCCTTGATCCTGTCCGACGTCATTTCGCGCTCGAACTGCGCGAATGTCATGAGGATGTTGAGGAGCATCCGTCCAGCCGGGCAGGAGGTGTCTATCTGCTGCGTGACCGAAACGAAGCTGACGCCGTGCCTCTCGAAGACGCGCGAAAGGTCCATGAAGTCGCAGAGGGAGCGGGAAAGCCTGTCGATCTTGTACACCACGACTATGTCAATCTTTCCCGCCTCGATGTCGGCGAGAAGCTCCTTGAGCGCGGGCCTGTTCGTGTTGCCGCCGGAGAACCCGCCGTCGTCGTACCGCTTGTCGATCAAAGTCCATCCGTTCCACGACTGGCTTCTAATGTACGAGACCGCAGAGTCGTACTGCGCGTCAAGGGAGTTGTATTCCAGTTCGAGCCCGTCCTCGCAGCTCTTGCGAGTATACACGGCACAGCGCTTCACGGGCGTCGCCTGTCCGGATTCTGCTTTCGCCGTCATTTCTTCAGCCCGAAGAAGAGTTTTCCGTTCCAGTTCGTCCCGGTGATCCGCCGGGCCACCGCCGAGAGCGACTTGTATATATCTCCCCGGTAGTCTATGCTCCCGTCCGCGCGCATCTCGATTTCATGGTCCTCGCCTTTCCAGCGGCGGACTATCCTTGTCCCCGCAAGAAGCCGCTTCTCGTTATCGGCAGGCTCGCCCGCGACCTCGATTGCCTTGACGATGTCCTCTCCGAGTCTTATGCCGTAGAATCGTTCCTGCAGCCTGTATGCGACTTCCGCGCGAAGGACGCAACAGTTCTTGCAGCATTCCAGCTCCGCGCCGAGAAGCCCGGAGTAGCGGCTCTTAATTTCCTCCGCACACATTCCCTGCAGCGCGTCAACCTCCGCCACCAGCTCCGCCGTCGGCTTTTTCATGGGCATGTCCTTTCCTTGTGATTTCGGTTTTCGTCTCGCGCGGACTTCATCTGCCGGCGCCGGGGGACGCACATTGCGCCTTGCGTCTGCGTATCGCGGCGCAGACTATCCTGACCGCGTCCCGAACGCAGTCCTGCACTTTCGAATCTTCCATCATGAACTCCTTTCTTGGGTAAAACAGCGACACTATGATGCCGTAATCACACCTGGATATCAAGTGGGAATGTACGACTATCTGAGAAAGGCGTCTGACGCCTCCTTCGCTATCATCTATAACCCGTCACGTGCCCTGTTCGGCCAACTTTCCGGCAGAATGTGAACCGTCCTGTTGTGGAAACAAGTGTGCAGGCAGGCGTTCCCATTCTCAAAACAACAATGGTGCATCATGGCCGGATTACAGGCCTGAGAAGCGCCAGAACCCCCATAAACAAAGGGGGAAAGCACAATGCCCCGCCCGGTGCAGTTTGAATAGAGGAAACGGAGAATCATGCATCAGACGGCCCGCCATCGTCTCTGTCCGGGGCATTGTGAAAGAACGGCAAAAACCAAAAACACCGCGAACATTGGGGATTTTGGGCAAAAGAAAAACCCTCAGAACCTTCGTTCTGAGAGCCTTGCGCCATTGATGGCGGAGGGGGGGGGATTCGAACCCCCGGTGGACTTGCGCCCACACAACCTTTCCAAGGTTGCACCATCGACCACTCGGACACCCCTCCAGTCGTTTCGCGTTCGTCAGGCTCTTTGGTGCCAGGAGCGGGACTCGAACCCGCACATACTCACGTATAGCAGATTTTGAGTCTGCCGCGGCTGCCATTACGCCACCCTGGCCGCTGACCTTCTGGAGCGGGCGAAGGGAATCGAACCCTCGTAGCCAGCTTGGAAGGCTGGAGCTCTGCCATTGAGCTACGCCCGCATCAAACGAACGGCGCATATTATACCATATTCCCCCTGCGGAATTCAAGGGGGAAAATGGCAAAATGTTGCCAGTGCGACTTGTCAAAGCAAATGACTACACACTATGGGTATTTACTTTGACAAGTCGCGCTGGCAACATTTTTCCTTTTGCCCGTTGCGCAAAACACGGGATTGTAGTACAATATTCGCGTCCATCTACATAGGCCCTCTGACACGATATGAAACTGACTGACATCTCTTGGGAAGCATTCTCCTCCCTCGCCCTCGAACAAAAAAAGCCTTACCTGGAGCGTCAGGACGGCAATCAGATGCCGTACCACACTCTCTTCGCACAGCAGTTCGACCGACCCATCCTCGAACGGCTGTGCGCACTCGCAAACAGAATCAGGTTCATCAACAAATCCAAGGAAGGCGCACTCTACCTGAAGAACGTCCTCGCGCACAAACGCGCGATGCTTTACTTCTCGCAGCCGAGTTCGCGCACATTCCTCTCTCACCTCGCCGCCTGCCAGTTGCTGGGCATCACGACAGGATCGGTGCGCGATGCAGCCACGAGTTCTGAGTTCAAGGGCGAGAGCCACGAGGATTCCATCCGCACGTTCTCGTCGTATTTCGACATGATTATCATGCGTTCCCCGGAGCGCGGTCTCGCCGAAAAAATGGCGTGGGAGCTTTCCAACTCCGAGCGCCCCATCCCGATTCTCAACGCCGGTTCGGGCAAGGACCAGCACCCGACCCAAGCCCTTCTCGACATCTACACGCTCATCCGATCGTTCGAGACGAAGGGCGGTCTCGACGGGCGCACCGTGACATTCTGCGGCGATCTCCTGCGCGGCAGAACGGTCCGCTCGCTTTCCTACCTGCTGACGGATTTCGACGACATCAAGCAGATTTTCATCGCACCGAAAGAGTTGCAGGTGCCGGACGACGTAATCGACATCCTCAAGGCGAAAGGCGTCAAATACGAAATCTCCGACGACCTTCGCGCTGCGACGAAAATCTCGGACGCCATCTACATGACGCGCATCCAGGACGAATGGGACAACGCCAAGGGAGAGTCGGCCAAGATCGACACATCGCGCTTCAAATTCCGGGCCGAAGAACTCGCACTCCTGGGGCCTGACGCGATTATCATGCACCCGCTGCCCAGGCGCGATGAAATCGATACCTGCTGCGACCACGATCCTCGCGCGATGTATTGGCGCCAGATGAGAAACGGCATGTGGATACGCGCAGCCCTCATTGCAGCGACATTCGGCTTCGAGAAGTCCATCATGGACTGCGGGTATTGATAGAACGGAAGTTCAATGGGCTGGACTGGAATACTGCTCGGGGGCTACATCGGCTCGCGATTCCTCGGGGCGCTCGGAGCGATCCTCGGGGCGGCGGTGGGCAGTGCAATCGAGAAGAAGATCAAGGCGCAATCTCCGTCGCCATCTTCATCGTCGGGAACTCGCACATACACACGGCGCACTAGCGCGGCCGCGCAGATGACGCTGTGCGCCGCCGCGGCTGCGATGCTCGCAAAAATCGCCAAGGCCGACGGCATCGTCCGCGAAAGCGAAATCGCCGCCGTAGAGCGGGCGTTCAAGCGACTTGGCTTTTCCGCTTCTGCCAGAGCTTTCGCGATTGATGTATTCCGTCGCGCAAAGGACGATTCACACTCAATCTACGATTACGCTCGCGACTTCACCGCCGCCACTCCCGTGCGCGAAATCCGCGAGCTCGTCTACGAACTCTTGTGGGACGTCGCGTGTGCCGACGGCCGTGTAAGCCGCGAAGAGCTGGATATTCTGCACCGTCTGACCGGCCCGCTGAATATTGGGCCCATATGGTTCGACAAGCTCTCCCGCGAGCGCTCGGCATTCATCGACGGCGCGAGGGAGGAGCGCCGGTCGCGACGCGCCTCCCGGCCTGCCGACGACATTGCCGCCGCCTACGACGCACTTGGCGTCCCGCCTTCTGCGTCGTTGGATGAAATCAAGAAGGCTTATCGCGAAAAAGCCAAGCAATACCACCCCGACCGGCTACGCGCCCAAGGCATGCCTGAAGGCATGATCAAGAAAGCCAACGAACGCATGGCGGAAATCAACAACGCCTGGGCAAAAATAAAAGTTGAAAGGTCGAGAAGTTGAGGAGAGTTGAGGACTGGCGGGACGGGAGGCCGCCTGTCCCGCTGGTTCCGCCAGTCCTCTTTCCTTACTCGTCCAGCTCGACCTTTCTGCGCGACATCTTCAATTCAGAACGTTCGTGCTTTTCCTTTAGCATCCTGTCGCGTTGGCGACGCGACCTGCGGCGCTTCTGACGACGCTTCTTCTCGCGCTCCTGCCGTGCGGTCGATTTCCTGAGATGTTCGCGCTCTAAAATAGTCTCGGCAAGCATGCGGCGGGCAAGCCAACGGTTTGTCTCTCGACTTCTCGTCTCGCCGCACTTCACGGCAAGACCGCTTGGCTCGTGGGAGAGACGTACGACGGATGACGTCTTGTTGGTCTTCTGCCCGCCGGGTCCTCCGCCGAGAATAAACGACTCCTCGAGGTCTTCCTCGCAAACCGAAGCCTCCTCCATGAGCGCTTTGATAGCGGTGATTTTCTCCGGCGCAATCATTGCGGGATCTTGATGCGGCGGGACTTGCGCTCGCGGGAGCGCACCACGATCGCTTTGATTGTGAAATACGTGATTGGCGTCATTATTATACCAAGGAAGAAGCCTCCGAGGAAGAAACTCGCCATGACCTCGACTCCCAGACGACTGACGGCCTTCCATGTCCACTCGGTCTCCATGAGACGCGAGAATGTGAGCGAGCCGCCGAAGATGAGCTTGTTCACGATAAACGTCTGGGCGGGATATATAACCAAGATGGTGGCAGGATTGGTGATCAAGGTCGCAAGGGTGGCGCCTAGCTTCGAAACGCGCATCATCATCGCCAGAGGAATCGCTATGACAAGTTGCAGGCCGAAAGGCACTGCGCACCCGATAAACATGCCAAGCGCCCATCCTGCCGCAATATTTTCCGGCGGGAGTTGCTCCTTGACGATCTTGCGCCTTAGACGGGCAAAGAAGAGCTGCAATCTACGATTCAGGCTCATTCAACTTCGTGTATGAAAAGGCCGGAACGGAGTTTCGGTTCGAACCACGTGGACTTTGGCGGCATGATCGCGCCGGAATCGGCAATCGCCATCATCTCATCGACGGTTACGCTCTCCATCGCAAAAGCAACGGCTGTCGCACCCGAGTCTACCTTTTCGGCGAGCGCCGCATCGCCGCGGATGCCGCCCATGAAGGAAATACGCTTGTCGGTCCGGGGATCGCCAATGCCGAGGACGGGCGCAAGGAGATTATCCTGCAAGTAGGAGACGTCGAGCCTTGCAACGACGTCGGCACCGGCGGGAAGGCTCCACGAGATATCTGTCCACTTGCCCCGGAAATACATCCTCGCATTCCTTTCGCCGCGGACGCCTATGGCGAACTTGGAAGAAAGGCGCGCAAGGAATTCCTCGTCCGAGAGACCGTTCAAATCTGCGACAAGACGATTGTATGGAAGTATTTTAAGTTGGCTCGCCGGGAACGCGACAGCGAGATACCAGCGGCTTTCGCCTTCGAAATTGCGCTCGCGCGCATAGCGAGCGGCCGCTGCCGAGCGGTGGTGCCCATCGGCGATATACGCTACGCGGATGCGCTCGAAAAGCTCTCCAAGCTCGTCGACCATGCAAGCGCCGCCGATTTCCCATACCGTATGTCCAATGCCGTCCGGCGCTGTGAAATCGTAAAGCGGCTCCGCACGGCACGCCTCGCGCACGAGTGCGTCGATCGCCGGGTCGTCGCGATAAGTCAGAAACGCCGGCCCCGTATGCGCCTTGAGAATCTCGATGTGGCGCGTGCGGTCGTCTTCCTTGTCCTTGCGAGTCTTCTCATGCTGCTTAAGGACTCCAGAGAGATACTCCTGCGTATCGAAGACGGCGACGATGCCAATCTGCGAATGCGAGAGCATTGTCTGGCGGTATGCGTAATACTTCGGCTGGGGGTCGCGAACGAGCACCTTGCGCGCTACGAGCGAATCAAGCGCCTTCTTAGCTTGGACATATGCCTCTTCGCTCGAAAATGCAACGCCTGGTGCGAGGTCGATTTCAGGGCGGGAGACGTGGAGAAAACTCTTGTCGTTGCCGGCGGCGAGGGTCTTCGCCTCGGCCGCGTCAACGACATCATAAGGAACGGACGCGACCAAGGCCGCGTCCTCTCGATTCGGCCTCAAGGCCGCAAATGGCTTGATGTGCATTGCGAGATCGTCCAATCAGAAACCGACGTTGACAATCGGGAAGAACTGTATCTCGGCATCGCGGATGATATTCACAAGGCCGACCTGAAAACCATACATCTCCTCGGCACGGTTGACGATGCCAACCTGTACGCCGGCAGCTTCGCCCGCAATGTTGACGAGGCCCGCCTGGACTCCTGTGATTGCGCCTGTCTCGTTCCAGAGGCCAACCTGGATGCCGAGCATGTCAGCCTGGCCAATCGAGTTGTAAAGACCAATCTGAATACCCGTGCCGCGATCCTTGACGTCGTTGCGCAACAGGTTGACCTGGATACCCTCAAAGTACTGGCTGCGGCCCCAGAAACCGAGGTCAATGCCCGTCACGCTCTCTTGCTTTGTCGAGAACGGGATGGTAAGGCGCAGGCCCACGAGATCCGGGGTCTGGGGCCATTCACAAATTGCAAACGGGGCAGGCCACTGCGCAAACTGCTTGCGAGGCGCTTCGGTTTCAACGACGGCTTCTTCATTGTCGAGGTTTTCATTGATATCCGGAATCGCGGCGTCTTGAGCGAAAACGAACGCGGGAAGCGCGAAAAGCGCAGCTGCTACGGCAAGCTTCTTCATGTATCTTTTCTCCATGATTTTGTTGACACTGTAAATTATAGTATTTTTAGCCGAAATTTGCAAGTGCGAATTGAATATTTTTTTGAGATGCCGCTTCCAAAAGTAAACTTGATTTTGTTGAAGGTTTACCCCCAATGCGAGAACGCCAGAACTGAAGAAGTAAAATAGGCTCCCTTTCGAGAGCCAAGAGCAACCCGACGTCGGCGGAAATCCGAAAAATCGAATCCGACCCGGGCAGCGCGTGTATTATCCTAAATTCGGCTTTAGCCGCAAAGAACGCAAAGATCGCAAAGAACATGTAGAATGATAGAGCTTTGATGGATTATCCACAAGTGGGCAAATAAATGCGAACCCACCTATTGGGTGAAATACCTTGAGACGCCACAAAAGGAGAGATAATTGAAATGTTTCTCGACAACTTTGCGTCTTTTGCGTTCTTTGCGGCTAATAGAAACATAGGGGGCTCAACTGCGATTTTCAGAATTATGCCAAAATCCGGGATTCTCGGGGTTGAAACGCGCAATCCTCCGTCTTTTTGCGTCTTTGCCTTGAGCCGCCACGCCGTTTGCCACCAGACGCGGCCCCCGGGAAATTGCAAAGAAATAAAGACCGAGGGCGGGAGGGGCGCATTTGTCGCGCCCTTCCCGCCCTCGGTTCTGGACTTGCCAAGAGCCTCAACCCTCGACAATCGTCACAACCTTGCCGTCCTTGACGAATTTGACTTTGCCATCTTTGAGGGCGAAGAGTGTGTAATCGCGTCCACAGCCGACATTCTTGCCGGGATGGATCTTCGTACCGCGTTGGCGAACGATGATCGCACCGGCCTTGAGAGCCTGTCCATCATATGCTTTGACGCCGAGATACTTGGGGTTGGAATCGCGTCCGTTACGTGCTGATGCGCTAGTTGCCATTGCATGCCTCCTTTACGCTATAGCCTTGACGGTCGCGACCGTGATGTCCTGACGATGCCCGACAAGACGACGGGCGCCTTTGCGGCGCTTTGCCTTGAAGTTCAACACCTTCTTGCCGCGCTTGACTCCATCGACGCTGAGCGTCACGCTCGCGCCTTCAACGTAAGGAGCCCCAACTTTGAGCGTCGTCCCGTCGGAGACGGCGCACACTGTCGTCAGAACAGCGTCCTGACCGACTTCGACCGCGATCTTTTCAATCTCGATCTTGTCACCGACCTTGACAAGCGTCTGCTTGCCGCCGGTTTCGAGTACTGCGTATGCTTCCATTGCTTTTCCTTTGATATGCCCGTCTTCCTTGTGCAGCCGCACCTTGGCGGTTCGCACGAAAGACTGGGCCGATTTCGCGACAACTGGCGGAGAGAGGGGGATTCGAACCCCCGGTACGGAAGTTAATCCGTACGGCGATTTAGCAAACCGCTGCCTTCAGCCACTCGGCCATCTCTCCAAATCGTCACAGCAGAATATTATACCATATTGCCCCGTCCTCTAACAAGAGGGAAAATTGGAAAATTTGAAAAGGGGCCATGGCGACTTGGTTAGGAGTGTTTTGAATTGTAGATATTGAATTTTGCCACGGCTATTCATAAAATCTGCGAAATACAGAATCTTCGCAGGTTTGGGTGGGAATGCCTGAACCCGTGGGGATGCGGGTTTTCGCCCCTCCTTGCATCGCCTCCAAGGGATGCTATATCAGTTGATCAAGTGATATAGCATCACTTGGTAAAGTGATATAGCATCAGTTGGTTAAGTGATACCATATCAGTTGGTCAAGTGATACCATATCAGTTGGTCAAGTGATACCATATCAGTTGGTCAAGTGATACCATATCAGTTGGTCAAGTGATACCATATCAGTTGGTCAAGTGATACCATATCAGTTGGTCAACTGATGCCGCATCAGTAATCGCTTATCTTTTGCTCATTCCTATCCAAACCTGCGAAGGGACCATTCTTTTCAACTTTGCAACCTTTCCGTCTTTCAACCTTTCACTTGCCTGGATAGCGCACGAGAGACGCGACGGAATAGTTTTCGAGGAGGCCGCCTCTGGCTCCAAAGCCCTCTAGTTCGATTGGAAACACCATCTTGACTACAATGCCGCCGAGCCGTTCGACAAGGCGGGCGGAGGCGGCCGCAGTGCCGCCCGTCGCAAGCAGGTCGTCGACTATCACGACTCTCTGACCCGGCTTGATGGCGTCCGAATGCATGTAAATCGTCGTTTCGCCGTATTCAAGAGAGTAGGTTTCCTTGATTGTCTCGCGAGGCAGTTTGCCGGGCTTGCGAATCGGCACGAACGCCGTTCCAAGGCGATCCGCAAGAGCGGAGCCGAAAATGAAGCCGCGGGCCTCGGGCGCCGCCACCAGGTCGACTTTCAAATCTTCGAGCGATGCCTCCATCAAACTCAAGGTAAGGCGAAAGCCCTCAGAGGAATCGAGAATTCCGGTGACATCGCGAAATAGAACCCCCGGCTTTGGATAGTCGGGGATTTCAAGTATGTAGTCTTCTACTTTCATTTTGCGGCCCTCGTTTTCTTTACGGCTAGCGTTACCACGACTGCGGCGAGAACGAGCAGGAAGCCGGTCGCCGCAACGCGAATCCAATCGCCAGCGCCAAGGGACTTCACGAAAATCGTCCCGAGCGCCCACGATGCAACGCACAGCATGAACACCATAGGCAAGGCCGTAATCCAGCAAGGCTTGTTGTTCTTTGCGAACCAAAGCGTCGCCGCGAGCAGTGTCAGAGCCGCGAGCAACTGGTTGGCAGAGGCGAAAATCGTCCAAATCTGCTTGGCTGCCGTCTGGTTGCCGAGAAGGAGGATTGCGACGAGCGCGGCAACGAGAAGAGTGGCGAAATACATGTTGTGGAAAATCGCCGCCGGACGGAATTTGCCGCCGGACTGTGAACCGTCGTCCGCGCCCGTCTGGACCAACTCCTGCCACGAGAAACGCGCAAGGCGCGTGCCTGAGTCCACCGTCGTCATGAGGAACGCCGAAACGGACAGCAGCATGAACGACTCCGCCACACGCTGCGGGATGCCGAGTTTTACGCAGAATCCGGCGATGGTCGCAGCGAACATCTGGACCGGCTCCATGCCTTTGATCGCCGCGACGTATTCGGCCTGCGACGCATAAGTGCCGGCAACGCCTATGAGCGCCACGATTGCGAGGACGCCTTCAAAGAGCATGCCGCCGTATGCAATCGGGCGGATGGATTTTTCGCTGTCGAGCTGTTTGGCGCTCGTGCCAGAGGCGACGAGCGCGTGGAAGCCAGAACAAGCGCCGCAGGCGACGGTCACGAACAGGAACGGGAAGAGCATGTCCAACGTTCCTGCGCGTCCGACCGCCGAGAAGCCCGCAAAAGCATCCGTGTTAAGCGCAGGATGAGCCACGAACACGCCCAAAATACCCAGCGCCATCATTGCGTAAAGGAGATACGAATTGAGATAATCGCGCGGCTGGAGGAGTATCCAGACGGGACAAGTCGAAGCAATCACGCAATAGAGAAGAAGGAGAAGAGTCCAAATCATCGAAACTTGCGACGCTTCAAGTCCGAAGCGGGTGAGATCGAGCGGATACAAATTTCCGATCCAGACCGAGGCGAACATGAGCGGCACGAATACAAGAGAGGCCGCGAGGACGGAGACCTTGAATTTGTTTACGCACAGACCGAATGCAATCGCCTCCGCGATGAAAAGGAGCGACGCCGTCGCAATGGCAGGGTCGGCAACGAAAGTGCCTGCAATTTGACGCGTGAATTCGGTGACTACGAGAACGAGCGTAGACCAGCTGAAGAGCAAGAAAAGAATCTTTCCTGGCTTGCCGAGAATCGTGCCGATTATTGAGCCTATGGATTCTCCATCATGCCGGACGGAAAGGAACATCGCAATCATATCGTGCGCGGCTCCGATAAACACGCAACCGAGTATAATCCAAAGTGCGACCGACGCCCAGCCGAATTCTGCGGCGAGGACAGGCCCGACAATCGGTCCTGCGCCGGCAATCGTCGCGAAATGATGCCCGAACAGCACCATAGGGTGTGCTGGAACATAATCTACTCCATCGCGCTTCGTGTGAGCCGGTGTCGGACGCGAGGCGTCTACGCCAAGCTTGCGCTCGAGGAAACGTGCGTAAAGGAAATATCCGCCAAGGAATGCCGCGATGGCGATGCAAAGGAGAATACAGCCGTTCATATAAACAGAAAGTAGGAAGTAGAAAGTAGGAAATAAGAGATAAGTAGAAAGTAGGAAGTAAGAAGCAGGAGATAGGAATAAAGCAGGAAGTAGAAAGTAGAAAATTTGCTGCTCGGCTTGTGCGCTTTATCTCTTGCTTCCTACTTTCTACATCCTGCTTTATCTCCTATCTCAGAACTCCAGCGCGTCGTACATCATTGCGAGGAATTCTGGGTAGGTCATGCGCTTCTGCTGCATCGAGTCGCGTTCGCGGACCGTGAACGTGCCGTCTGCGACAGTCTGTGCATCGATGGTAATGCACCACGGAGTGCCTGCCTCGTCCTGGCGGCGATAGCGGCGGCCGATGGCGCCAGAGACATCCCACATCACATTCACCTTCTTCTGCAGCTTGGTGAATATTTCACGGGCGATGCGATCTTGGTCAGGATCCTTTTTGATCAGCGGGAATATCGCAACCTTGATGGGCGCGACCTTTGGCGAGAAGTGAAGGACGGTGCGGATATCCTCTTTGCCCTTCTCGTCGACGAGTTTCTGCTCTTCATACGCTTCGCACAGGAGCGCGAGCATGAGGCGGTCGACGCCGGCGGAAGGCTCGATGACATGAGGAATATACTTGCCGTCGAAGAGATTGAGGCAAAACTTGCGGGCGGCCTCGACATCCTTGCCGCGCCGAACCCAGTCTGCCTGAACCTTCTCGATGAACGCCGCTTTCGCGTTCTCGTCCATCTTCTTCGCCGCCTGCTTCAAGGGATCGTCGAAGACCATTTGCGACTCGCCCGACCATTTCTGATGCTGAGAAAGATCGAAGTCGCTTCTTGCGGCAATACCTTCGAGCTCCTGGCGACCGAACGGGAAGTCGTACTCGATATCCACGCAAGCGCGGGCATAGTGCGCGAGCTCGTCCGGCTTCTGCCAGTATTCGACAAAATGCTCGGTCGGGAGACCCACGGCATTGAGGAATTTCTTCCTCTGCTCCACCCAATACTTGTGCCAGACTTCCCAACCCCAATCATCCTGCACCGGGCCGTTCAAATCAGGATTGTCGGCAAGCGTGACGACGCGCCCGTGGAGAATCTCGACCGCCTCGTCCGGCCGGATGAAGAACTCGAGCTCCATCTGCTCGAACTCGCGGGAGCGGAATGTATAGTTGCGCGGCGTGACTTCGTTGCGGAAGCTCTTGCCCATCTGCGCGATGCCATACGGAACGGCCATACGCGAAGTGGATGTGACGTTCTGAAATTGGGCAAAAATCGCCTGCGCGGTCTCGGGACGCAGATAAGCGACGTTCGAAGGATCGTCGATCGGACCGACAACCGTCTTGAACATGAGATTGAACGGCTTGGGCTCGGTCATTTCGCCGCCGCAATATGGACACGAGAGCGTGCCTTCCGGATTGTGAGGGACGGGCTTTTTCTTCTGTTCCGCCAAAATGTCCGCAATCTGGTCGGCGCGCATGAGTTTTTTGCACTCCTTGCACATCGTCATCGGGTCGGCGAACGTATCGAGATGGCCGGACGCCTTCCAGATTCTGGGGTGCATGATGATGGTCGCGTCAAGCCCGGCGACGTCTTCGCGGCCGCGGACGGTGAACTGCCACCACGCCTGCTTGACGTTCTGCTTAAGTTCGCAGCCAAGTGGGCCGTAATCCCAGAAGCCCGGCATTCCGCCATAGATTTCCGACGAATGGTAAATGAATCCGCGACGCTTGCAGAGAGCCGCCAGCGGATCGAGAGAGGATTTGTTTTCTTCTGCCATTTTCTTGAATATTAAGTAGGAAGTAGGAGATAGGAAGTAGGAAACAGGAAGTAGGAAGCTGGAGATTGGAAGCAGAAGGCAGAAAGCTGAAAATTTGCTGCTTGGGTTTGTGCGCTTTATCTTCTGCTTCCTGCTTTCCACCTCCTGCTTTATCTCCTACTTCCAACTTCTCTCAATAAAAGTTGCCTAGTGAACGGAGTTTGGCGTAACGCTTTTCGACAAGCGCGTCGCACGGGATTGCATCGAGTTCGTCAAGAGCGGCTGCGACCGCTTTCTTGACGGCGAGACACGCTGCTTTCTTGTTTTTCTGCGCACCGCCTGCGGGCTCTGGAATTATCTCGTCGATTGCGCCAAGACGCTTGAGATCGGGCGCGGTGATCTTGAGAGCCTCAGCCGCTTCGGGAGCCTTGGCGCCGTCGCGCCAGAGGATGCCTGCGCACCCTTCCGGCGAGATGACGGAATAGACGGCGTTCTCCATCATGAGGACCTTGTCGCCAACGGCGATTGCGAGCGCGCCGCCAGAGCCACCTTCGCCTGTTATTACTACGACGACCGGCGTCTTGAGAAGCGCAAAGACCTCAAGGCTCTTTGCAATCGCCTCGGCCTGGCCGCGCTCCTCCGCCTCGCGTCCGGGATACGCTCCGGGCGTGTCGACAAACGTCACGACGGGGCAATGGAACTTCTCGGCGAGTTTCGCCAGCCGCATCGCTTTACGGTAGCCGTCGGGATTCGCCATGCCAAAGTTGGAAGCCATGTTCTCTTCGACCGTCTCGCCTTTGTTGTGGCCAAGCACGAGGACGTGGCGACCGGCAAGCGTGCCGAAGCCGCCGACGAGGCCGCGATCATCGTTGACGAGCCTGTCGCCATGAAGTTCCTCGAAATCGTCGAGGACGTAGTTGATGAAGTCGCCGATGTGGGGACGCTTGGCGTCGCGCGCAAGTTTCACGCGGTCCATAGCGGACGGCGTCTTGACCGTTTTCGCGGCCGGTGTCTGTTTCTTTTTCGTCGCCATGTCAGAACCCCCAATAGTTGAGCATCTTGGCTATGAACGCCTTCAAATCCTTGCGCTCGACGATTTTGTCGATGAAGCCGTGCTTTTCGAGATATTCCGCAGACTGGAAGTCCGGCGGAAGTTTCTGGTGGATCGTGTTTTCAATGACGCGTCGGCCGGCAAAGCCGATAAGCGCCTTTGGCTCGGTGATATTGATATCGCCAAGCATCGCGTAAGAAGCCGAGACGCCGCCCGTCGTGGGGTCGGTGAGGACGGAAATAAACGGCAGTCCCTCTTCCTTGAGCAGGCCGATCGCGGCGGAAGTCTTGGCCATCTGCATGAGCGAGAGGATGCCTTCGTGCATTCTGGCGCCGCCCGAGGCCGAGAAGATTACGAGCGGACGGCGCTCCTTGCGAGCCTGTTCGCAGGCTCTGGCAATCCTCTCGCCGGTGCCGGTCCCGAGCGAACCGCCCATGAACGCAAAGTCCATCACGCCGAGCATCGCCTTGTGCCCGCCAATCTCGCACGTCCCCATGACGACCGACTCTTTCTCGCCGGTCTTGGCGATCGTCGCTTCGACTTTCGTCTTGTAGTCGCCTGTAGCGTCGTGGAATTCGAGATGGTCTGAGTAGGAAACCTCGCGGAAAACCTCCGCGAAAGTCCCCTCGTCGGCAACCTGCGCAATTCTCTCGCGAGCCGCCAGGCGTCCGTGGTAGTTGCACTTCGGGCAAATCGAATTGTTCGCCTTCCACGCCGCTTTGGGCATGTGGCTCATGCATTTTGGACAAATCGCCCACAGCGCCTTCGCAGGCGGTATCTGGGGCGGAGTCTCATTCTTTTCAAACCAAGCCATGATGTTTCAACCGGTTGTGTGTGCTTGAAATCGCGCCCGCCTTCTCACGAAGGCATGAAAATGATGCCGTAGAGCGTCGCCGGCTTGCCGCCGTGTGCCTTGACGCCATGCGTGACGACGCTGTTGTAGTACGCAGTGTCGCCAGGCTCGAGGATGAATTTCTCCTTGCCGTACGAGAGCTCGATCTGGCCCGAGACGCAGATGATGAATTCTTCGCCTTCGTGCGACGAGGCCATGTCGGAGCCCTCTGCGGGGAACTCGTACCAGAACGGCTCCATGTGGCGATCGGGCTTGCCGAACGCAAGCGAACGGCACAGGAAGTCGCCCGACTTTACTGTATCGACCGGCGCGGTGGACTCGTCGTTCTTGCGCGTGATGACAGGGTCGGGCCTGAACTGGTCGTCCATGAACGTCCCGAGGCGCTGTCCAAGCGCGCGCGAAAGCTTTAGGAGAACGCTGATGGCGGGGATAACCATCGCATCTTCAATCGCCTCGATGATCTTTTCGGAGACGCCGCTCTTGGCGGCAAGATCTTCGCGGGTCATTTCCTGCTGTTCGCGATACGCGCGTATTCTCGCGCCGACTTTCGTTTCTGTTCCCATTTTTGCCTTTCTGCTCTGTGAAGATGTATTATACCATAATGGTGTTGAAGCGTCAATTAGACTTGCCGGTGGCCTATTCTTTTATCGTGCCTTTCAAAACGGCGATGAACGCGGACTGCGGGACGTTGACGTGCCCGAACTCCTTCATCCTCGCCTTGCCGCGTTTCTGTTTTTCGAGCACCTTCATCTTGCGCGTCACGTCGCCGCCGTAGAGTTTCGCGAGGACATCCTTGCGGAACGGGCGTATGTCTTCGCGGGCGATTATCTCCTTGCCGATTGCCGCCTGGACAGGGATCTTGAACTGGTGGGGCGGAATCGACTCGGAGAGCGCCTTGCACATCTGGATGCCTCGTGCGCGAGCCTTGTCGCGATGAACCATCGTTGCAAATGCGTCGACCGTCTCGCCGTTGAGCAGAATATCCATCTTGACAATGTCGGAAACCTGATAACCAGCAGGTTCGTAATCCATCGATGCATAGCCGTGCGAGACGGATTTGAGAGTATCGTGGAAGTCGATGAGGATCTCGTTGAGAGGCAGGACGCAGTGGAGCATCACGCGCTTCATATCCATCGTCTCCGTGCCTTCCACCATTCCCCGGCGATCCATCACGATGCGCATCACATCGCCGATGGAAGCGGACGGCGTGATGATGCGGGCCTTGAGGATGGGCTCGGAGATCGTGTCGAGCGCGGAAGGGTCCGGCATCTGCAACGGATTGTCGAGATCTTTCTCGGTGCCGTCGCGCATTTTCAATTTATAGACTACGCCGGGGGCGGTGGAAATAATGTCCAGGCCGAACTCGCGCCGCAGACGCTCTTGCACGATCTCCATGTGCAGCAGCCCGAGAAAACCGCAACGGAATCCGAAGCCGAGCGCAAGCGACGATTCGTGGTGGAACGTGAAGGCGGAATCGTTGAGATGCAGCTTCTCGAGCCCTTGCTCGACTTTCGGAAACTCGTCGGTCGACATTGGATAAATGCCGCAGAAGACGGTCGGGTGGATATCGTGGAAGCCGGGCAGCGCTTCGGTGGCGCCGTTGCGCGAGAGAGTGACCGTATCGCCGATTTTAATTTCGCTCGGGTCTTTGACGGTGCCGACGAGGTAGCCGACCTGGCCGGCCGAGAGAAAATCGACAGGTTTCTTGTTGGGAGAGAAGATGCCGACTTCGTGGATCGTCGTGGAGACGCGGCTGCCCATGAACGTCACGCCCTGTCCAGCGCGGATAGAGCCGTCTACAATGCGCACGTACGTGATGACACCGCGAAATTCGTCGAACACGGAGTCGAAGACGAGCGCTCTTAGCGGCGCATCCTCGCCGGCGGTCTTGGGCGGCGGTATGCGCTCGACAATCGCCTCCAGGACTTCCGCGCAACCCAAGCCCGTCTTCGCGGAAACGAGCAGCGGTGCATCCATCGGGATGGCGAGCACGTCCTCTATCTCCCGGCTGACTTCGGCTACGTCGGCGCCGGGCAGGTCTACCTTGTTCAAAACGGGTACGATTTCCAACTGGGCGTCCTGGGCGAAGTAGGTGTTCGCGACGGTCTGCGCTTCGACGCCTTGAGCGGCATCGACGACAAGGAGCGCACCTTCGCACGCGCCCATCGAGCGCGAAACTTCATACGCAAAGTCGACATGGCCGGGCGTATCAAGGAGGTTGAAGAGGTATTTCTTTCCATCCTTCGCGACATATTCCATCGAAACAGGATGGGACTTTATGGTGATGCCACGCTCACGCTCGAGATCCATCGCATCGAGCGTCTGCTCCTTGAGTTCGCGAGCCGAGACGGCGTGGGTGAGCTCGAGAATGCGGTCGCTCAATGTGGTTTTGCCATGGTCCACGTGCGCGATGATGCAGAAGTTCCGGATGTTGTCGAGTGTCTTCAAGTTGGAAAAATTTGATGTTGGGAATTGGCGGAAGTTTTAGAGCGAATACTCTTTGCAATTGATGAACTGGTCTTCGTCGCCGTATTTCGCTCTCAGCGCGGCGATGCGAGACTTGAGATAGTCGATGCGCGGGGCGTATACGGGGTCGGAGTAGCGGTTGTCGAGCTCGTCCGGGTCCTGGACGAGGTTGAAATATTCCCACTCGTCGCGCTTGTAGTAGTAGACGAGCTTGTCGACTTTCGTACGCACGCCATACCACGCCGCGGTCGCATGTTCGCCGCCTTCGACGTAGTATCGGCAGTAGCAATCCTCGCGCCAAGCCTCTTGCGTACGGCCGGAGAGAAGCTTGAGGAACGACTCTCCCTGCATCGCGGCAGGCACGTCTGCGCCGGCGAGGCTTATGAACGTCGGGGCGAAGTCGATGTTCGCGATGAGATCGCGATTGACGCTGCCGGGCGGGATTATCGCGGGGCAGCGCGCCAAAAACGGCATCTTGAGCGTCTCTTCCATGATGAAACGCTTGTCGTAGAGACCATGATCGCCAAGGAAGAAACCTTGGTCGGAGGTGTAAATGACGAGCGTGTTGTTGTCAAGTCCCTTGGCTGCGAGATAATCGAGCATTTCGCCGACGGAGTCATCGACCGACTGAACGCAAGCGAGATAGTCTTGCATGTAGCGCAGATAGGACAGAGCGGTTTTCGCGCGGTCGTCCATACCATCGGGCCAATCGTCCACAAAACGCCCTTCCGCATCGCGCCTGCCCTCGTAGACCTTGCCCTCGAACTCGAAGACGCGGCCTTCTGAGAAGAACTCTGCGAGTTTCAAGTCCAAGCCCGGCCGCATATGCCTGAGGAGGGTCATTGCTGTCGTCTTGATCGGCGTCGCGCGCCCTTCCCACGTATCGAACAGGGTCGGCGGCATGGGGATGTCGGCAAGAGTCTTCGAGCGAAATGCTGCGCGGTATTTCTCACTTGGAATCCAATTCCTGTGCGGGGCCTTGTGGTGCATCATCGCGAAGAACGGCTTGCCTGATGCGATTGCCGTTTCCAGGACCGCCTTTGTGACGCGGGTGATGTTTTCCGTGGCGTACTCGCCGGGGAACTTCGTGCGCACGACGGAGCCGTCGTCAAGCCGCTCCCAGAACCACGGGTCGCGATACACGCCCTGATTCTCGTAGACCATCCACTTGTCCCAGTCCGAATTGCGGATGCTGGCGACGCCGCCGCAATGCCATTTGCCCAGGAAAGCGGTGTAGTAGCCCGCCTCGCGCATATAACCGCCAACGGTCTCGATTTCAGGAGAAATGGAATTGAATACTGGCACGCCGTTTTTGTGGCTGTAGGCGCCCGTGAGGATGCCGGCGCGCGACGGCGTGCAAATCGGATTTGTGCAAAGGACGTCCGTGAAGAGCATGCCCTCCTTGGCGAGGCGGTCGATGTTGGGCGTAGCGTTCACTTTGCTGCCATACGCAGAAATGGCGTGCGCCGCATGGTCGTCCGTCATGATGAAAAGGATATTCATCCTGCGGTCGCCGGCAAGGCGCATCAACGTCTGGCCCTGCGCACTCAGCAAAAACGCTCCTGCGCCTGCTCCTGAGAGGAACTGGCGACGCGTGATTCCTTTCATGATATCGCTCCTTTTCTTTCCGCCGCATCGATGGCGGCGCGTAAAACCGAAATACCGAACATTGCGGCCGTCTCGGCCCGCAGTATCAAATCGCCGAAGTTCGCAGGAACGGCGAAAGCGAGAAGCTCCTTGAGTTCTTCGGGCGAGAAATCCCCCTCCGGCCCTACGAACACGGAAAGCTCCCGGGCACCGGGATTCTTCTCCAACGCATCTGAAACGACCTCAAGCAGCGGACGCGGGCGCGGCTCGGCGAGAGCGCCCGCGAAGCACAGCGTCTTCTTTGCCAGCGCAAGAGCGCCGTCGAACTCTATTGCTTCGGCAATCTCGGGCAGCCACACGGCGCTCGATTGCCTCGCCGCGTCCATTGCCACCCGCTGCCATCTCTCGCGCTTCGCCGCCCTTTCTCCCTTCGCAAGCCGGACAATCGTCCTCGAAGAGATGACCGGCACGATGCACGTGACACCGAGCTCCGTCGCCTTCTCGATCGTCCAATCCCATCGCGAACCCTTGGTGATGCAAGCGAAAAGCGACAGTGAAATCCTTGGACGCTGGAATTTGGCTATCGCGCTTCCGGCGGCGAAAAGCCGCTTCGCCGCTGCGTCGTAGCGGTAGATGCGCGACGAGCCCCTGGCGTCGAAGAGTTCTATCTCTTCGCCGCCTTTGGGCCTGAGTACATTGAGATGGCGCGCTTCGGCTTTTTCAATCTCCGGAGCGTCCATTCCAAGCATCGCAGTATCTACTAGCAGCCTGTGCATATCTTTCTACGCCAACGCCGCCTTGATTTCCTTCGCGTCCGTAACGCCGATGAATTCTGCGACTTTCGCGCCGTCCTTGTAGCAGAAAAGCGCGGGAATCGACATGATACCGAACTCAGCCGCCAGCTCCGGCGCTTCGTCGACATTGACTTTGACGATTTTCACCTCAGGCATGGCAGGCACGAGCTCCTTCTCGATCTTCTCGCCCATCATCATGCAAGGTCCGCACCACGTGGCCCAGAAATCCACGAGCGATTTGCCGTTTGCGACCGCCGCTTCCAATTCGCTTTTAGTCTTTGCCTCTATCATGGGATTGATTCCTTTCTTTGTATTTTGCATTTAGCATTGCATTTTGCCATTTGGTCATTTGAGGCACTCTCCCGTATCCCCCGAACGTAGTGGCATTGCGAAGCAATGTCGCTAGAAGGGTGTGCGACAAGATCAATCCCTCAAACCGCTCTGCAACGTTCGTAGCCGCTGGCTCCTAAAATGGCAAAATAAATTAATGACAAAATGCTAAATGTCAAATGCTAAATTCTCGATGCAATCTGGCCGGACTTGGAATCCTTGACGAGCCAGCCGGCGGCGGCGATTGCATCGCGCAACCGGTCGGACTCGGCCCAGTTCTTCGCCTTCCTCGCCTCGGCGCGCTGGTCGAGAAGCGCCTGGATTTCCGCCGGAATCTCTTCCTTCCCACCCTTGCCGAAGAAGATGAGCCCGAGGACCTTGTCCATATGCTGGAAGACGCCGAGCGTCCCTTCCGCGCCCTTGGAATTCGCCTCGCGAACGAGTTCAAAAAGCGCTGCGAAGGCGCGCGGAATATTAAGGTCGTCGTTGACGGCGGCAGTAAAATCGTCGAGGTGCTTGAGCGCCCACGCGGGCGCTTCGCCATCGGTCGCCTTTTCGACGCATGCATCTATTCTCGCGAGCGATTTGCGCGCGTCTTCAAGTGCGGTGAATGCGAAGTTGAGCCCGGCGCGGTAGTGCGCATTTATGAGGACATAGCGAATCTCGCGGCCGCTCCAGCCCTTCTCGAGAAGATCGCGCAGAGTGAAGAAATTGCCGAGCGACTTGGACATCTTCTCGCCGTTTACCTTCAAATGCGCACAATGCATCCACGTCTTCACGAACGGCTTGCCTGTCGCGGCTTCCGCCTGGGCGATTTCGTTTTCATGGTGGGGGAAAAGGTTGTCGATGCCGCCGGTGTGGAGATCGAACGTCTCGCCGAGATACTTCATCGACATGGCAGAGCATTCAATGTGCCAGCCCGGACGGCCGCGGCCCCACGGCGAATCCCACCCCACAGGCCCGTCGGACTCCTCCCACGCTTTCCACAGCGCGAAATCGCCGACATTCTCCTTGTCATACTCGTCGCCTAGGCAGCGCGCGCCGGTGCGCTGGTTGTCGAAGTCGATGTGCGCGAGTTTGCCGTAGCCGGGGAACTTGCGCACGCTGAAGTAGACGCTGCCGTCGTCGCTTTTGTAGGCGACGCCCTTCTCGACGAGCTTCGCGACGAGCGCAATCATCTCGGGGATGTGGTCGGTCGCGGCAGGATAGACTTCGGCGGACTCGATGTTGAGGGTCTTCAAGTCGGCGAAGAACGCATCTTTGTAAGTCTTCGTATAGTCTGCCAGCGCCACTCCGGCCGCATTCGCGCCGCGGATCGTCTTGTCGTCAACGTCTGTGAGGTTCATCACCTGGCGGACTTTCCAACCATTGAATTCAATCACACGGCGAAGGATGTCTTCGAACGCATACGCACGAAAGTTGCCGATGTGGGCGTAGTTGTATACGGTCGGCCCGCAAGTGTACATGCGCACTTCGCCGTTTTCCATCGGCGCGAATTCTTCCAGGCGCCGGGTCAAAGAGTTTTGTACGAGCATAAGAGAGTTTGAATGCCGGGGATTGTGGGTTATGATATTTTCAGGCTGGCGCCGTCCTTGTCGACGTGCGCCTTCATGCGTTGTTTCGTCTTGCCCTGGAGCAGAAGTTCGGCGAGAGGATCTTCGACGTAGTCCTGCACGACCCGCCTGAGAGGTCTTGCGCCAAGGGCCGGGTTGAGCCCCTTCTCGACGAGAAAGTCTTCCGCGCCGCCATCGAGCGAGAGGCATACGTGGACGGCTTCGAGCCTGTCGGAAAGGCGCGCGAGCTCCAGTTTGAGAATCTCTTTGACATCCTCCTTCTCCAGTTTGCGGAAGACCACCATGTCGTCGAAGCGGTTGAGGAGTTCAGGGCGGAACGTGCGTTTGGCCTCGTCGAGGAGTTTCGCCTTGAGGACGTCGTAGCTCGTTGTGGCGTTCGACTGCGAAAAGCCGAGTGAATGCCCCTCCTTGGCGAAGTCGAAACCGAGGTTGGCGGTGCATATGACGATGGCGTTGCGGAAGTCGACCACGCGGCCCTGGCCGTCAGTGAGGCGGCCATCGTCGAGAATCTGGAGCAGCATGTTGCAAACATCGGCGTTCGCCTTTTCGAATTCGTCGAAGAGGATGACGGAATACGGGCGGCGTCTGACGCGTTCGGTGAGCTGGCCGCCTTCATCGTAGCCAACGTATCCCGGCGGCGCGCCAACGAGGCGCGATGAAGAATACTTCTCCTGATACTCCGACATGTCGAGCGTGATGAGCGCTTTCTCGTCGCCGTAGACATGCTCGGCGAGCATCTTTGCCAAGTGCGTCTTGCCGACGCCTGTCGGGCCGAGGAAGAGGAAAGAGCCGACCGGGCGGCGCGGATCGCCCAGGAACGTCCTCGAACGCCTGAGCGCTTTGGCAATCGCTTTCACGGCTTCGTCCTGGCCGATGACGACCTTGCCGAGCGCCTTCTCCATGCCAAGCAATTTCTCTGCCGTGGCAGAGTTCATCTTCTCCACGGGCACGCCGCTCATCGAGCTCACAGTCTCTGCGACATCGGAAGGAAGAACCTCGAGAACCTCCTCGCCGTTTTCGCTCTTCCACTTGCCGAGGGCCTTGTCGAGTTCCGAGGCCTTGGCCTGTATTTCATCGCGGATTTCGGCGGCGTCGTCAAAGTTGCCGGCCTTGACGGCCTCGTCTTTCGAGCGGCGGAGGTTGTCGAGCTCGACCTGCAAATCGCTAATCCACTTGGGGCGGGCGCTGACGCTCATGCGAAGGCGCGCGCCGGTCTCGTCCATTGCGTCGATTGCCTTGTCCGGGAGCTGACGGCTGGGGAGATAGCGGGCGGTCAACTCCACTGCGGCCTTGAGGGCCTCAGGGGTGAACTTGACGGCGTGGTGCTGTTCATACTTCGGTGCGATGCCGGCGAGTATCTTGACCGAATCGTCGACGCCGGGCTCGTCGATCTGCACACTTTGGAATCGGCGCTCAAGCGCAGCATCCTTTTCAATGGATTTGTGATACTCCTTGAGTGTCGTCGCGCCGACGCATTGCAACTCGCCGCGGGCGAGAGCGGGCTTGAGCATGTTCGCCGCGTCCATCGCGCCCTCGGCGCCGCCGGCGCCGACCATGGTGTGGATTTCATCGAGGAAGAGGATTATATTGCCGGAACGCTTCGTCTCGTCGATGATCTTTTTGAGGCGCTCCTCGAACTGGCCGCGGTATTGCGTGCCTGCGACGACTCTCGCCATGTCGAGCGCGATCACGCGCTTCGACTGCATCCTGTCAGGCACCGTAGCCTCTGCAATCGCCTGTGCGAGGCCTTCCACGACCGCAGTCTTGCCGACGCCTGCCTCGCCGATCAGCACTGCATTGTTTTTCGTGCGGCGGCAGAGGATCTGGATTACGCGCCTGAGCTCTTTCGTACGCCCGACGACCGGGTCCAGCTTGCCCTGTCGCGCGAGTTCGGTGAGGTCGCGGCCGTAGGTGTTGATGGTGGGCGTCTTCTGGTTTTGCACCTTCTTGGCGTCGGCAGGCTTGTCGTCCTTTTTTGCTTCATCGGACTTGGTCGCCTTGCCGCCGGCCGCGTCCTGGAACTTCTGGAGGGAAAGGCCGGCGTTGAACAACACCTGCGCGGCGGCGTTCTCGCCTTCGGCTATGATTGCGCCCGCAAGATCGCACGTCCCTACCGTGCCATCGCGCGGTTTGGCCATCTCTTCGGCTATTTCGAGTATCTTGCGCACACGGGCGGAAAGAGGAATCGGCCCCTTCGTAAGTACCGCCTGCGACGGCGAGGCGATCATTTCGCGCAACGTAGTCGAAAGCTCCTCCGGGTCGAGTTCGAGGGTTTGGAACGCCTTTACGGCAGCAGCCTCCGGTATCGCCAGGATGGAGAGCAGCAGATGTTCTGCTCCCACGTGGTCGTGCCCCAGCTGGCGCGCGCATTCAGGCGCCGCATTCAAAGCGTCAATCGCATTCTTTGTGCATTTCATGGAAAGTCAAATGAAATTTTCGATTTTTAATTGTCGAGGCCGCACGGCAGGGCTTCTAGACCATCTAGAATCTCCAGGGCCTCTAGCGCGGCCCTCCCGCGCGGGTCTCAGGACTTGGGACTTGGACTTTTCGCAACTCGTTTTGGTGTTTGTAATTGATTTTAGATATATCCACCTTTCTCAATTTCCGGCGTACGACGGTCGCCGCCAATTCGCTACGCTCGTCCGTCCAAGGTTCGCCATCGTCCGTGTCGTCGCGTTGGCGCGATATCGTCTCCGAAAACTCTTTGATGCAAGTGTCGATATATGCGTTCGGCAGCCAGGTGATTTTGAGATAGAGCCGGACGAACTTCAACATCGAATACGCATCTACAAGTTCCGCGCGGGAGATGAGCCTGCAATTTTGCAAGAGAGCGACAGTCCTTGCCGCGGCGTCTTCTATGAGCAGCGGGTGTTCTTGCACGAGACGGAGTCTTGCGAAGCCCTCCTGCGCGATCAATTCCTTGACCCAGCGTCTGGCGAGATCCTCGTCGCCTTCCTTGTAGCCGATCTTGTACGCACTGCCGAGGCAGCGCGTACCGTCGAGTTCGAGCGACACGGGGATGAGCCCCGCGGCATTCATCGCGGATATTACGTGTCGCATCTCGCCCAGCATGTCGAGGGCCTTGAGATGTACGGCGCCGCAGAATTCGAATTCCGGCTTCTCACGCGACATATCGTAGATGGCGCAAGTCTTCGAGGCGTTGATTTTATCGCCAATCGCCTTGAACGCGCCCGCGATGGAAGCGGCGACATCGGTCGCCACCTTGATGAGTTCCATGCTTTTTTCTTCTTCATTCTGGACGCCATTGCCGTCTTCCGCCGGTGCGTCGCGTGTCACGCTTTCGTCCGGATGCTTTGCGGCGCACGCCGGGCAAACGTACAACTCCCTCTCGCCATCATCTGTCTTGTGGAGGATGGCCTGGCGGGCTTCTTTTTTATGGCACAATTCGCAAAGCATGAAAATTAGAGGGTGCTTGAGCCTTGAGGCTGAAGTTTATCGGCGAGGTTCTTGATTCGACGCGAGGTCCTGACGGCGCAGAACTGCTTGCCGCACATCGAGCAGTGGTCGTCGGAGTGGGCCTCGTCGGTGAAGGCACGCGTCTTGAGCCAGCGAGCCCTGGCGCGTTCTGGGTCAATGGAGAGCGCAAACTGGCGGTCCCAATCGAAATCGCGGCGGGCGAGCGCCATTGCATCGTCGCGGTCGCGCGCACCGGGGAGGCCGCGTGCGATGTCGCCGGCGTGGGCGGCGATCCTGTAGGCGATGCAGCCGGCGTGGACTTCTTCGCCGTCGGGCAGCCCCAGATGTTCGGCCGGTGTGACGTAGCAGAGAAGCGACGCACCATACGTCGCGGCGGCGGTGGCGCCGATCGCACTGACAATGTGGTCGTAGCCGGGCGCGATGTCGGTCGTGACCGGGCCGAGGACGTAGAACGGCGCCTTGTGGCAAACTTCCTGCTCGCGTTCCATATTCATTTTAATCTGATCGAACGGCACGTGGCCGGGCCCTTCAACCATGACCTGCACTCCGCGCTCGCGACACCTGAGTACAAGTTCGCCCAACGTGTCGAGTTCGCCGAACTGCGCCGCATCCGAGGCGTCGGCCAGACATCCGGGGCGCATGCCATCGCCAAGCGATACGGTTACGTCGTATTTGACGAGTATGTCGAGGACGTCGTCCCAGCGTTCGAAAAGCGGATTTTCCTTGTTGTGGCTCATCATCCACTCCGCCATGATTGCACCGCCGCGCGATACGATGCCCATGCGGCGCTTCATCGCCGGAGGTATGTCGCGCAAGCGCAATCCCGCGTGCAGGGTCATGAAGTCGACCCCCTGCTTCGCCTGCGCTTCGATGACGTCCAGAAGGAACGAGGGGTCCATCTCGGGTATGTCGCCTTCAAGCCGTGAAATCGTTTCGTAGACAGGCACTGTCCCGAGCGGCTTGGGGCTTGCGTCGAGCATTCCTTGGCGAATCGCCGTTATGTCCTCGCCGACGGAAAGATCCATCACGAAATCGGCCCCCGCCTTGAGAGCGATTTCAAGCTTGTCGAGTTCGTCCCCGCGGCCCGAGTGTGTCACGGAGCGCCCGAGGTTGGCGTTGATTTTCGTCGTGAACATCCGCCCCACGCCGACCGCTTCCACGTTGCGGTGGGCTGGATTCAACGGTATGACCGCCTCGCCGGACGCGACTGCAGCACGCACAATAGAGACGTCCACATTTTCCGTCTCTGCCACGTGTTTCATCGCTTCGGTTGTTTCGCCTCTTTTCGCCGCCTCGAGCTGTGTCATTCCCTTTGTCCTCTTATACGTAGAATATTGCATATATTATAGCATTTTCATGGGCAAAGGGTCAAGTGGGCGGCCCAAGTTGGAAGTAGGAAGCAGGCGGTAGGAAGCAGGAAGCAGGAGATTGTCCGCGTGGGAGGGGCGCGCTTGTCGCGGCCGTGCGGTAGCGCGCCTCCTTGGCGTTAGGGCAGCATTCTACTTCTTTCTTCCTGCTTCCAGCTTTCTACTTGAGCGGCCGCTCTTGCGAGAAACACGGAATTTTGATACAATACTCGCCGCGCGGTGCAACAGAATGCCGCGAAGTTTGATATGGAAGATCTAGAAAACAATACAACCGTGGGTATAATCGGGTGCGGTTTTGTAGGGAATGCCCTCAAAACCTGGCTCGAAAACAACAACCCTGCCGTCAAGATCGTCGTAAGCGATCCGCCAAAGGGCATAAACGACGATGTTTCCGTAGCGGATGTATTCTTCATCCAAATCCACCTCCCCACAGAAGACGACGGCACCCAGGACCTGACCCTTCTCCGGAGCATCATCGCCGGCCTTCCCGACAAACCTGTTTTCGTGCGCACCACAATTCTCCCCGGCACCAGTGCGCAACTCTCCAAAGATACCGGGCGCCGGGTCTACTTCATGCCGGAATTCCTCACCCAGAGGACGTACATAGAGGACTTTGAACGCCAGCCGATGGTGTTTACCGCCGAGATCGACCTCCTCTCGCGCATATTCAAGGGCAAGCGGTTCATCCGCATGACAAGCGAAGAGGCGGAGATTACGAAATACGCGCACAACGTCTTTGGCGCGTACAAAGTGACATACTTCAACGCCGTGCGCGAGTACTGCGAATCGAAAGGGGCCGACTGGAAACGCGTCCACTCAGGCATGCTCCTTTCCGGCTACATCAACGAGACTCATACAACGGTTCCAGGACCCGACGGAAAGTTCGGTTACGGCGGCAAATGCTTTCCGAAAGATGTGAACGCATTCACGAAGATGACCGAGGGCACGCCGCTCGGCCGTCTTCTCCAGCCGCTTCACGAGCTGAATATACATTTCCGCGGTGTCGAAGAGAAGATTTGAGATTTCTCCTCACATCCGCTCTGCCTTGATATATGTCACACGAAAAAGATAGTTTCGCGGCAATAAAAGAGATGCTGGCGACCCCGAAAAGGATTCTCATATCAGGGCACTTGAGCCCGGACGGAGATTCGCTCGGCTCGATGATCGCGATGGCGCGCATGTTGACCGCCTGCGGGCATGACGCAAAGGCGACGGCCGACGTCAACGCGCTCGGCAAGCCAGGCTTTCTCGAAGGCGTTGAAGACCTGCTGAGCGTGCGGAAATTGAAGAGGAAGAAATTCGACCTCTTCATCGCCGTCGACTGCGGCTCGCTCGACCGCATGCCGCCCGAAGTCCGCCCAATCGCCGCAAAGCTCCCGAAGATCTGCATCGACCACCACGTCACCAACGATGGCTCGTTCGGCGACGTTCAGGTTGTCGACCCCGCCGCCTCGAGCGCAGGCGAAATCGTCTGGCGGCTTGCGAAATGGATGGAATGGAAATTCGACCGCGCGACGGCAGAGGCCCTATGGGTCGCGATGGTCACCGACACCGGACGCTTTGCCTACGACGCAACATCGCCCAAGACATTGCGAGCCGCAGGCGACCTCCTCAAATACGGCGTGCGCACCGCCCTTGTCAACGACATCATCTACGGCACGTTCCCGCGCAAGGCAATCGAGCTCAAGCGCATTGCATGGCGCTCGCTCCACGTCTGGAAGAACCGCCGCGTCGCGGAAGTCACGCTCACGCGCGACGACTTCCGCTCCGTCCGCGGCACCAAGGCCGAAGCGGAGGATATCATCGAAATACCGCGGTCGGTCGCCAGGAACGAGATCGCCCTCTTCTTCTACCAGATTCCCGACCGCACCAAGGAAACACGCTGCTCGATTCGCACTCGCGGCGACTGGGACGCGACGGTTCTGGCGGCGAAGTTCGGCGGCGGCGGCCACAAAAAAGCTGCCGGTTGCACGATCAAAGCGCCGCTTGGAGTCGCCAAACGCCAAATGCGCAAGGCGGTCAAAGAAATGCTCTATCCCGGCAAGAAGCCAACGCCGCCCGCCCGTACGGCCGTGACAAGCGCGCCTGTCCCGCCATCCACGCCCATTCCTCTTCCCGCTTCCCCCTCCCCTCTTCCCTCTTCCCAATGTCAAAAGCAATAATCCTCACCGACGGCAAAGCTGGGCATGAAAATCAATCCCGCGCCCTCGCGCGCGGCCTCGGGATCGACGAGACCAGGCTTGCAGCCGTCGCGTTCCAATCGAAGTTCGCGAAGACCCTCTCCTACCTCCTGGACAACATGGGCCTCCGGACGCTGAAACTCTTCGAGGCGCTGCCGCTCGACGAACTGCGCACATACGCCCCTTCTCTCGTCATAGGCACGGGCTCCGGCACGTTCTACGCCGCGAAGGCGCTCGCACGCGCCCTCGGGGTCAAATGCGCCGTCAACCTTTTCCCGCGCGGCTACGACATCTCATCGTTCGACTGCATCCTCGCGCCGGAATTCGACAACCCTCCCGCACGGCCCAATATCGTATCCCTCCCTGTGAACCTCGTCGCGAGCGACGAAGCGTTTTACGCCGCCGGCGTCAAATCTTTCCATGAACGCCACACCCCTTCCGGCAAGGACGCGGTGGCGGTAATCGTCGGCGGCCCCAACAAATGTTCCACGATGACGCCTGAATGGATGAAGGCCCGGCTTGACGAGATATTTGCCGCCACCCCGGAATGCGAACACTGGGCGACTACAAGCCGCCGCACGCCCGCCGGCGTCGAGGCTGTCGTCGACTCTTTCCCGTTCGACTACAAGCTCCTTTATTCCCGCGAGCATTACAACCCCATCCCCGCTTTCGTCAAGCTCGCAAAGAAGCTCTACGTCACGGCGGAATCGACCGGAATGCTCTCGGAGGCGTGCACCTTTGGCGAGGCCGAGGTTTTCGCACTCGACAATCTCAATCCGGGCCACCACAAATTTCGCCGCTTCATAGAGGGACTCGCCGCATCCGGCTTCGTCGGCTCGAACTGCAAGGCGGACCTGCCGGCGCGTTTCGAACAGGCGAGAAAGCTGTTGAAAATCTGAAAAGTTGAAAAGTTGAATCAATAGCATACAATAGATTTTTATCGCAGAGACGCAGAGTCGCAGAGATTATGGATTTTGTTGGTGTTATTTCATATGCACAGCGCATAGTTCTTTCATTTTGGCTAAAGAGTGTGTTGATTTGACGTCTCATGAAAAATGCGAAAAAC
>DFGB01000003.1:5540-8646 GCA_002371135.1 Verrucomicrobia bacterium UBA3761 | reverse complement strand
CCCGCCTGAACAGCAAATTTCCTACTTCCTACTTTCTACTTCCTACTTACGCGAAGCGGTTAGGACTTCGGACTTGGCAACTAACTTTCCTCTTGCCTTTTGTGCGATAATTTGAGAGAATATTGTCCGTTGAAGCCGAGGTGGGTAATTCCGGCGTCGGCGGATGGATTCAGCAAGGAGAAAAAGAATTGAAATACTGTGCGATATTTGCCGGCCAGGGTGCGCAGACGCCCGGGATGGGAAAGGATTTCGCGGAGGCGGACGCCGACGCGATGGCGCTTTTCGACAAGGCGAACGCGGTGCTCGGGTTCGACTTGAAGAAGGTGTGCTTTGAAGGTCCGGCCGAGGAGCTGGTGAAGTCGAACATCTGCCAGCCGGCGATATTCGTGACGAGCTACGCGGCGTATCTCGCGCTGCAAAAGCGCAAGGGCGTGGAGTTCGCATGCGCGGCGGGTCTGTCGCTCGGCGAATGGGGTGCGCTGTGCGCGGCCGGTGTGCTCGATTTCGATTCGACGCTCAAGGTGCTCGAGGCGCGCGGGCGCTTCATGCAGGAAGCGTGCGAAGCGACGCCCAGCGGGATGATCGCGATCGTCGGCGCAACGCCGGAGCAGCTTTCCCGACTCTGCGAGAAGACCGGGTGCACCGTCGCGAATGTCAATTCCGCGGCGCAGCAGGTTCTCTCCGGCTCGAAGGACGCGATCGCCGCCGCCGCGACGTGCGCGAAGGAACTCGGCATCAAGCGCGCGATACCGCTCGCGACCGCCGGCGCGTTCCATTCGCCGTTCATGCAGAGCGCGAGGGAAAAACTCGCCGTCGTCCTCGACTCGATCGCCTTCGCGGCGCCGAAGATCCCCGTCCTCTCCAACATCACCGGCAAGCCGCATTCGTCCGACCCCGCCGCCATCAAGGCGATGATGCTCGAACAGGTGACCGGCACGACGAACTGGGCGGCCGATGTCGCCTGCGCAAAGGAGCTCGGCTGCGATGCGTTTGTCGAGTTCGGCCCCGGCAAGGTGCTCTCCGGCCTCGTCAAGAAAATCGATCCGGCCCTCGCCACCTTCAACGTCGGCGATATTCCGTCTCTGGAAGCGACGGCGGAAGCGGTGAATGGTTAGCAGTTAGTAGTTGGCGCCGCGGAGAAAGACGGGCGCGGACGTAAAATACAGGAAAACAACATGTCAAATCTCAAAGGAAAAGTCGCAATAGTGACCGGCGCCGCGCGCGGCATCGGTGCTCAGATCGCCATACGCCTCGCTGAAGACGGCGCCGATGTCGCCGTGTGCGACCTCAAGGCCGAGTGGTGCGAGGAAACCGTCAAGGCGCTCGAAGCGCTTGGCGTCAAGGCCGCCGCGTTCGGCGTCAACGTCGCCGAGTCCGCCGAAGTCGATGCCTGCGTCAAGGCGGTGATCGAGAAATTCGGCAAGGTCGATATCATGGTGAACAACGCCGGTATCACGAAGGACGGCCTTTTGATGAGGATGTCCGATGCCGATTGGGATGCCGTTTTGAACGTCAACCTCAAGGGCACGTTCCTCTTCACGCGCGCGGTGTCGCGTCCGATGATGAAGAACAAGGGCGCGGACGGGACGCAGCTCGGCGGCGTCATCATCAACATTGCCTCGGTGGTGGGCATCATGGGCAACGCGGGGCAGGCGAACTACACGGCGTCGAAGGGCGGCGTAATCGCGCTCACGAAGACGACGGCCAAGGAACTCGGTTCGCGCAACATCCGCTGCAACGCGGTCGCGCCGGGCTTCATCCAGTCCAAGATGACGGACGTCCTCTCCGACGAAGTGAAGAAGGCCTACATGGATACGATCCCGCTCAAGCGCTTCGGCACGGCGCGCGACATCGCGAACGCCGTCGCGTGGCTCTCGGGCGACGACGCGGCCTACGTCACAGGCCAGATAATCTCCGTCAACGGCGGAATGATCGGGTAAGTCATTTCATTTAGCATTTGGCATTTGGCATTTAGCATTGCATTTGGTTATTTGGGCATTGTGTCATTTACTTCCCCAGTCAATGCCCGGTTCGTGAAATGGCAAAATGAGTACATGAATAAATGCAATGCAAAATGCAAAATGCTAAATATAAATGCCAAAATAATAAAATACTTTCAATCTCACAAACAGTATAAAAGGAACAACACGATGAAACTCAGCATGCTCATGGCCGCAGCGGCCATTGTCGCGGTGACGGCAACCGGTTGCCGCTATGACAAGTCCAACGAGGGCGACGTTCCCGGGGCCGATCAGGCGGTGGACGTCGGCACGGGTCCGAGTGCGCTCGGCACGGATGAGCTCAGCGCCGAAGACCTCGCCCGCATGCAGGAAGGTACGCTCGACGAGCTCGCCGACGCGAAGCGTTTCGAGGATATCTACACGCCGTGCACGGACGTCAATTTCGCGCCGGTCTACTTCGCGCTCGACTCCACGGTCGTGCCCGCGGGCGAACTCGGCAAGGTCGAGGCTGTGGCGCAGCATCTCGCGGACAGGCAGGATCGCGTCGTTGTCGTGGCCGGCCACTGCGACGAGCGCGGCTCGAACGAGTACAACATGTCGCTCGGCGAAAGCCGCGCGGTGATCGTGCGCAACTATCTCGTCTCCAGCGGCGTCGCACCCGACCGCATCCAGACTCGCAGCTACGGCGAAGAGCGTCCTGCGGTGATGGGTCAGGGCGAGGGCGTCTGGTCGCAGAACCGCCGCGACGAATTCGCGATTTTCCAGAAGTAGTTTCATCCTGGGCCGCGGATTGAGACCAATGCTTGCATTGATATTCGACAGCGCGGGCATCGGCGAATGGCTGGTGCTCGCAGCGGTGGCGATCGTCGTGGTGGGACCGCGGCGATTGCCTGCCGCGGCGCGGGAATTCGGCAAGTATTACGCCAAGTTCCGCCGCGCATCGGAGGGCTTCCGCCGCCAGCTCATGGAACTCGACGCCGAAATCGAACGGACCGAGAGCGGCGTCGAGAAGAAACTGGAAGGTGCATTCAAAATCGAAGGCGACGAGGCCGGCGCCAAGCCGTTCCTCGAAGCGTGAGGCGGGCGTCGCACTCGTACAAATGAAACAATGCACTACCAAGCAATAGATTTTTATCGCAGAGACG
>DFGB01000003.1:0-5434 GCA_002371135.1 Verrucomicrobia bacterium UBA3761 | reverse complement strand
ACACTCTTTAGTCGAACTTGCAGATATATGCACCATACATATGAAATAACACCGACAAAATCGATAATCTCTGCGACTCTGCGTCTCTGCGATAAAAATCTATTGCATGACAGTGGAAACAATGATCAAATGCAATGTAAAATGCTAAATGCTAAATGCTAAATGTCTCTCGAAAAATCGAAAAATTCCAGAAAGATTTGCCGTGGTGTCGTTCAAGGTTAGAAATCCAGACGAGCGGAACGATCCGCCAATGCCGCTTTTCGCGCATCTGACGGCGCTGAGGCGGTCGCTCGTCATTGCGCTTGCGTCGTGGATTGTCTGCGTCGTCGTAGCGCTCGTTTTTTCGCCGCAGATTCTGGCGTGGATAAAGAGCCCCGCTGCGGCGAACCAGGAACTCCTGCAAGGGCTCGACCTCACGAGCGGATTTTCCGCGATGATGGCGATATCCGTCTGGGGCGGCACTGCGCTTTCTTTCCCCGCCCTCGTGTATGCGACGCTCAAGTTCGTCTTCCCGGCGCTGACGAAACTCGAGAAGGCGGCGATCGTATCCGTCCTTTGCGCGGCGAGCGTGCTGTTCCTTTTCGGCGTCGGGCTTTCGTATGCGAAAACCCTGCCCGTGGTGGTGACGGCCTTCCAGAGCATGAACGCCTGGATAGGCCTCCCGGTGGAGACGATTCGCATCGAGGGGTATATTTCGATTGTCCTGAAGACGGTGGTGGCGTTCGGGCTTGCATTCCAGCTACCGCTCATCCTCACTCTGCTCGGGTTCATGGGGATTGTGACTGCGGCGGGTCTCAGAAAGCATCGCCGCCATGCGATAGTGCTCGCGTTTTTCGTCGCGATGTTCCTGACGCCGCCCGACCCGATGAGCCAGATACTCATGGCCGTGCCGCTCTGTCTGCTGTATGAAATTTCGATTTGGGCGGTATGGCTGCGCGAGAGATTCAAGAAATCCGGAGATTGACCGCCGCCGATGAAGAGCCGGTATTCAGTTTCGCTGGGGTTTCTGGCGTTGATATTCGCCGGTGCGGTGCTTTTGTCGGCGCCGTTCTCGCGTGTCGCAGGCGGGTGGGGGAATTTCGGAGGGGCGCTCTTTACGGCGTTCTCGGCCGTGTGCGTGACGGGGCTTTCGATTGTCGACATTGCGGCCGAATATACGCGGGCCGGACAGATTGTGCTGATAATGCTTGTCGAGGTGGGGTGTCTCGGATTGATGACGTGCGGCACGTTCCTCTTGGTTGCAATCGGCAGGCGTTTGTCGCTCAGCCGCGAATTTTCCTTGATGAACGCGTACGGGGTGGCGCAGATCCAGGGTTTGCGCGGCCTCATCTGCTGGACGGTCGGCTCGATGGCGGCGATTGAACTTGCCGGGGCGGCGGCGCTCTTCTGGCGTTTCAGGGAATTGTTCCCGGACGACGCGGCGTATATGAGCATTTTCTATTCCGTCATGGGATTCTGCAACGCGGGGTTCGGGATTCTGCCCGGGTCGCTCGCGTCGCTTGCCGACGAGCCGTATGTGATCTGCGTGCTGGCGCTCGAGACGATACTCGGCGGCATAGGGTTCCTCGTCATATACAACTTGTGCACGTTCAAATTCCGGCACGGAGCGAACGGCGCGGCGGGCAGGCTTTCCCTGCACACGAAGGTAGTCCTGCGCTTCACGGCGTATCTGCTCGCGATCGCTTTCTTCGCGTTTCTTGTTCTGGAGTGGAACGGGGTGCTCGCCGGGATGCCGTTTTGGAAGAAACTGTATGTGGGGTTCTACCAGGCCGTGACGCCGAGGACGTGCGGGTTCTGCATCACGCCGACGGAGAATCTCGCGCCGTTGACGCGCCTCGTCTATGAAGTTCTCATGACGATCGGCGGGGCGCCGGGTTCTGCCGCCGCCGGCATCAAGATCACGACGTTTGCGGTGCTTCTCTATACCGTCAAGGCGATGTGCGACGGCGCCACGGAGACGGTCGTCTACAAGCGCCTGATACCGAACGAAATCGTCCGCGAATCTATCGTCATCGCGGCGGCGCTCGTGGCGATCATCATAATCGTCACGGGGGCGCTCTTCTCCACCGAGGCGCACAACTCGATCGCGCTCGACGCGCTCTTCTTCGAGGCGGTTTCCGCAATTACCACGACCGGGCTCTCCGTCGCCGATACTACGGCGCGTCTCACGCCGGCGGGCAAGGCCGTAATCGTCTTTGCAATGTTCACAGGCCGCCTCGGCGCGCTGGGCGTCGTCATGCTCATAGGCGACCGCGAGGCGAAATCCCACATCCGCTACCCGGGCGGCGAACTTGTCGTCGGGTGACGCGTCCGGCCGGAATGGCGAGCCATGCCGCTTCTTGAATCGGAATCGTTCATGAAATACGCGGTTTTCATCATCGCTGCGCTTGGCGTGCCGCCGCTCGGATTCCTCCTGTATATCAACAGGAAGTGGCTCAAGTATGCGTTTGTCGCGATGGTGGCCGCAATGGCGTTCTACCACGAGACGTCGATCAACTTCTTCTCCAACGAGTCGTATCGCGGCTCGGCGCGCGGCATGGAGGTCAGCGTGATATACCTCTTTGCGATGGCTGTTTTGCTGGCGCTGAAACTGAGGGGCAAGTTCAAATCGTGGTTCCCGGAATGGGGGTTCAGGATATATTGCCTCTATTTCCTCTCGTGCCTGCCCAGCATGTATGTGGCGGCGGACAGGCTGATCGCATGGTATGAAGTCTGGAAGATGATCATGCTCTACATCTTCTACCTCTCTGTGTATACGTATTTGAAAGGGACGGACGATCTGCGGACTGTAATCAAGGCGCTTGCCGTTTTCGTCGTCGGAAACATGCTGACGATCGTGAAGGACCACCTTTCCGGCATCTACCAGCCGCATGGGTTCTTCCCCCACCAGAACGGCATGGCGGTGGCGATGCATCTTTTCGGGACCATGTTTTTCGCGGCGTATCTCTGCAACGGGTTCAAAACGAAGTTCGGCAAGTGGTGCACGGCGGCGTTCGTCTGCGCGGCCGGGGCGGTGGTCAGGTCGTATTCGCGCGGAGCGATCGCGCTGACACCGGTCGCGTATTGCATAACGTTGCTGTGCTGCATCCGCATCGGGCGCGTGCGGCACTGGGCAAGGCGGATGCTGCCGATCGCCGCGGCCGGCGCCGCAGCTCTCGTGCTTATCGTCCCGCGCATCGTCGAGCGCTTCCAGAACGCGCCGGAGGCTTCGAAGAACACGCGCGTGGAACTCGCATATTGTGCCGCCGAGATGATAAAGGACAAGCCGTGGACGGGGGTAGGCATCAACAACTGGGGCATAAAAATAAATCCGCCGTACGAATATGCCGAGCTTGCGGGGCGCGAGACCGGACGCAAAGGAGAATTCCGCGACGGCATAGTCGAGACTGTGTATCTGCTCGTCTGCGCGGAATGCGGAATCCCGGCGCTCGTGTTGATGCTCGCGTGGTTCGGCTGGCATCTGATCAGCTGCATACGGCTGATGCGGCGGCTGCGCGGGACGGAGTATTTCTTCGTGCCGGCCGGTTTGTTCGGCGGGCAGATCGTTGCCTACCTGCAAAGCTGCCTCGAGTGGGTGTTCCGCCAGCAGCTCAATCTCATATGCCTGATGTTCATGTTCGCGATGATTTCGTATCTCAACCAGTCCTGGCGCCACCTCGTGAAAGAGGCTCGCAAGGAGCGCGCCGGGCACAAAAGCCCCGTGTTCCAAGTCCCGGGTGCCGAGGCCTGTCGCTCCGGCGATAAATAGAGCAGAGTCGACAATTTCCGTCGCCCTTTCGGGGTTGGGTTTCATTTCATCGTCGTTTGCCGGGGGGTCTCCGCTTTGCTTCGGGCCAATCAGCCACCTGGTCGTGGATAAAAACCTCTGTGCAACTCTGTGTCGCTGTGATTCTGTGTCAAAAAGGAACGTTTCGAAAAACAGGCGTAACCTTTCCGCAATTTGCGTGTAGACAATGCGAGCTCGCTCAGAAAGGAAAACCATGGCAATCGGCATAGACGGATATAATGCGGCTTTCAAGGCGTTTGCGGACTTTGCGCAGCGGCGAGTCGAGGCAAACGACGCCAAGGCGGTCGTCCGGGTGAATCTGCCGCAGCCTCTTGCCGGGCGCAACGTCATGGCCGTAACGCAGTCGCGGACGGACTCGATACACAAGTTCTGGCGTTCCAGCGACGCGTGCGTCGCAAACGATCTCGCACGCACGATTTTCAAAAGGGCGGTCTTCGATATGTTCGGAGGCGAGTCGAGGATACCCGAGTCCGTGAAAAAGTCGATGCTGCTGGGCGATTTCGACTGCGGCAAACCGCTCACCGCCCGCCGCATCCTCGCCGTCAAGACCGCGATCGACAATTTCAACGCCTCGAAGTTCGTCGCGAATTTGCCGGAGACGCTCGACGTGGATGTCGGCTGCGAGACGTTCACGTTCGACAAGTGGCACTACAAGCGCATCGTCTCCAACACTCCGCCGGCGGAGTGTCCGCGAAGTCTGGATGAACTCAGGCAGCTCTTGTCCGGGCGCATCTCCCGCGGGCGCGAGATCATTCGCGACGTGCTTGCAGGCAACGGGGCAAACCACGCCGCGACGTCGGCGAACGTGGCCGACATGACGCTTGCATTGCACGCCGCCGCGCTCCGCCACGGCGAGAAGCTGCCAGACGGCTCGTTCTCGGTGGCGGATCCGGACGGCCGCCTCGCGCAGTGGCTCGATACGTCGAGCGAAGTCTACATCCGCACCTCGTCGCACATCAAGGGCTACCAGCGGATGCAGGTGGACGGCCACCTGAACATGCCTCGCGGAATCGACATCCCCGAAGGCAAGAACGGCCTCATGGCGGGAATGCGCACCGTCCACTATGGCACGGTGCCGGACCTCGACCACCTCGACACCGGAGGCAGCGGCCCCAACCGGCGGCTTTTCCTCAAGTGCGAGACGTTCGGCGTGTGGCACAACACGATAAGCAAGGACGAGATAAACCGTTCAAAGTCGCCCGGGATGACCACTCGCGCCGCCCGCGAAGGCGACTGGGGCGAATCGCTCAGCCACATGTTCTCGTTCATCGCGACGCGCGGAGCGGACGCCACGGCCGGCGGCGCGCGCAAGGAGCACATGACGCGCCGCGTCAAGGCCGCGCTTGAAACGTCCGTCGCAAACCTGAAGGCGGCGGGCCGCAAGGATCTCGCGGCCATGCTCGAAGAGGGCGGCGTCAAGAAGGCCGGCGCGAGGAGGCTCTTGCACAACCTCGACAGGGCGGTCGCGCGCTCCCCGGAAGACGCGACGCTCCGGGGAGCCGTCGCCATGATATTCAAGGCCGTGGCCGACGACGCGGAGGGACTTGCGGGCGACCTCGCCAACCGCCTTGGCAATGAAATCATGCTCGAAACTCCGGATCTGGCATGACAAGGAAAAAACCTGTGTCGCGGTGAAAGCAAAAGCGG
>DFGB01000064.1:3044-4108 GCA_002371135.1 Verrucomicrobia bacterium UBA3761 | reverse complement strand
GTCGATGAGCGCGGCAAGTTCGCCGTGCGTGAGCGTGCGCGGTGCGGCCGCGGCCTTTTCGAGAATCGTGGCGCCGCTCATTCGCTATCTCCCTTCTTTGCTGCGCTTGATTCGTCGACGCCATATCCGAAGAGCGCGAAGTCGCCTTTGGCGGGATCGTCCGGAAAGGCCTCCGTGAGCTTTGCCGTGAGCCGCCGCGCGACGGACATCGGGTGGCCTGCCGTGTAGAAGCCGCAGTTGGGCGCGATAAACACATTGTCGCCGAACTTCACCCGTGCGGCATCGAGGATGACCGTGTTGTGGTTGGCGAAGAAGTTTGCGCCGATTTCGATGTTGTATCCGTAGTCGCACCAGAAGGACGGCAGAATAGTGAAGTTCCCGCCGCTCGTCTTTCCGAGGAGTTTCATCAGTGTTTTGCGCTGGCGGTCCGTCTCCGCAGGGGGAATGCCGTTGAACTCATGGCAGAGCGTCTTTGCGTTCATCCTCTCGCGGTTGAGGTCGTCGTCATAGTTGGCATCGTATATCATGCCGGCGAGCATCTTGTCTTTTTCTGTCATTTCTCGAGCTTCTTTTCAAAGTAGTTGTGGTTGTTGCCAGACTTCATTTCACTTGAAGAGATGTTTTTGCTGCGCTTAAGCCAAGGCGTTTCGTGCTCCAGCCGTCCCAGTGCTTCACTTCGTCTGTCGGCCAAAGCAAGTGTTATCTGGTAGATGCACGGCTGGCTATAGTCCCGGCCATTGCACCGTCTCAGCATCGATGGCTTTATTTCTTCTCTGATTGCGCGGAATTCAGCCATCATGCGCTCCTTCTGCCGCGAAGCCCCTCGCCGCAAGGCGGTATTCCGACGTGGGCGAGTGCGGTGAATTCGGCCGGGGCGTCTCCACAAGACCGGGTTTTAGGGCGGGCGCAAGATACTTTTCGAGGGGATCGCGCCACCTCATCTTGGTTATTATGCGATATAAACATTCAACTCTTCAGCAATTGTGCACAAATATTATACCATATCGTTCCCCGCTTGACTAGTGCATCGCCATAGTGGTTCATGGTTTACGCATTTGAAAAAG
>DFGB01000064.1:1511-2964 GCA_002371135.1 Verrucomicrobia bacterium UBA3761 | reverse complement strand
CTTTTTCAAATGCGTAAACCATGAAAGCGGCAACTCTCCTACTTCTCGGGAAAAGAAAAAATGGTAAAATACCTTCTTGCAGCTGCTATTTAGTAGTGTGTGTTCGGCAAAGATGTTCTTCGAGACCGTCGAGCGGGACGAGAAAACCATGAAACGCTTTGAATTTACGGAAGAATGCAAATGACTACGAGCGACTATATTTCGCCATCAGAGTTCTTCAAAAGGCTTAAACCCGATCCGGCGGGTCTTGCACGATTCGGATTTGCAAGGAATGGTTCGGCATGGGAACTATCCGGGCCGGTGGCGGGCGGCGCACTCGTCTGCCGTCTGTCCATAGGCAAGGGCGGCAAAGTAGTCGAAAGCGTGACAGACATCGCGACAGGGGACGAATACGTGCAACACCGCATTGCCGGCGCTTCCGGCAAGTTCGTCGGACGCGTACGGCAAGACGTCATGAATCTCATGGCGCGCGTAGCGAACGAGTGCTTCTCCCGGGAAGTGTTCAAGACCGGCCTCGCACGCGAGTTGATTGCCTTCGCGGATGCAGAATGGAACGAGAAGCCGGAGTTTCTCTGGAAGCAGCTTCCAGATTACGCCGTACTGCGCCGCAAAGACACGGACAAATGGTATGCCCTCATTGCGCGGCTGACGGCGGACAAGATTGGCGGTAACAAGATCGGCGGTAAAAAGAAAGACACAGTTGAAATCGTGAACTTGCGCCGCTCGGAGGGCATGGATTCGCCGCGCTTTCTGCCCGCCTACCACATGAACAAGAAAACATGGACTACGACAGTCCTTGACGAGACAAACTCGGCAGAGGAACTGAAACAGTTTCTGGCCACTTCACGCGAAAAAGCGATTTGAAAGACGTACACAATGAAAATCAGACAAATACGCAACGCGATGCTTCGCATCAATTTCGGCGGGGTTGAATTCCTCATTGACCCTTGGCTCGTCAGCAAGGCCGAGGGGTTCACCTTCGGCCAGTCGCCGTTTGCCTCGGAGGTCGTCGATTCAGCACAGCTCGACATCGTAATGCCTATGTGCGAATTGCCGATTCCAGTCGCCGACGTGCTGACCGGCGTCGATGCATACGTTCTTACGCACCTTCACCCCGACCACTTCGACATGGCGGCCGACGGCACGGCTGGCGCGAAGCTCGACAAGGCGGGTCCGCTCTTTGTGCAGAATGAAGACGAGGTCGCCATCATGAAACGCTCCGGGTTCAAGGATGTGCAGATGTTTACGGACAATGGCGTTGCCTTGCCGGTCGCGTCATGATGCCGGACGACGGAGAGGAGTGTGTGTTTTGATATGAACTGGCTTATATTGATTGTCGCGGGGCTATTCGAGGTCGTGTGGGCGACGGCGCTCAAGATGTCAAATGGCTTCAGAAATCCACTCGCAGACGTAGTCTTTGTTGCAGGTATGGCTTTGAGCGTGTGGCTTCTGG
>DFGB01000064.1:0-1386 GCA_002371135.1 Verrucomicrobia bacterium UBA3761 | reverse complement strand
GGCATCATCGCATTCGGCGAATCCGCCTCCGCCTTGCGCATCGCCTCCGCCGCGCTCATCGTCGCGGGAATCGTAGGGTTGAAACTCGCCGCAAAATGATTCGTGGGAGACCAGCAGATGACAGACGAACAGATGGAACAGATCAGACGGATGTTCCGCGACATGAAGCCCGACGAGATGCGCGAGGCGTCGCGTGAGGCGGAGATCGCCGAATGGCGCGAGAGCAACCGCTTTTGCGGACGCTGCGGCACGGCGATGGAGCCGCACGCCGATCCGAACGAACGGGCGCTCGTGTGCAGAGAATGCGGCTACATGGTCTATCCGAGGATTTCGCCCGCCGTAATAGTCCTCGTCACAAAGGGCGACAAGGTGCTCCTGCAGAGGAACACGCACTACCGTGGCGTCGTGTGGTCGCTTGTCGCCGGATTCGTCGATCCGGGCGAGAACCTTGAGGACGCCATACGCCGAGAAGTCCGCGAAGAGGCGTCAATCGAGGTGAAGGACATCCGCTACTTCGGTTCGCAGACGTGGCCGTTTCCGTCGAACATCATGATCGGCTTCAGGGCGGAGTACGCTTCCGGCGAACTCAAGCCCGACGGCGAGGAGGTCATCGAGTCGGGCTGGTTCGACCGCGAGCACCTTCCGGAGATTCCCCGCCACGGATCAATAGCGCGGACCATGCTTGATGCCTGGGCGAAAGGAGAATGTTAACATGGCAATGCCGCAGAGAGACGACCTCATCGAGGAGATCAAGCGCACCGACCTTCTGCTCGAGTGGGCGGTTCAACATATTCGCCCGCGCCGAAGGCGTCGGGTTGCCCGAAGGAGCGCAGCGACTGAGCCGCGAAGCGGTCGCAAGAGGCCGAGCGAAGAGACGGAAGCCGAGCGCCTTCGTGAGGAATTGCGCAAATTGACGGAGATGTAATCACTATCGTCTCGCAGGGAAGTCTGCGACGACAATCGGCCCTGAATGCCCGGAAAGAAGCGTTGTGTCCTGTGGAAGTGCGAGGATGCGCGTTTCAAGGGAGCGAATGAGAGTTGGCTGTCGGGGGCGTCGTGGTAGCCGAGGCTGCCGATGTTCTGGGGGTCGACGATGTAGTGCCAGTCGCCGGCGAGGCTTGTAGCGCTCCTGTCGGCGAATGCCGCAAGAGCAAAGCATGCGGCAAAAATCGTAAGTGTCATTTTCATTCTTCTTATTATACAATAATTATGCCACGCTGTGCTGACTAAAGTTGGACGATTTCGCGAAGCCTAAAATCGTATATCCAGAGACGACACAAGGAGCATATTTCGCCTATGACACGCAGGGGGTATTTATTGACAAGACTTACTTCAGCGGTTCCAATTTCTCGATACACGATTTTCGGCTTCGCGAAATCGTCCATA
>DFGB01000018.1:2429-11953 GCA_002371135.1 Verrucomicrobia bacterium UBA3761 | reverse complement strand
CCACAGCGTGCGAAGGAAGGGCAAGGCCTCGACACACCCCCAATTCTATGGGGTGTTGCGTGGGACTGGAAAGTGGTATAATTATGGGTGCCGCGCGGCAAACAAGGATGCAATGATGAAAGTATCTCTACTCTACAACACCAGAACAAACGGCTCGACGCGCCGTCTCGCCGCGCCGCTTGCGTTTTATATAACATCCCGCCTTGAGCTTATGACCTCGCGCAGAGACGCTGAGGCGCAGAGAGAAGAACTCCTCGCCGCGCGAAACACAAGCCATCCAATCTTCTGACAACTCAACCACATAACCACTAAACGCCGAAAGGACAACAAGAAAATGAAGAAACTACTCATGATGATAGGCGCGGCGGCGGTAGCCGCGATAGGCGCTAACGCGGCAAGCGTAACCATCGACAGCGTGACACAGCGCTGGCCGTGGAACAACAAGATCGACATCACCTACACGGTCACGGACGGCCAGACGCTGACGGTAGACCCGGCGAATGACGTTTACATGAAACTCGTGTTCACTGCCACAATCAACGGCAGCACGTACACCATCGACGGCGATTCAATTGGCGCGAGCGCGACAGGATCCTCGCAGGGGACGCAGCACACCGTGACGTGGACGCCGCCCGCCGATCTTAAGGTAAAGGCGGACAACTGCACGATGTCCGCCGCGCTCTACGCAGCCAGCGCGCCGAGCGGCGACGATTACATGGTTGTCGACCTTGACACCGGCGCTGTCACCTACGAGGGCCTCCTGTATTCACAGGAACTCTCCAACAGCCGCTACAACAGCGACACCTCCGGCTCGGATGGTGCGAACGTTTACAAAACCGACAAGATGGTGTTGCGCAAAGTTCCGCGCTGGGCGGATCGCGCCTCCCTTCCAAACGCCACCGCCCTTGCCTCGCTTTCTGGATACCCGACTGGATACAGTGGTTCTTCTAACAACTCCCCGACGAACTGGAACACGAAACTGGACTACTATATCGGCATGTTTCCTGTCACGCAAGCGCAGTATGTCAAGTTCGGACAAACGAATCCATCTGTCTGCACGTCGACAATCACGGACAACCCAGCCGAATATCGTCCAGTGGAAGGGGTGACCTACAGCGCCCTGCGCGGGGACGATATTAGGGCTGGAACGGCTGTGCCGACGGTCGAGACGCTTACAGCAGGAACTTTTTTGCAGCGTCTGAACTGCAAGACCGGCAACAAGTTCGCTTTTGATCTGCCGACAGAAGTGATGTTTGAAATAGCCTGTCGTGCCGGTTCGCCGGACATGTATTACTGGGGGTCCTCGACTTCATTTTACGATTATGTAGTCTACAATGTATCATCGACTGTGCCTGTGGGAACCAAGATGGCGAATGCCTGGGGCCTGTTTGATGTTGTGGGCAATGTTTATGAATGGTGTTTGGATGATATCACCAGTGGTAATTCGGTTGCGACTAGAATCACAGAAGTTATAACAAACCCGTTTGAGCCGTATGCATACTCATTTTACACCAAATGTGCAATCAGGGGCATATCCTATAAAGAGAAAGAGACAAAAACCGACTATATTAAACCTCACTATCGCAACTTTGGTACACGGACTAGTTTTAGCACCGGCGTCGGTTTCCGTGTGGCGTACATTGCGAAGTAAGCAGGGGGAAAGGAGCATGGCATGAGACGAAAGACATTCATTTTTGCGGCTGCGGCGTTAGCGGCGGTCGCGGCTGTCCGTGCAGACGAGCCTCTCGCGACGAGCGCGGATTTCTCGTTCGACGTGAATCTGGCGGCGGCATCGCCGTTTGCGTTTGCGGATTTCTCCGGGATGCCCGTGACGTGGCGCAAGGGCGAAAGCGTCAGCCGCGTCTCGCCTAACGGAGACGTGACGGCCTACGTGGCCGATGCGTCCTCCGCCGGGACGGGTGCGCTGGGCACGCTGTCCGGCGGGGTCTGGACGCTTGAGAACGACGGCGTCGCGACGGTGAAGGTGGCAGTGCCGTGGTCGGTCTACGGCGACGGCGAGGAGTTTGCCGTGAACGGTTCGCCGTCGGAGGCGTTCGCCGTCGATACGGAGGCTGCGGGACCCAACCGCAAGTGGCACAAGAGCGACCCGGTCATCCCTGTGGCGTATTCTGGCGACGACTGGTCTGGCGACCTCTCCACGGCGGCGACGCTGACATTCACGCCGCCGGACGGGTCGGAGCTCGCGGCGACGGTGAGGACGCCTGACGCGGGCGAGGGCACGACTTCGTTCACATTCTCTGAGGCGGGCATTTGGACGGTTCTTCTCGAGTTCGAGGACGGCACGTCGCGCACGGCGTACATCAACGTGACGAGGGCGGGGCTGATTATCAGCTTCCACTAAAAGGAGTACCCAGCCGCGATGCGATTCCGGTATAAGGGAAATACATGCCAAAGGGGGCTGATTGCGTACGTCTGTATATTGACGCTTGCGGCGGCAGATATAAAGGCTGACGATTTCGGCGCACTTCATGCGAGCGTTGCGGCCGAGGTCGCGTCGGCATACCGTTCGACATCGAGCGGGTTGCTGGACACGCGCCCGGTCGCGACGCAGACTCTCAACTGGCATCTGTCGCTGGGGGAATATGGATACCTTGAAGGGTATGCCTGGGCCATAAGCGCGTTCCACAACATGCAGCGGGAAAGCCATCGGGTGCTGTTCTACGACACCGAAGGAGCCATACGATACGGCTTTGGAATTCCGCTGGCCGAAGGCATGTTTCTCTCTACAAGCGCGGGGCCGTATTTCGATTTGCCGTTCGGCTACAGGAATGCCCACATGAAATGCTGGGGACCGTATGTAGTGCAGCGGCTGGCGAGTCCATGGCTCTCGCTATACTGGAAGGGGCTGTGGCTGGTCGAGCCGGCGCGGCGAGGGCGGGTTGCGTTTGGCATTGAGAAGAAAGTCGCCCTCTCGGATAGGCTTGTGCTGACCCCCTTCGCGGAGACTGTCTGGATGGACAAGCGGCGGTTTGGACGGCGCTACGGCAGTGAACCGGAGAAAGCCGACATGCTCGGAGGCTCATTCGCCTATACGTTCATAGGCGTAAAGGCGAAGTGGGCGATCGGCGAAGACTTGAGCATTGTCGCAACTGCGGCGATGTGCGACGTGATCAACAATCAGGCGCGAAAGGCCGTGCGGCACTCCAATGCGTACTACGCGAAGAATGATTGGCCTGTTGTCCGGCTCGGAATAGAATACTTTTTTTGACAAAACAAAGGGAGGAATAAGATGGTAAGTGGCATGAACATGACAAGGCGGCAGTTTCTTATCGGAGGTGCGGCGTTTCTGTCGCTCGGCGCGTTCGCGGGCAACCGCTTCATGCTCGCGGCGGCGGGTTTCAAGGCGGGTGGCAAGCCGCGACTCAAGTTCGGCGTCCTCTCCGACATCCACATCATGAGAGCTGGCAAGGACGGAGAGACGATGACGAGCGGGATGAACAACTTGACGTTCAAGCACGCACTAGAATGGTTCAGAAGCCAGGATGTCGATGCCGTCGTCATTGCGGGCGACATGGCGGACAAGGGGCTTGACGAAAACTTGATGGCCGTTGCGGACGCGTGGTATTCCGTATTTCCCGACGACAAATATCCCGACGGGCGTCCGGTCGAGAAGGTTTTCGTCACCGGCAACCACGACTACCTCGCCTACGGCGCGAACAAGAAATATCCGGACGAGACGGAGCGGGCGAAGCACGTCCTGCGCTACGACATGGCGGGATGGTGGGACAAGGCGTTTCACGAGGAGTATTCGCCAATCTACTCGAAGACGGTGAAGGGATACACGTTCATCGGTTCGCACTGGGATGGTGCGCAGGCGGGGAACTCGTGCGACGGTGCATCGTTCGGCCTGATTGCAGATTTCATGGCGAAGAAGGGAAAGGCTCTCGACCCGTCGCTGCCGTTCTTCTACGTGCAGCATCCGCACCTCAAGGACACGTGCTACGGGCCGTGGGCGTGGGGACACGACGCCGGCATAACGACGAAGACGTTTTCCGCCTATCCCAACGCCATTGCGTTTTCGGGGCATTCGCACTATTCGCTCACGGACGAGCGGACGATCTGGCAGGGCGCGTTCACCTCTATAGGTGCGGGTTCGCTGCGCTATACCGGCGCACCAGCCGAAGAGCTCAAACCGTCCGGCTTCGAGAATTCCGGCGGGGGCGACTGGATGGCCGAGGCGCGCAAGTTGATGAAGAAAATCGGCACCGGCGACTGCCGCCAGGGGATGCTCTGGAGCGTCTACGACGACTGCATCACGGTGAAGCGCCGCGAGTTCCTGTCCGACCTCGACATCGGTGAAGAATGGGTTATGCCTCTTCCGGCGGCGGAGTCGCGGCCGTTCGCGTTTGCGGAACACGCGAAGCGGCTCCGCGCGCCGGAGTTCCCGGCGGGAGCGACTGTTGCGGTGTCTGAGATGAATGCGAAGAACCGCGGCGGCAAGTCGAAGGACGGGAAGGAGAAGATTGCATCCGAGAAGAAGCCGTCGTTCAAGGTGACAGTGCCGGCCGTAGTGTCGGACGACAAGGCGCGGCTCTTCTCGCTTGAGTTCACTGCGACGACGGCGGATGGCAAGAGCCAGACGAAGCTCGTGCTGCCGGAAGGATTCAACCATTCCTTGAAGCACAAGAAAGCGCAGTCGCGGCAGGTGTGCTATTTCCGCAAGGACGAACTTGGCGCAGGCGACGCCGTTTTCACCATAACGCCGATGAACTCGTTCGGAGTTCGCGGCAAGGCACTTGTCTGCGAATACAAAGTGCGCACGGGGGAGATGTCCTGATGAAAAAGCCGGACAAGCGAAAGCTGTCGCACCGTCTGGCGATGATGACGCTTGCCGCGATTGCGCCGGTGCTTTTCGCGCACTCTGCGCAGGCTGATGCGTTTTCCCTTGTGCCTGATTCCGCCGTCCGCGTCTGGTTCGACAGATTCTCCGCCGATGACGAAGAAATCTACACGAATGCAATATGTAACGCAGAGGCGACTGAATGGGCACTCTCGTCCATTCCCCGATTCGAGTGTCCAGACCGCGATATCGAGCGGGTCTACTACTTCCGCTGGTGGACATACCGCAAGCATCTGAAGAAGACTCCGGACGGCTGGGTTGTGACGGAGTTTCTTCCGCAAGTGCCGTGGGCGGGGCCGCACAACACCATATCGTGTCCGCTCAATCACCACATCATGGAAGGCCGCTGGCTGCGCGACGGCCGGTACCTTGACGGCTATATCGCTTTCATGGTGCAAAAGGGGCGCGTCAGTGGCAAGGGTGCGTATGCCAGCGCCCCCGCTTACGCCGCGTTGGAGCGCGCAAGGGTGACGGGCGACTTCGCATTCGCCAGGAAACTGCTGCCGGATTTCGTCAGGAACTGCGAGGCTTGGGAAAAAGGGTGGCGCTACGGCAAGGAGAAGTTCTTCATCGGCTTCAGGCCGGAGCGCGGGCTGTACGACATCTGGGACGGCTACGAAGGAACCGAGAATTCGCTTTCCGGACACGGCGCGAGGCCGATGGTCAATGCCATGCGCTGGGCTGACATGAAGGCTGTCGCGGAAATCGCAAGATTGGAAGGCGACGGCGAAACGGCGGCAAGGTTCTCTGCAAAGGCCGACGCTCTCGAAAAAGTCATAAAGGCGAAGTTGTGGAACAGGGAAAAGAAGTTCTTCTCGATGCTTCCCGCTGCGGGCGGTAAACTCGACGACGTGTGCGAACTGCACGGCTACGCGCCGTTCTATTTCGGGATGCCTCTCCCGGAATGCGGCGAGGCGTGGAATCGCCTCATGGATTCGCGCTCGGGGTTTTCCGCCGCGCCGAAGGGTCTGACGTTTCCGGCGCGCGACGCATCGGGTTTCAGGGACGTGCCGCTCCGCCACCGCTGCAGATGGGACGGCCCGAACTGGCCGTATGCAACAAGTGTCGCTCTGACCGCGCTCTACAGAACGCTTCAGTCAGATGCACCCATCCCCGCCACCCCAGCCGATTTCACGGCTTTGCTTGGGCAATTCGCCGCGCAGCAGAAGTTGATCCGCGAGGACGGCAAGGTTGTTTCGTGGATTGACGAGAATCTCGACGCCTACACGGGCGAGTGGCTCGTCCGGGAAAACATGCTCGCCTACGAGCGCAAGACCGGCAGGCGGCAGCGCATCCGCGAACGCGGCAAGGACTACAACCATTCGACGTTCTGCGATTTGGTTATCGCGGGGCTGTGCGGCATCCGCCCGTCGGACGATGGGCGGCTCGACGTCCGCCCTCTCGCGCCGGTTGCGTGGGACTGGTGGTGCATCGATGGCGTCCGCTACCATGGGCGCAACGTGACGGTTCTCTTCGACCGTTACGGAACGCACTACGGCAAGGGCAAGGGACTTGTCGTGCTAGATGGCGGCGAAAAGAAGGAGGGATTCTGGCATGGCGATCGATGATGCAATGATGGACAGACGCTCGTTCCTGTCGAGGCTTGGGACGGGGGTGTTTGCCGCGGCATTCGGCGGTGCGGCAGGCTTTCCAAAGAGGGCAAACGCTGAAAGCCCCGGCACCGCGTCGCCGGGGCGTCTCCTCGCCTCCGCGCCGGTGCTGCAAAACGCGGCGGAGACGTCGATAGGCGTTTCCTTCGCCGTGAACGCTCTGGCGAGCGGTTGGGTGGAGATTTCCAAGTCTCCAGACATGAGCGGCGCGAAGCGGGTGTATTCCGGTACCGGCGGCCTGATGGATGTGAACGACCGCTTCGCGCTCGTGCGCATTCGCGGCCTTCGCCCCGCGACGCGCTACTGGTATCGCATCGGCGCGGACAGAATGGAATTCAAAAGATACCGCCCCTTCAATCTCGCTTCCGAGGCGGACGGGAAGATTCATTCCTTCACGACGCTTGGGCCAGGGGCGGGCGGGTCGTTCTGCGTCATAGCCGACACCCACCAGCGTGAGCCCGCCCTTGGAATGACGCTTGCCAAGCTGCAGGAATTGAAGCCGTCCGTCGTCATCTGGAACGGCGATGCGACCGGCAACTTCAACACGACGCTGGATGACGCGATGAAGACGTTCATACACGTCCATCCCGACTATCCGGAATATGCAGCCGACACGCCCTGGATGTTCGTCAACGGCAACCATGACTTCAGGGGGCTTTTCAACCGGCATCTGCAGGATTTGATGATGTTCCGCGAACTAGACGAACGCGCCGGGCGGTATGCATCGCTCGGGCGCAACTTCGTGCAGAGGCTAGGCGACATCGCGCTCATCGGCCTCGACACCGGCGAAGACAAGCCGGACGCACATCCGTATTTCGGCGGTGTTGTGAAGTTCGAGCCGTATCGCCGGCTCCAGACGCGGTGGCTCGCCGACATGATCGAGACGCCCGCCGTTAAGACCGCGAAGTTCAAGGTGGCGTTCTGCCACATCCCTTTGTCCGACGCCAATCCCGCTCACAATGCCGGCGATGAAATCGACATGGAACGTGCGGCGGAATGGCATCGGCCATGTGCGCAGATGTGGGGTCCGCTCTTCGAGAAGGCTGGCGTAAACCTTGTCGTCACGGGCCACACGCACCGCTTCCGCGTCGATCCGCCATGCATGGGCAGGACGTGGACGCACATGGTCTCGGGCGGATGCGACATTTGGGAAAAAGGGGCGAAGAGGAAGTTCCCCACCGTCATCGAGGGTCTCCAGACCCCTGACGGTCTGCATATCCGTGTCCACAACGCGACCAACGGGAAAATCGAGTACGAAAGAACATTCACATGAAAATGCACGGGCATTATCGCGGGGAGCAGCAAACTTGCATTTTCGTGGGGAATAGCATGACGCCAACTTGCATTTTCGTGGGAGTTCGTGGTCTCGCGCAGAACATTGAATGGAAGCCATTCGCCAGCCGCGCGGAGGAGCATCGCCGCCGCCTTCTGCGCGACCATGTCAACTGCGCGGGCATCGCAAACCGCAAGACGGAAAGAGCGGCGCAATGAAAAGCAAGGTTTCCAGGCGCGACCTCCTGAAGTCGTCGTTTGCCGCGATTGGGTTCGCGGCTCTGCCGGGCGGTTTTTTGTTTGCCTCGCCTGAAGGCTGGAAGCCGGACAAAAAGCCGAATCTTGTTTTCGGCGTGGTAAGCGACACGCATCTGCGCACCATGCACGGATCGAGCGGCAAACCCGGACACAACTGGCCCGACAAGTATTTCGCCGCCGCGCTCGAATACTTCAAACGGCGCGGCGTCGATGCTGTGGTGCATTGCGGCGACATGGCGCATCGCGGACAGGTCGAGGAAATGCAGTTTCACGCAAATGCGTGGAACAGAGTGTTCGGTCCTTCCGGCGGCCCCGTGAAACTCTTCGTCACCGGAAACCACGACGCCGAAGGAGCCAGATACGGAGATTTCGTCGAGAAAAACTATCCAGACCCTGCGGAGAGGGCGAATCACGTTCTCGCGACCGACATGGCCGCGAACTGGGAGCGGATCTGGAGCGAGAAGTACGATAGCGTCTGGCACAAAGAGGTCAAGGGCTACCATTTCTTCGGACGGAATTGGGGCGTTGACGACGCGGAGCTTGTGCGGCTTGTGGAGGAAACGGGAAAGACCGTCCGGCTCGACGATCCGGCGCGTCCGTTCTTCTTCATGACGCATTCGCGCCCCGTCGCTCCGCTCCGCAAGCGCGTGTCGGCGAAGCGCAACGCCGTCTCGTTCTTCGGGCACAACCACTGGAGCATCGCCAACTGGAACATGGCGTATCTGTACTACGGACGACTGCCGTGCTTCGAGTGCGCATCGTGCGAGCCGCGCGGATGCTCCGGGCTCGCCGGCGACGCCTGGATAACGAAAGCGAAACTGGAAGGGCGGGATCCGGCGAACACGGGCAAGGGGCGCCAGGGATACGTCGTATGCATGTACGACGACATGATGGTTCTCGAACGCCACGATTTCTCCGACGGCGAGGCCAGCCTCGGCGCGGACTGGGTGATGCCCTTCGGCAAGGAACCGCATCCGTTCTCGAAAGACGAGTTGAAGAAGGTCATCGGCGAGCCGCAGTTCTCAAAGAGTGGAAAGTTGAGAGTTGAGAGTGTAAAGTTAGAGAGCGGTGAAGAAGCCGTAAAGATTTCAATCCCCCTCGCTGACGGCAATCCCGATTCGCGCGTGTACGCCTACGAGGTCGTCGTGATAGGCGAAGCGGGAAGTCAGAAGCTCTTCAAGGCCGTCTACGCCGCAGGGTGCAACATGGGCATCGGCCACGAGCCGAACGGCGGCGTGACAACGCTCGAAATCGCCAAGGACGAACTTCCGCCCGGCCAATCGCTTACTTTCGCCGTCCGCCCGCTTACCTCGCTTGGTACTTCAGGCAGACCGATTATCACGGATTTCAAGGTATGAAAGGATATTCTCGAACATGAAGAAGGTTAGTTGGTTGTTTCCTTACTCGCTACTTGCGCTCATGACATTTGCGGCGCTGTCGCTTTCTGCAGCGGAGCTGGCGCATCGGTGGAGCTTCAACGGCGACTACTCCGACTCGACTGGCGGGGCGGATGCGGTGAAGTG
>DFGB01000018.1:0-2362 GCA_002371135.1 Verrucomicrobia bacterium UBA3761 | reverse complement strand
CATACGTGTCGCTTTACGGCGGCAGGGTTCACATGGGCTATGGAGCGTGTTCGCATGGCACGGGCTATGTCGATCTCGGAACGAACATGCTCGACACGACAGCGGCGAACTGGGGCTGGGTGCTGGATCAGGGCGCGACGATGATCCAGACCGACTACGCCGCAGAGCTGATCGTGTGGCTCACGCAGAAGGGGCGGAGGAATTTCTAAGATGACGCGCGTCAGTGATCTTTCGGGCGCGGCGCTCGAACGTGCGTATGCGCGGCGTCGCATCCGCCAGGTGGCGGCGATGCTTGTCGTGTATGCGCTTTTCTACATCTGCCGCCTCGCGTTCTCGGCATCCAAGAAAGACATGATCGAGCAGGGCGCGTACACGGCGAAGGAGATTGGCGTTGTCGGCTCGGCGATGCTCATCGCCTACGCGATCGGCAAGTTCGTCAACGGCTTCATCGCCGACCGCGTGAACGTGCGCCGCTACGTGATGTTCGGGCTTTTCGTCTCCGCGCTCGCCAACTTCGTGGTGGGCTTCCACATTCCGGCGCTGATGCTCGCGGTGGTGTGGTTCGTGAACGGACTCGCGCAATCGACGGGTGCACCGTGTTGCGTCGTGGCGCTCTCGCGCTGGTGGCCGAAGGAGCGGCGAGGAACGTACTACGGCATCTGGTCCTGCTCGAACAATCTCGGCGAGGTGCTTGCCTACATCCTCACGGCGGGCGTCATGGTTTGGGCGGGCGCGCATTACGGCGCGGACTACGCATGGCGCAGCTGCTTCTGGGGCGCGGCGGCGATGGGTGCCGTCGGCATTGCGGCGGCGTGGTTCTTCTTTGGCAACGCACCTGAGGACGAAGGCTTGCCGCCCGTCCCCGTCGATGCCGCCGAGGCGAAGATCGACACGACCGGCGGACAGAAGATCGCGCTCACGACGCCCGCCGTATGGCTGATTGCGATAGCAGGCGGCCTTTTCGCCGCCAGCCGCTACGCTGTCATAGACTGGGGGATATTCTTTCTTCAGGTCAAGAAAGGTTATGCGGGCACGGATGCCGCGATGATCGTCACGGTGAACTCAATAGTCGGCGCGGTGTCGTCCGGGCTTTCGGGGATCGTCTCGGACAGATTTTTCAAGGGTAGCCGTCAGGAACTTGCGGTTTCCGCAGGGCTGGTGAATGTTACCGCGCTCGTGCTGTTCATGCTCGTGCCGGGGCGGCATCCGTGGCTTGACGTGACGGCGATGGTGCTGTTCGGCCTTGCGGTCGGCATTCTGCTCACGTTCCTCGGCGGGCTGATGGCGGTGGACCGCGTCCCGAAGTGCGCGGCGGGCGCGGCGCTCGGCATTGCGGGCATCGGGTCGTATCTCGGCGCGGGGTTGCAGTCCGCATTTTCGGGTTGTCTCGTCGCGCGCGGCGCGGACGGCGCGGCCACGCTCATGGGGCACACGTTCGCAAGCGGCTGGACGCTCGACTGGCTCGCCGTGTTTTGGATCGGCGTCGCCGCGCTTTCGGTGGCCTTTACGATCGCCGCCGGCAGATGCGGCAGAAAGGAAATTGCAAAATGAAAACACAGCTTAAAATTCGAATGCTGGCCGTGTGTGCGGCGGTGGCGGTCGCGACCGGCGCGGCGAGGACGGCGTTGGCGGATGCGCCGATTCTCACGCACCGCTGGAGCTTCAACGGCGACTGGTCGGATTCGGTCGGCGATGCGGATGCCGTGAACGTTGGTGAACGCGTATCGCTCTACGGCAATCGTGTCCACATGGGCTACGGAGGCTGCTCGCATGGATCAGGTTATGTGAACCTCGGCACGAACATGCTCGACACCACGGCGGCGACTATTGAGCTGTGGGCGCGGCAAGATGGCGTCCAGAAATGGTCGCGCGTCTTCGACTATGGCGCGGATGATACGCACTACTTCATGCTCGCGTGGACGGGTGGGACGGATTTCTCCAAGGACCGCGCGGGCGCGAAAAATCCGGGCGAAACCGCGACGGACAACACGATGGCACCCTACGAGATCGGGGTGGACTACCATATCGCCGTCACTTTCCGGCGGCAGGACGACGGCTCGACGTTCATCCGGTGGCAACGGCGCGACGCGGCGACGGGCGAATTGCAGAAGTCTGGATCGATGACCATGTCTGACGGCATACAGAAAATCGTAGATCCTGTCCTGTATCTCGGGCATTCCCAATATGAGCCGGACATGGACGCGCTCGCGGCATACGACGAAGTGCGCGTGTGGCGCGGCGTTTTGACTGACGCGCAGCTGGAGGCGAGCGCGGCGGCTGGACCTGACGCGGCGATCACCGTCGCGGCGGATGTGCCGCAGTTCACGCCTGCCGAGCCGCCGGACCCGCCCGCGCAGAGAGC